>CAMDDX010000041.1 GCA_945893075.1 Planctomyces sp. SH-PL62 | reverse complement strand
TCATGCCGGTCGCGAATCCGGATGGACTCGCTCGCGGCACGCGGACCAACGCGCGTGAGATCGACTTGAATCGCAACTTCCCCGCGAAGAACTTTGCGGTCGGTAAGAAGGGACGCTACTTCGGCGGTGAAGAACCCGCTTCGGAACCGGAGGCGCAGTTGCTGATCCAACTAATCGACGACTGGAAACCCGACCGGATCATCACGCTGCACGCGATCGCGCGCGGCAAGCACGGCAACAACTTCGACGGCCCGGCCGAGCGGCTTGCGGAGACCATGAGCTTCCACAACCAATACGGCGTACTGAAGTCGATCGGTTATCCGACCCCAGGCAGCTTCGGTTCATGGGCCGGCGTCGATCGCAAACTGCCGACCATCACGCTTGAAGTTCCCACGGATGCCAGCGGCCCGACCGCTTGGCGCGAAAACCGCGAAGCCCTGCTGGCGGTCATTCAAGCGAAGTAGAGATCAAACAGGGGTCGGGTGTTGAATCTAAAATCGAGGAGTTCCGCGATGCCCTTTCGACAGCTCGGATTGCTGATCGCACTGTTGTGGATGCCAATGTTTCTGCGGGCCGAAGAGCCAGCCCAGCCGGGCGAATTGCGTTACGAGATCCGGAAGGATCACGACCCCAACGGCATCGGCAAGTTTTACATGGAGCGCGAGATCGCGCATGTGATGGGCTTCGGCCCCGGCGGCCAGGGGGCCGAGTGGCTCGAACGGACGGAGCGTGAACGGGAAGAAAAACTTTCGCTGCTGGTCAGGTCACTGGATCTGAAGCCCGGCATGATTGTGGCCGACATCGGCGCGGGGAGCGGCGTCATTAGTCTGCTGATGGCCGAACGGATTCTGCCCGACGGAAAGGTGCTGGCGGTCGATGTGCAACAAGAGATGCTCGACCGACTGCGCGAGAGAACCAAGAAGCTGAAGATCACCAACGTCGAGCCGGTCAAAGGAACTCAGAAGTCGACCGCGCTCAAACCGGAGTCGGTGGACCTCGCCATCATGGTTGATGTCTACCATGAGTTGGAGTTCCCCTACGAGATGATGTTGGACATCTCGAAGTCGCTGAAGACCGGCGGCCGAGTGGCGTTTGTCGAATACCGCAAAGAAGACCCGGACGTCCCGATCAAGCTGGTCCACAAGATGACCGAGGCGCAGGTCAAGAAGGAAATCTCGCAGCCGGAGTTCGGCTTAAAGTGGTCGAAGACCATCGGCGTCCTGCCGTGGCAACACATCGTCCTGTTCGAGAAGACCAAGGCCGGAGCGTCGCGTCCGGCAACGCCCAGCGAGTAAGCTGCCGTAGCCTGACTCTCCGAGTGGGTGCATAGCAGCATTTGTCCGGGGTCAGGCTACGAAACGATCGTCTATCCCAGGTTCCGTTTCTCAACCCAAGGAGTGTTCCATGCGTCGAATTCTGTCTGTGGCCTTTGTGGCGAGCGCAATGTTCGCCGGTGCGTTGATCGCGGCCGAACTGAAGTCCGGTCTGCAACCAGGCGATGACATTCCCGCGTACAACGTCCGGGACATCACCGGTCCCAGCGAAGGCAAGACGCTGTGCTATCGCTGCAAGTTCGGTGATCGCCCGGTGGTCAACATCTTCGCTCGCGAGATGACCCCGGAAGTCGTCGCGCTCGTCAAGCAGATTGATGATTTGGTCGGCAAGAACGAAGAGAAGAAGATGGCCGCATTCGTCACACTGCTCACGAACGATCCGGACAAGGACGAAGCCACGCTGAAGGAAATCGCCAAGAAGCAAGGCTTGAAGAACGTCCCGCTGACGGTCTTCGACGGCGTTGCCGGACCGGATGGCTACAAGATCGCCGAGAAGGCCAACCTGACCGTCACGATGTGGGTCGAAGGAGACGTGAAGGCCAGTCACGCCTTCGCCAAAGGCGAGTACAAGACCGCCAGCGCCAAGGCCATCATCGAAGACACCAAGAAGATTCTGAACTAAGCGGCTGTCCGAGAAATCCGTAGCCTGACTCTCCGAGTCGGGCATCATGCAAGAAAATGCCCGACTCGGAGAGTCAGGCTACGACGAATAGCCCCGGTCCTTGTGGCCGGGGTTATTTTTTTTCCGTGTCGGCAGTCGCATCTGGCATGAAGGTCTCGCCGTCGATCGGAATCCATTCCGCAGGGGGTTCGAGATCGATCAACTCGTCCGTGATGACGAACAGGTAAAAGCGACACAGCGGACGCAGCGCCGTATCCGGATAGTTTTCGAGCAATCCGCTGAGCGTCTTCCCGGCCAATTTCGGCTGACCCGATTCCAACTGGCACATCGCGGTGTACCACAGAAGGGTCGCCGACTCGTTCACCAAACGAAATTGAGCTTGGGCGAAGGTCACTCCATGCTGCGTCGGCCAGACGTTGGGTTGTCCCAGATTCTGGAAAGGTGATTGCACCAGAGGCAAAGTCGTCAGAACAGACATCAACGACGAGTTCTGACTCAAGTCCATTTGCTCATTCCACAGCTTGATGGCTGGGTCGTATTCACCATGAGCCAGCCGTGTCCACGCAGCCGGGACGCGCCACCCGCCCGTGCTGGCTCCGAGTTCATACGCGAACTGGTTGTGAGCCACTTCAATCTCTCCGGACTCATACCGCAACAAGCCTTGGAGTGCCTGCCCTTCGACCGAACCTTGAACCGCGAACAGATCGCGATCCAAAACCTTGAGCGCCTCCAGCACAAACCCCGCGGCGTACACTTGCTGGGCAACTTCAATCACGTTTGGTCCACCGTCCGGTACCTTGTCGAGTTCCTCGCGCAGCGCGTCGAGTCGACTCTCACATTGTTCTTGCAACTGGAATCGCCGCACCTGCGACTCCTCGGCGTCGGCGTCATCGGACGGAGTCTTCAGGCTGAGACGGTCGATCGCCTGCAACTCGCGGAGCACCAAGTCCGTGCGGTTGTGCCGCTGCAACAAATCGAGCAGCCGGCCGTGCAGGCCCAGCGAGTTGGGTTCTAACAGCACCGCTTGGTGATACGCCCCCAACGCTTGCTGGAACCGCAATTGGTTGGAAAACGAGCCGCCTCCGGATTGCACGATGCCCGTCTCCATGGTCGACAAGTAGGAGTACACATCGCCCAAGACTTGATAGGCGGCCGCGTGATCGGCCGATTCCGCCAGCGCCTCGTTCGCTTTGCGAATGGCCAGAAACGCCATCGCGAAGGCGGACGGCTGTTCGATCACAATCTGTCCGCTGACCATTCCGTGCAAGTGCATCAACAAGTTTTCCGCTTCGAGCACTTTGTTGGAGACGCGAACCTCGGACGATCCCAGGTATTTTTGCAGCGAGGTGCTCGCGCGCGGCCAGTCTGTGCGAAGCACGGCCGGCGAATCGGTTTGAAATGCCGAGGTCACGTAATTCAGACGATGCTGCTCGAGATACTTGTTGAGTTCCGGCGAAGGAGCATCGTCGCGATAGAGCACCGCGCAGTTCGCGCCCAGATGCGTGAGACGCCAGCCCGGCGACAACAGCATTCGGAAATACGCGATCGGCCGCGCACTCACCAAACGTGGCAGCGCATGGGTGATCTGAAAACGGTCGAAGACCGGCCGCCAAATCGCATTGAAATCGTCCG
Source organism: Planctomyces sp. SH-PL62 (assembly GCA_945893075.1). Taxonomy (GTDB): domain Bacteria; phylum Planctomycetota; class Planctomycetia; order Planctomycetales; family Planctomycetaceae; genus SXKJ01. Next base: position 29,015 of record CAMDDX010000041.1, on the reverse strand, counting down.
GCTGAGGCTGATCCGGAATCTCGGCGGCAGGGACGTCATGGGCCGGCAAACCGGCCAACGCGCGGCGCGCTTGATCGTGCAGCGTCAGCAAGTCTTCCGTGCCGCGACCAGAGAACACCGTCAGACGACTGTCCATGAACGGCTTCTGATCGACCCACAACAGAACATCCCCTTGCTGGGGCACGAAGTTGAACGGGCGGTCGTCAAACGAGTTCTCGGACGCCGAGCGATATGCCTCGATCAAGGCTTGCAGACGATTCGACAGGCCCAACCCGACGCGCTTCCCATCCACGCCGAAGAGCATTTGATTCACCGAAATCACCGCCAGCGCGAAGAAGGCCAGCACCGTGACCGCGCGACCGCCGCGCGTGAACAGCAACTCGCTGGGTGCGATCGAGTACGTCTGCCGAAACTTCGCCTGATACCACTGCTGAGCGTTCAGCGTTCCGACTACGCACGCCACGATGCTCGCCGCCGCCAGTTCATGCGAGGCGATGCTCGCCAATGCCGCGAACCCAGCCAATGCCAGCCAATCGCCGAGATTCGATCGCCGAGCATTCAACGTCAGCGAAACCAACGCGGACAGCACCACCAGCAGGCCGGCAATCAAGGGCAGCCGCCCCAGTCCGGAGATCCACAGGCTCGAATTCCACAGCGACAAAACGCTGGTGCTTTCCCAACCCGATGCCGTCGCCACGTACGCTCGCCAGGCTGGGTATTCCGTCCCATACAACACGACCGGTGACCACAGCGAATGACCTCCGAACGGATTAAAAACGCTCGCCACGACGGACGTCCCCAACACCATCCAGAAGTGTTTCCGCTGCGCGTCGGACAACGCGGCGCGTCCCAACAGTTTGCCAAGCAGTTCCCCAGTTCCCCACAGCAACAACAACAGCAGGCCGAGAAACATGCGCGGGTCGAGATTGCTCCACAACGCGAAGCCGGGCACCAACCACCACAGCGACACCGGCCGGCTGGACAGAGCGATGACGCTCGTGCTGGTCGCCGTCTCCAGCGACGATCGCCAGGCGTGGCAGCACCACAACGTCGCCGCCAATCCGAGCAGCGTCACGGTCTCAGGCTGACCAGAGAACCGAGGATGACTCGCCAACAGAGTCAACACTCCCAGAATCGAACCCCACCAATTCGAGACACTCGCTCGGCTGGTCTTTCCCAGCAGCCACCATGTCAGCGCCACGAGCAGCGCGGTGCCGAGCGATAATCCCGTCCCTTGACCGATCGCGAACAACCCACTGGCGATCAAATCCCACAACCACGAGAGGTTGACCCAGCGATGCTCGCTCGCCGTCGCCGAGAAGACATCGTGCGCAGGAGGCCAAAGCCCGTGAGCCGCCAGATATTGTCCGGTCTTCACATGCACCAACGTCGTCGTCTCGACGATCTGCCGGCAGCCGATCAACAGCGCCAACAACACCGCCGCCCAGCGCAACATGAAGTCGCCGCGGATCGCCTCATCTTCGACCAACTCCGGTGTGAGCGGTTCCCAATCCGGCAGCCCCTCGGTCGGAGGGACTGGCTCGATTGGTGACTGAGCATTCGCCGGGAGGGCAACCTCGGGCGTGGGGAGCGACGTGGGAACGTTTTCGGAATCCGACACAATCATCCCCGAATAGGAAGGGCGCAGAAGTCAGGTTCACCCCAGACGTGAATCTCGGCCGCGATGTTGGAATGTTCGACCAGATTCTCGCGGAACTGCGTCATGCTAGGCCGATCGAATGGGCCAAGCAACTTGGCCGCGCACCGCCAATTCCGGTGGTGAGTCGTACTCATCGCGAGATCGAGTGGTCCAGTCTGGCCATCGGGATGCCCCGCAGGCACTTTCGACGAGCCGCCCGCGCGTCAGACGAGGGGTCAGGTGTTCTGATTTCTGTTTTGGCGTCGCAAACGGAACCAAGTGTGGATTGGAAGACTGTCAGGCAACGACCATCGACGGCAATTCCACGGCCAAACAGAAATCAGAACACCTGACCCCGGCTCGCGCACAAAACGCGTCGTGCGCCCCTCGAAACTCTCCCTCACAGACCATCGTTGCCACCGAGCAGAATCGTCACGCCGGCGTAGACCGAGAAGCGTGGCGTGGCGAAGCCGTAGATTTCCTCGTAGTTCCTGTCGAACGCATTGTCGATGCGGCCGAAGAGCCGGACCGCTGGCTTCCAGTCGTAATACGCCTGCAAGTTCGCGACCGCGTAGCTGCTGACTCGCGTGCGGATCGGATCAAAGGTGACGGGGTCGAAGTACGGCCCGAAATCTTCGCGAAAATCGACCCAGCGAACGTTGACGCTGACATTCGCTTTCTGGTCCAGCAAGTACTGGCTCACCCCGATCGCGAACTTGTTGGGGGGACGCCGCAACAGCCGCAGGTTCGTCGTGCGATCGAACGCATCGGTGTGTGTGTACGTCGCGCTCAGCGAAGTGTCATCGAAGATCTGCCAGAGAGCCGTCAATTCCACACCGGTCGTCAGCGCGAGGTCCACGTTCTGGTTTCGACCGAAGGGAAATCCGGGAGCGGGAGCGAAATTGATCAGGTTGCTGAAGTCGTTGCGAAAGTAAGTCGCATCGACCACCAGATTCCGATTGGCGTCCAAGGCTTGCTCGATGCCGACATCCCAGCCTTTGCTGGATTCCGGCCGCAGTCCGGGATTGCCGCCGAAGCCGAAGTACTCGGCGAGCGACGGTGCTCGGAAGCCGGTGCCGATCGTGCCGTGAAACGCCGTGTTGGTTTCCTGGAGTTGATACCTTGTCGTCACACGATACGTGTTGGCGACTCCCGCGAGGCTGTAGGCGTCCTGACGTGCTCCGACCGTCGTGAACCAGCGGTCCCACAGTGCGAACTGGTCCTGCACGTAAACGCTGCTTGCCGTCTGGGACGCATTGGGCACCGACACCGAACTCGATCGTTCGTCGAGATACTCCGTGCCGAACGTGGCGAGGTTCTTGAACTGTTCCAAATCGAACAGATTGGCATTCGCCTGATAATCGAACTTGCGAGTCTCGCCGTCGAAGAAGGGAGTAAAGCCTCCGGGTGAGTCGCGGTTGTATTTGATGTAGCTGAACCCAGCCTTCTGCTCCAACATCCCGTCGAAGAGCAGCACGCGAACCTGCGGCCGGACGGTGTTCGCTTCGAGCCGATTGATGCGGTTGCTGTCGGCCACTTGAAATCCCGTTGATCCCCCCGGTCCTCCGGGAACAGGATTAAAATTGTCGTCGATGTCGATGCGCGATTTCTGGTAGCGGTAGATCACGTCAAAATCGACGTACTCGTTGAAGATGTAGCCGCCTCGAAAGCCCAGGTTGCCGTTGCGGAAACCATCCCGCTCGGTGTTGCCGAAGCGTTTATCTGCCGCCGAGAAGCCATCGTTCTGAAAGAACGATCCGGACAACGAGTAGTAATACTGATCCGTGCCGCCGCTGATGCTCCCACCTTCTTGCCAGGTGCCGAACGTGCCCCCCATCGACGTGAATCGAGCCTGAGCCGGCCCCTTACCGCGCTTCGTGATGATGTTGACCACGCCGCCGATCGCGTCCGAGCCGAACAACGTGCTCTGTGGTCCGCGAATGATTTCCACCCGTTCAACGTTGTCGAGCGAGAAGGTGCCGAAGTCGAAGGTGCGCGTCGGCGAAGACGGGTCATTCAGCGGGACGCCGTCCAACATGACCTTCGTGTGCGCCGAGTTCGCACCACGAATAAAGCCGGTCGTCTGCGAACCGGGTCCGCCGTTCTGCGCGAAGTCGATCGAAGGGACGCCGGCGTTTCGGAGCACTCCCAGCAACGTGGTTTGACCGCTGTTGCGGATTTGCTCTTCGGTAATCACCGAGATTGCGCTCCCGACTTCCGAACGGAGCGTTTCGGTGCGGGTCGCGGTAATCACAGCATCATTTGGAAGCGGTTCGCGCGGAAACGGACCGGGCGTCGGCTTCGCGAGGACTCGCGTTTCGGGGAGCGACGGAAGTTCGTCGACCTCCGGCTGTCCTTGAGCCTGAGTGGGCAGCGGAACCGAGTCGGCCTCTTGAGCCTGAAGCCGGGCCGGGCCAAAGACGGTCCCGGCGAGAATCGGTAAGGCGAAAAATGGCGCGGTGAATCTCACCGCGCGCAGCATGCGAGCGTCCATGTCTCATCCCTTTCCTCGAGGATGTGAAGTTGGTGACGCAAGCGGATCAGATATCCTGGCTCGGGTTCGTTCAAACGCCGCGCCTTCCCGGCGGTCGGCGGGGCAAAACGCACATCCCTCGGTGCTTGAGGTGAGCTTCCTGCTCGTGCGTTTTGCTCCGCCGGCCAACCAGTGGCGTATGCGGCGTTCGTCCCCCTTACAGTTGCGGGACAGCGGGAGATTCTCACTCCCTTCCCTGAGTCCGTTTGCAGGTTAAGTTGTCGGTCGGCGACGTAACGCGCCGCCTGTGAGACTTCATCGGTTGTGCCGAGTCTTGCGATTCGTCTGATTCTCACCGAAACGCCGATGGCAACGAGGCTGCCTGAATCGCCAGCCAAAGAGCTTTCCCGACCGGAACAGCTTCACACAATCACGGCTGATAAGTCTCGCGTTCGGTCTTCTCAATCAGCCGCAGGGCGCTAGCCCCGGTTTGTCTCGTTCGAACCGGACGCTAGCGCGTTCCGGCTGATCGGGCCAGGAATCCTTGCCGCATCGGCCAGGGCGCTCATTCCGCCTCAATCTCGAATTTGACCGAGGTCTTCACATCCATCGCCACCGGACGACCGAGGCGGCGAGCCGGCTCGAAACGCCATTGCTTCACCGTGGCCAGAGCGGATTCATCCAAGCTCGGTGTTCCGCTCGAGGCCAATACTTTGAGCGACTCGACCCGGCCATCGACGCCAATCCGCAATCGCAGAGTCACCTTCCCCTGCAAGCCCGCCGCACGAGCCTCTTCGGGATAGGGCGGAGCCGCATTGGTCGCGACCGGCTGCGGCAGCGGATTGTCTTCCGCGCCGTTCGATGCGGCAGACGCAGTCGATGCGGCAGAGTTCTCGGCGGCGTTCCCTTCGATGGTGGATGAACCGTTCTCCGCCTGCGCATCCGTCGGAGAATTCGTCTCGACGGTCAGCGGCTTGATGGATCGCAACAACTCCTGATCGCGAATGGCTTCGGGATCAACGCGAACGACGACCGGCTCATTTGACGGTTCATCGGACTTCGTCGGGATGGCGGCCAGTTGGCTCACGAGGACCGAGACACGTTGCTCGATCTCCTCCCGCGTGACCAGTTGCGATGAACTCTGCGTGACCTCCATCACGATGCGCGGGTCTGGCTGAACTTGATTTGTCTCCGAGTTCTCTGGCGCGTCGATGGTCTCGATCGAAATCGGCGGCGTTTGCTCCTGGAACTTCGCGAGCAATCCGCCCGCTCGCGCATCAATCGACGGAGCTGACTCGACAGAACTCGATCCCCGCGCCACTGGCCACACCTGCGGCCCGTACTCCGCCGTGGCGACAAAACAGCAAACCGCCACGCCATGCAAAACAATGCTGCCACACCAGCCCGGCAACCAGTCGCTCAACAACGACTGCGCAGCTCGAGGACAGGCTTGGGCAGCTTCAGAAATCGGCAACCAGTGGTGCATCGTCACAGAGCAATCAACAGGATTTTGAACGGGGCCGAGAATGGTATTTGTCAAACAGGCATCACGCCAACAACTCCGACAGCGCGAACCAGCTCGATCTTGAAAGAGGCTTCGACTTCCATCGGCCGCGAGCCTCCAGGAAATCCACCGATTCGATCGCTCCCTGCGAACGACTCAGAAGCGATCCGAGAAGTGGCTTTTCACCGTAGCCTGACTCTCCGAGTCGGGAGCTTTCTCGCAAGATTCCCGACTCGGAGAGTCAGGCTACGGCCTTCTCGGATCGCCGCTCACTTTGGGCTCTGGCCAACTTGTTCTGCGATGCTGAATGTGTCCTGCTCGCGAACCGTGTTCGACACGATCAACTCAGCGAGCAGTCCCAGTGATAAGCTCTGCCCGCCCAGCAACGTCGCCGCGACCGAATAGGCCAGCAGCGGTCTCGGTCCAATCGGCGAGACGGCGATCAGCGGCGTGCCACCCCACAACGGCGGGAGGTTCATCAGCAGCCACAGCACCGCGAGATAACCCAAGCCCAGAAATCCGAGACCGAGGAACATCAACCCGATCGCACCGAGCATGTGCTGCGGCCGTTGACCGAAGCCGGTCAAAAACTTCACCGTCAACAGATCGAGGAACCCGCGCAGAAAGCGTCGCACGCCGTACTTCGATTGACCGAACTGACGCTCGCGATGATGCACCGAAATCTCAGTCACGCGAAATCCCCGCGCGTGAGCCAGTACCGGAATGAACCGGTGCAGCTCGCCATAAATTGTGATCTCGCGAAAGACCTCCGCGCGGAACAGTTTTAGTCCGCAGTTGTGATCGTGCAGCTTGAGACCCGTCAGCCGGCCGATCATCCAGTTGAAGACGCGGCTGGGATACACCTTGTGCCACGGATCGAGCCGCCTCTGTTTCCAACCGTTGACGACATCAAACCCCTCGTTGAGTTTGGCGATGAAGTTGGGAATCTCTGCCGGATCGTCCTGCAAGTCGGCATCCATCATCAGGACCAGATCGCCGCGTGCCGCACGCATCCCCGCCGTGAGCGCCGCCGCCTTGCCAAAGTTGCGCCGGAATCGAATGCCTGACACGGCCGCGTTCTGCGACGCCAACTCGCGAACCGTCTCCCAACTGCCGTCGCGCGAGCCGTCATCGACGAAGATCACTTCGTGCTCAATGCCGTGCCGTTCTCCGACCCGGACAATCTCCGCCAGCAACTGCGGCAAGCTCTCACGCTCATTCAGCACCGGCACAATGATCGACAACATGGGGATTTCAAATTTCAGATTTGAGATTTCAGATTTGAGATGCGCCGCGTGACACAGCCTAACGCCAACGTCAACACGATTTCAGCCGCCATCCATGTTCCCCGCAACAGCACCGAGGCCGCGACGGCCTGCGACGAACTGATTCCCGGCTGCGATTTCAACAACTCGATCAACGCCGCTTCGCGAACCCCTAAGCCTCCGGGAGCGAAGACCGCCAAGAATCCCACGAACGACGCCGACCAAATATCGCCCGTCCAAGTCAGCCATTCCGACAGCGACGCTTCGACCCCGACCGCCCGCAGCGTACAGCCCAAGCTCAGTCCATGAATCAGCCAGGTCGTCACGAACACAAAGCACCAGCCAAGCAGGAAGCTCGCGCGGATCTCGATCTCTAGAACGGCCAGACGTGTTTCGACGTCGTCGGCAGAGACAACTGGCGGAGTCAATCGGCGCGCAATCAGCCCCAGAATTTTGGCGACGGCTGGCACCAACAGAATGCAGACCACAACCACCGCGGCACCGAAGACCAACGGCCGCTCAAAGACCGGACGAATCACTGCCGGCAAGTCAGCCACCAGATGCCGCCAGACCACGGGAGCCAACGCCAAACCCACTGCCACGCCAACTCCCATGTAAGTCAGTGTTTCATACGTCGAGGTCAACGCCGCCACTCCCGGTCGACAGCCACGCTCCGCCAGCATCCCCGCGCGAATCAACAGCACCGACGCTTTGCCCGGAATGTATTTGCCGAGATGCCCCGCGAAGTACGCATGCGCGACATCCCAGCGGCCCGTGGTCCCACCGCAGAGATGAATCAACCGATGCCAAAACAAAACCGACGGCAACCAACCAATCCCATACAGACCAAACGCCGCCAGCAACCACGGCCAATGAATCGTCACCGATCCGACATCCCCTTCACGCCACAGCAACCACGCACGTCGCCCGACGAATGCGATGACCAGCGCAAACATCAGCCACTTCAACACCGGCCAAAACCGGCGGAAGAGTGTGGGCTTCGTCTCGACTGAGCTGACAACGTTCGTGGCGACACTCCTTAATTTGTCGAGCCGGGGTCAGGTGTTCTGATTTCTGTTTTGGCCCCGCGATTCACCCGCGACACCATTTTTCAGTCAGTCGTGCAATCCAAGTTGGACGTCAATTCGCACCGCCAAAACAGAAATCAGAACACCTGACCCCTCGCTGATTCACTTCGGACCGGTCCAACCACCCCGCAGTAACTCAACTCCAATCTCACGCAGCGTTGCCAGCAAGTCGTCGAGATCATGCGCCGTCGTCAGCGGATTGATGATCGTGACGCGCAACGCACCGACGCCGCCATGATTGGTTTGCACGATGTAGAACTTGCCCGATTCGATGAGTCGCCTTCGCAGTTCTCGCTGAAACGCGCCGAGGATTTCTGGCGGAGCCGACTTCATCGCGGCGGGGACGTGACGAAACGCGACGATGTTGCATTCCGGTTCATGCAGCGGGACGAAGTCTTCGGCGGCCAGCAGCTTCTCGTAAAAGACGCGGCCCAGGTCGAACGTCACATCGACCAAGTCCTCAAACAATGTCGGACCGAAGAGCGACCAAGTGCCCCACAGTCCGAACGCCGCCGCGCGCTTCGTGCATTCCAGTGTCAGCATCCCGCTGTCGTACTCGGCCATGCCCGGAGCTGACGGGTCGAACAAGTACGGTGCCTCTTGGCGGAACGTTTCAAAGCGATGCCGCTTGTCGCGGTATAACACGAACGCGCACAGAGCCGGCATGAACATCATCTTGTGAGCGTCCCACACGATGCTGTCGGCCTGATCGACGCCGTCCAACAGATGCCGATACCGCCGGCTCATCAACGCTGCTCCGCCGTGAGCCGCATCCACGTGCATCCAGACTCCGTGCTTGCGACAGACGACCGCGATGTCGCGCAGCGGATCGAAGGCCCCGATCGGAGTCGCACACGCACACGCCGAGACGGCGACAACTCGATGGCCTTGCGAGATCAACTCGGCCAACTGCTCATCGAGCTTCTGCGGGTCGAGCTTTCGACGCTCATCGAGCGCCGCGCGTCTGACGTTCTGCGTCCCCAGGCCAATGATCCCTGCCGCTCGCGCGACGGAGTAATGAGCATCGGCCTGCACAACGATGACCGCCCGCGCGGCATTATTCGTCAGCCCCTCTTCCCAAGCACCACCCAGCGTCACGTTGCGAGCGGTCAGTAATCCGGTGAGGTTGCCGAGCGAACCGCCATGCGTCACCACTCCAGCGAACGAATCGCGTTGCCAACCGACCTGCTCACCCAGCCGATTGACCAGCGCGCGTTCGACGGCCGTGGCCCACGGGCCCATTTCATAGATCGCCATCACTTGGTTGGTGACCGCTCCCACCGCGTCGAACAGTCCCGCGATCGGCACCGGAGCCGGCACCTGATGACCGATGTATCTCGGATGATGCAGATTGTGCCCGCGATCCAGCATCTGCTGCACGATCTCGCCGAATCTGGGAGCCGAGCGATCCAACCAGCGTTCGGCCTCGGCGATATTGGCCTCCGGTTCCGCCCAGTTGAGAACCGGCGGTTGCCGATCCATGACTTTCGCCATGTGCGCCGACAGCAACTCGGTCCATTCCTGAGCGGCGGCTTGAAACCGTTGCGGATCATAAATCGCTTGCAAGCGAGCTTGAGCGACCGTCAATGCGGCAACATCCACCATCGAGCAACCTGTCTTAGCAAATCCCATGAAGACACACGGCTCGGCCGAGCCACCGGGTTGCGATGATACTGCCGTCCCCGCGACACAACGAGCGTTGCTAATGCGCGAACGGCGGGACTTAAGTAACCCGAAGCGTGAGCGAGGGCGAGCGCTAGGAGACGCAACAAATCCTGGATTCCGAACTCCGTGGAGCGCTCGCCCTCGCTCACGCTTCGGGTTAATTATCTGTTGCCGTTCGCCGAATGGTCGACCGCGAATGGGGTTCGCGGCACGACATCGGCATTCACGACATGTCGCGGCCGAATGCCGAGTAGCACATCAGCGGCATTCCGTGCCCCGCGAACTTTCGATTCGCGGCTCGACTCCACCGAACTGCCGGCACAATGCGGAGTCAGCATGACGTTCTCCAACTCCAAGAGCGGATGCCGAGCGGGCGTTCCCGGCAGAGCGAAGACGTCGATCCCGTCGAACACATCGAGCGCCGCTCCGGCAATCTTTCGTTGCTGAAGCAGTTGCACCAGCGCGGCTTCGTCGATGATCGCACCGCGCGACGTGTTGATCAGCACGGCCGTGGGTTTCAATCGTCCCAACCGATCGGTTGACAGCAGATGTCTTGTCTCGTCACACAGCGGCAAATGGATCGACACGAAGTCGCTTTCCGAAAGCAGCCGGTCGAGTGGGACAAGTTCTGCCCCGTATTGCTTCGCGATCGCCTGGTACTTGGCCGAGTCGCGAACCCAGGCCAGCAATCGCAGACCAAACGCAGCCGCTCGCTGAGCCACCGCTTGAGCGCTGGCTCCGAATCCGATCAACCCCAGCGTCTGTCCGGCGACGCGGTGTACTCCGGGATGATGCCGCGCAGACCAGTTGTGAGTCCGCATGGCCTCCATCATGAACGGCAGACGGCGAGCAAACGCCAACAGCAACGCCAGCGTGTGCTCGGCTTGTTCGTTCAAGCAGAAGTCGGGCACGTTGGTGACGACAATCCCTCGCCGAGTCGCCGCAGCCACGTCGATCTTGTCCGTGCCGGCTCCCAATCGAGCGATCACACGGCAGCGGCTCAGTCGTTCGATGACCGAACCCGGAAGAGGCGATGACACGACCAAGAGCGCGTCGCAGTCTTCCGCCACCGCGAGGATTTCGTGCGGCTCTTGGCCTTCGATCGCAATCAACTCCGCGCCGGCCCGCGCAAGTTCAGCACGTTCGGCTTCCTCAACCGGATAGGTTGTCGAATTGAGTCGGACGGCTTTGAGCATGTTTCATCGCGTGTTTGTAGACCGGACGCCTACGTCCGGTCAGAAGTTCGTTCGGACGTAGGCGTCCGAACTACGGTTTGGTCTCGCCGAAGGCTGCGTTAGGAATCACGCTTCGTGAATTCCGTCACCCAACGATCATCCCACAAGGACGGGAACGAATTCTTGCGATACGGATGCTGAGCACACACCTGCTCGTCGAGTTCCAGGCCAAGTCCGGGTTGATCGCGCAGAACGAATTCGCCGTGACGGATCGGATTCCAACCGCACACCAGGTCATTGCGCCACGGCACGTCGTACTCGGCGAAGTTCTCTTGGACCGCGACTTGAGGCGTGGACCAACCGAAGTGCAACGCGGCACACAACGCGACCGGGCCAATCGAGCAATGCGGAGCGATTCGCAAATCGTTCGCTTGGCACAACGCGGCGATCTTCTTGCCGATACCCAACCCTCCACAGTGAGCCAAATCCATCTGCACGACGTCGCATGCTCGAAGCGACGCGAGCCGGCCGAACTCTTCCAGCATGTAGAGCCGCTCCCCCGCCGCGATCGGGAACGGCAGCGCTTGTTTGACCTCACGCAGCAGGTCGAGGCTGTGTGGCGTGACCGGCTCCTCGTACCACGCGGGGCGATACGGAATCAGACGACGACCCATCTCGATGGCGCAGCCGACCGACAGTCGGCCGTGTACTTCGATCATCAAGTCGATGTCTTCGCCGACCGCTTCACGCACCGCCGCGACGATTTGTTCCGCCTCGGACATCTGTTCGCGAGTCATCTCTTTCCACGCGGTGCCGAACGGATCGAACTTCATCCCGCGATAACCGCGAGCAACCACCTCGCGCGCCTTCGCCGCATAATCGGCCGGCGTGCGAGCACCGCCGTACCAACCGTTCGCGTAAGCGGGCAGTCTCTCGCGCGCTTGGCCGCCGAGCAGCTTATAGACGGGCTGACCGCAGGCTTTGCCGATCAAGTCCCAGCAAGCAATCTCGACGCCGCTGATCGCCGTCAGCACCGTCGAGCCACCCTGATACTGATCCCGAATCAAATCCCCGAACACTTTTTCGATGTCGAATGGATCGACTCCGAGGATGCGATCTTCCACCCATTCGTGAAGCAGCGTCTGCACGGTGGCTTCTTGCCACTCCAACGTCGCCTCGCCGAGACCGGTCAGTCCCGTGTCGGTCGTCAGCCGCACGAACAAGTAGTTTCGCAAGCCGCCGTTCACCAGAAAGGTTTCGAGCTTTGTGATCTTCATTTCATGGAGCCGCCAATGAAAAAGGACGGGCAAGAGTGCCCGTCCTACATCAGTCAATTGCCACCAACCGGATTACTTCGCAGCGACGGCGACGGGTTCCGCTTGGACGGCGGCGACGGGAAGTTCCGGCCATTCCATCAGCAGTTCGTCGGGAGCCGCCAGAGTCACCGTGTTGTCTTTGCCGTTCTTGAGATCCACCAAAGCTTCGGCAAGCTTCTTGGCCTGATCGGAATCCTTATCCACGACCAGCGTATCGTTGACCGCTCGCCACCATTGCAGGTGCGGCCAGTCGCGACGCACGGTCTTCATGGCCGTCTCAAACGCTTTGCCGTTGGCACCCGCGCTGAAGCCGGCGCGCTTCGCGATCACGCTGTACTTGGCGAGCTTCGAGGCTCGCTTCAATTCCCACAACAATTCCGCCACTTCTTCCGCACGAGTCGAAGCCATGTTTTGCTCCCTTTCGCAATGAGCCAACAAAAGAAGCCCTGCCGAGTCGCCGCGACGATCAGGATCACTGCCTGTCGTTTATCTCCGGGACCGAGGGCCTTGAGTTTGATGTGAGTTCGCCATCCAATTCCAACCCAACGCGACCGACCTTAATCGAACCCCCACGAGGGATCAAGACACACGGAATGCTCATGGACCGCGTCTTTGAAGGCCACGGAATTCGCTTTGAATACCCCGACGATTGGATTCTGCACGAGCAATCGTCGCCGGAAGAAATCACGCTGACGGTGCAGAGTCCGGACTCGTCGTTCTGGTCGCTGACGCTGATCATGGACCGGCCCGATCCGAAACGAGTCCTCGATGCGATCCTCGATACCTTCCGCGAGGAATACTCGGAAATCGATGCCTACCCCAGCGATGTCCGCCTGGCCGATCAACCGACCGAGTCCTGTGAACTCGACTTCGTCTGCCACGAATTGATCGGCAGTGCGTTTCTCCGCGCTGTGGCCGCTCCCGACTTCACGCTGCTGGTGCTGTATCAAGGCGCAGACTTGGAACTCGATAACACTCAGCCGCTGATGGAAAAGATCAGCAACAGTTTGTTGTGGGACACGGACGACTTGCCCGATGTGTTTAACCCGGAGAGCTTGTGAGAATCGAGCGGCACTCGACATCTTCCGTGCGTTGACGAACTTCCCCAACTTTCTTCAACGATGTTGCAAGCCCCGTTGACAGTGCCTCGCGCGGCTTCCAGCATGTGCCGCGTTCGATCCACGCCAGCGACGATCCCGATGGGATGAATACGAGCCACAGGTCAGTCCCGAGGACTGACACGGGTTAGGCGGGCCAAGCCACCCGGCAAATCGCGATTGCTTTCGGAACGAACAGCTTGAGAACCAATCGTTCTCAAACAGGACAGCGCGGGCCACAGCGTTTGACCTCCCATTCATTCGGCCATTCCCGGCCAACTCTCGCGAGGAAAGTGTGCCATGCGTGTTTCATCGTGGTTGCGGAATTTGTGTGTCCCGTCGGTCAAGAATGTTTCGGCTCGGCGACGAATTCGTCGCGGGCACGGTTCGGCAGCGTTTTCGGGTTCGCCGATGATGCGGGAAGCGAGCAGTTCGCTCGACCCGGCTATTGAATCGCTGGAGGACCGCTCGGTCCCCTCGGCGTTCGCGCTCTTTATCGCTGCGACCGGCGAGTTGAACATCTCGATGACGTCGGCGGACAACGTTTCGGTCGGCGTGAATTCTGCAACCAATCGCGTGCAGGTGATTGCGAATGGTTTACCGCTCGGCTCTCTGTCGTCGTCGCTCACGCCCGACCAAGTCAAGACGCTGATCGTCTACGGCAGCGACTCGAACAACACACTCGATTTGAGCGGCGTGGACAGCCGGTTCTCGAATCTCACGTCGATCCAAGCCAGCGGCGGCGACGGCAACGACACGATCATCGGCAGCGCGACGCTGGCGAGCACACTCAACGGCGGCAGCGGAACCGACACGATCACGGGCGGAGCGGCCGGTGACTCCTTGTTCGGCAACGACGGCAACGACCGCATCAACGGCGGTGACGGCGATGACACGATCAACGGCGGCAATGGAGCGGACACGGTCAACGCCGGACTCGGCAACGATTCGGTGCTCGGCGGCGACGGCAACGACAACCTCAACGGCGAAGATGGCAACGACACGCTGCTGGGCAACGACGGCAACGATGTCTTGAACGGCGACGCGAACGCCGGTGGCGCGGGGAATGATTCGCTCGACGGCGGTGCGGGCAACGACACGCTGGCCGGTGGCGATGGCGACGATGTTCTCAACGGCGGTCTCGACAACGATTCGATGCGCGGCGGCAACGGCAACGACACGCTCTTCGGCGGAGCGGGTAACGATACCGGACTCGGCGAAGCGGGTGACGACACGGTGCTCGGTCAGGCCGGCAACGATTCGCTCGAAGGCGGAGCCGGCAACGATTCGATCGATGGCGGCACTCAGGACGACAAAATCTTTGGCGATGACGCGGCGGGAACCGGCAGCGGCAACGACACGATCAACGGCGGCGATGGCAACGACACAGCCGATGGCGGCGCGGGCGACGATTCGATCCTCGGCGGGATCAGCGGCGATTCGCTGCTCGGCGGTGATGGCAACGACACGATCTCCGGCGACGGTGGCAATGACACGATTCAAGGCGGCAATGGCAATGACCTGCTGCTCGGTGGTAGCGGCAACGATTCGGTCTATGGCGATGATTTACTGGGCCTGACGACGGGTGACGACACGCTCAATGGCGGGTCGGAGAACGACTTGTTGGCCGGCGGTTCGGGAAATGACAGCATCCTGGGCGGCAATGGCAACGATACGCTGAATGGCGGCGATGGTGACGACACGCTCAACGGGCAAGGAGGCAGCGACAGCAACAACGGCGGCACCGGTAGCAACTTGATCGTGTTCGACCCCAACGATGGAACTGACACCACCGGCGGAGGCAGCGGCGGAGGAGCCGATACCCTCATCCTGGCTGGCACGAATGCGGCCGACTCGATTTCGATCTCACAATCCGGTGGCTTGGTCAGAGTCGCGGTCGGATCGAATTCGATCACGGTCGCCTCGAATGTTTCGCACGTCATCATCAACGGCGGCAACGGCAACGACACGGTCACGGTCGGAGCGCTGGATTCCGTCAGCCCGGTGTTCATCGAGATCAACGGCGAGTCGGGCAACGATGTGCTCAACGGCAGCGGATCATCCATTGGTAGCGTGCGTCTGCTGTTCAACGGTGGCGACGGCAACGACAAGCTGACCGGCTCGAATGGCATCGACTCGATGTTCGGCGGCAACGGCGATGATTCGATCACCGGCGGCGGCGGCAACGACATCATCACCGGCGAAGCGGGCAACGACACGCTCAAAGGAGAAGTCGGCGATGACAACATCAACGGCGGCGACGGCAACGATATCGTGCAAGGCGGAACCGGCAACGATGTGATCGACGGCGGTACGGCCAACGACAACCTCGATGGCGGCGACGGCAACGACACGATCTCCGGCAGCGACGGCAGCGACACGATCACCGGAGCGAACGGCAACGACTCGCTGCGTGGTGGAGTCGGCACGGATTCGCTGGACGGCGGAGCCGGCAACGACTCGCTGGATGGCGGCGAAAGCGATGACACGCTGCTCGGCCAGGCCGGCAACGACAAACTCTTCGGCCGCGACGGTAATGACAACATCGACGGTGGCGACGGCGACGATACCGCCAACGGCGGCAACGGCAACGACATCATCATCGGTGGACTCGGCAACGATCTGCTCGGAGGTGAAGACGGCAACGACACGCTCAATGGCGGAGCCGGCAACGACAGCCTGTTGGGCGGCGACGGCAACGATTCGCTGCTCGGCGGCAGCGGCAATGACTCGATGCAAGGGGGCGACGGCGATGACACGCTCAACGGCCAAGGCGGCACCGATGTGATTGCCGGCAACGAAGGGACCGACACGATCGTGGACGGCCCCGCTGAAACGAACGAAGCCTTCACGTTCCCGGCCTCGGTGCTGGCGGCGCTGGATACGCTGTGACGTAGGATGGGCACTCCTGCCCGTCCGGCTCGGGCAAGAGTGCCCAACCTACAACGAGCTGGCTCGACACCAACGGAGACCGACAGGATCATAGCCGCGTGATCCCGTCGCCCTCCGAAAGGTGAGCCATGAGCCTGCTTCTCGTCGTCCTGCTGTCCGCCGCTGTGCTGTCGATTGCCTACGTCACCTACGGCCGATTCCTCGCGCGGCTGCTGCGGCTCGACCCCAACAAACCCACGCCGGCGGTCGAATTTGAGGACGGTGTGGACTTTGAGCCGATCGAGCCGAAGTTTCTGCTGAGCCAACATTTCTCCGCCATCGCGGCGGCGGGGCCAATCGTCGGCCCGATCCTGGCGGGAGTTTGGTTCGGCTGGGCACCCGCGCTGATTTGGATTCTGATCGGCTGCATCTTCATCGGCGGCGTGCATGATCTGTTCTCGTTGACCGCGTCGATCCGCCACAAAGCGCGGTCGATTGCCGAAGTCGTTCGCGACCACATGACTCGCCGGTCGTATGTGCTGTTCCTGAGCTTCGTGTGGATCGCGCTGGTCTACATCATCGTGGCATTCACGGACCTGACTGCGTCGGCATTCATCGGCCGGCAAGAATTGGAGAACGGCGAGATCGTGACCGGCGGCGGCATCGCGACGTCGTCGTTGATGTACCTCATGCTGCCGATCGTGATGGGCTTGCTGCTGCGGCACACGAAACTGTCGCTGAACTGGGCGACGCTGATTTTTCTGCCGCTGGTGGGCGTTTCGATCTGGGCGGGCCAGAAGCTGCCGTTCAGCCTCGAGTCCTTTCTGCCGACGCCGACGGGATACGAAACTCCGGCAGCGGTCCAAGCGGTGCTGGCTGACAATGCTCGCCGAGTTTGGGATGTGCTGCTGCTGATTTACTGTTTGATCGCCGCAGTCGTTCCGGTGTGGCTGTTGTTGCAACCGCGCGGTCACTTGGGCGGGTACTTCTTGTACGTCGCGTTGGCCGGTGGTGCTCTGGGACTAATGCTCGGCGGCGAGCCGATTCAGTATCCCGCCTTCAACGGATTTGTCAGCGAGTCGGGTCAGTACCTGTTCCCAATGCTGTTCATCACGATCGCCTGCGGAGCATGCAGTGGCTTTCACTCGCTGATCTGTTCCGGCACGACCTCCAAGCAACTCGCGAAAGAGACCGACGCGAAGACCATCGGCTACGGAGCCATGCTGCTGGAGGGAATGGTCGCCATCGTGTCGCTGTGCTGCGTGATGGTCTTGGCGAAAGACTCGGCCGCCGTAAAGAACCCGCAGCCGAATCTGATCTACGCACTCGGTATCGGCAGCTTTCTGGAAGTATTGGGGGTCGAGCCAAAGATCGGAGTTTCCTTCGCGCTGATGGCTTTCACCACGTTCATCTACGACACGCTCGATGTCTGCACGCGGCTGGGGCGTTACATCATCCAAGAACTGACCGGCTGGCATAACCGCTTCGGCCGCTGGCTGGGGACGGCGTTGACGGCCGGAGCACCGCTCTTCTTTCTGCTGCAACCGGGAGTCGATGCCGATGGCAAAGCTCTACCGCCGATCTGGAAAACGTTCTGGGCGCTGTTCGGCGCGAGCAACCAATTGCTGGCCGCGTTGACGCTGCTGGGCGTGACGGTCTGGTTGTGGCGGACTCGCGGCGAGCGTTGGGTCTGGTTCGTGACCGGCATCCCGACCGTGTTAATGTATGTGATGAGCACGTGGGCGTTGGTCTCGATGACGTGGCCGAAGTTCTACGACAAGACCGGCTCGTTCGCGGCCCCGCGCGAAGTCGTGCCATGGATCGGCGTCGTGCTGCTGGCTCTCGCGGCGCTAATGTTGGTTGAAGCGATCGTCGTACTGACAGGCGGACGCTCATCGACTCCGCCGCAAACGGGAAAGCTGCCTGCGGCAGTTCCAACGTAGACGTGAGACCAAAAAAAACAGCCCGGCCTCGCGAGAGGTCGGGCTGCGTTGTTCCGTGGGCTTCCGATCTCAAAGCGCGGAGCACTCAGCTTGCCGAAGAAGTTGTGTCATTCGGCTCAAACTTAGGCGGCTCGAATTTCGGAGCCGTGGTCTCGACTGGACGGTCCTCGGCGGCGGGACGGCTGCTGGGGCGCGAACTCGATGAACTGCTCGCACTCTCTGCATCGTCTTCGATCCCGCGCACGCCCTTCTTGAACTCGGTGATTCCCTTGCCCAGGCTGCGCGCCACCTCGGGGAGACGCTTGCCGAACAACAGCAGGGCGACGATTCCGACAATCAACATTTCCATCGGATGTGCACCAAACATGGCTTACTCCAAAATCTGGGGGCAAAAAACTGAAACGCGGATCTCGCATTACAGGACGGGGAACGAATCACGGCTGCGACGGGCGGTTGTCGTCGGTCGGCGTCTCGTTGACTCCCTTTTTGAACTCAGTGATGCTCTTTCCTAGCGACCGCATGAGATCAGGCAGACGTTTACCAAACAGCAGCAAGGCGACGCCCAGCACGATCAACAACTCAACGGGGTGCGCTCCAAATCCCAATAACATGGCAAGTCTCCGATCAAAGCCGATCAAGAATCCACTCGGACAGACGCTGGGTTCCAAGCATCCGCGACAGTGGCTCGGCGGCGGGCGATGTGGATCGCGAAGGAAAGGTTCAGGCGAACTCCAGGGCGAACATCCCCAACAGCCGTGGCGGGAACTGTCGTTGGTCTTGGATGTCCACTCGGTCCGCCCGCTGGAAGAGCAGGTGGGGTGAGCGGTCGGTTGAGGATTCTATCCCTGTCGTGCCGAGTGTCAACTTTCTCTTCGTCGAACGCCTGAGCCGGGAGGGATCTGGAATCACGCCGCCCGCAGGTGTTTCGCGAACCAATCTTTCGTCCGCAACCACATCGCGTCGGACAAAACGTGACCGACTCCCTCTTCGATAAAGGCCGAGAAATGACGTTCCGCGTGCATGGAGGCGTAGGCGTTGGCAATCGTTTTGACCCCCTCGCGGACGAAATCGATCGGGCTGCCAGAGTCCTTCTCGCCGAAGTTCAGCAGCAACGGGCGCGGAGCAATCAAGGCGGCGATGTCCGGCGTGTCGCCGTGAGCAAAGATGCCAGGAATGTAATTCGGGAAGCAGTGCAGCATGTGCTCGCGATGGATCGCAGCGTAGGTCGGCAGACAGCAATTGCCGACGAGGCACTTCAATCGCGGCTCCCACGGGCCGACCAGCCAGGTGTGCGTCGAGCCCATCGAATGGCCGTAGCAACCGATCCGATCGGCCTGCACCTCCGAGCGACTGACGAGGAAGTCGATCGCCCGCCGCATGTCGAGAATGTTTTTCCAAGCCATGCACTTGCCGGCGACGACGTATCGCAAGAACTCGAATCGCTCAAAGTTACCGTCCTTCAACTTGCCGGTCGGGTCGCGCCGCTCTTCAAAGCACAAGGCGTCGGGACACAGGACGACGTATCCCTCGCGAGCCAACGCCGCGCCGGTGTGGTGCGTCGGGTCCGCCATGAGGCCAGCCGGCTCGGATTTCCCTTTGGTCCAATTCCCCGCGTGCTGATGCCAGACTGCAACCGCCGGTGCAGGCTTGTCAGAGGTGATTCCGTCCGGGATCAGTAAGAACGCCGGGATCGGATCATTCGGCTCGGCGTCGTAGAAGACGGACTCGATGCGAAACCCCGGCTTCTGAATCGTCTCGCGATGCCGAACGTTAAGCGGAAACGGCTTCGGCCAATCGCCACCCAGGCCAGCCAGCAGCTTTTCTCGGAAGTCAGGTGCGGCCATATCGAAGGTTCCTTCAGGGCAAGCGCAAATTGAGAGCCAGACAGTACACGACGTCGTCAGCGCATTGGCTCGTCAATTTGAAACTTGCAATTCGCAATTTGCAATTTGCAATCCAGAAAGCCCAACCATCAGGGACGACGTTCAGCACGACCCGTATTTTCACGCATCAGAACTTGTTGATTCTGCCGATCTCAGTGACAATAGCCGCCCGCTTGGTTCGTCCGCAGGACACAATACCAAGCCAGTGACAACCACCCGCCTCATTCACCCACCGACTCAAGAGGAGTCCCACGATGCTGACTTTCTTCGGCAAACAAAACCGGTACTGCGATTCGGTGTCTCGACGCTCGTTCCTGCAAATCGGAGCGGCTGGAGTCGGCGGTCTGACGCTGGCGGATCTATTGCGACTGGAAAGCCAAGCAGCAACCGGTGGAACCAAGAAGGCCGTCATTAACATCGTTTTGAGCGGTGGTCCGACGCATTTGGACACGTTTGATTTGAAGCCGAACGCTCCGTCCGAGATTCGTGGCGAGTTCCGTCCCATCGCGACCAACTGCGCCGGATTTGAGATCTCCGAGCTTCTGCCGAAGCTGGCGACAGTGGCCGATAAGTTCTCGGTCATCCGCTCGCTGACTGGCATCAGCGAAGAGCACACCAACTCGCAATCCGACAGTGGCTGGTCCGTGAATTCGCTGACGGGGATCGGTGGCCGCCCCAGTTTGGGAGCGGTGATGTCCAAAATGTGGGGACCGGCTCAGGTCACTCCGCATGGTTCCGCGCCGACATTCGTGGACCTGACGAATGGCGTCTCTCGTCCGGGGTTCCTTGGCCAAGTTCACGCGGCGTTCTCGCCGGACGGTGTCGGCCGACAGAACCTGATGCTCAACAACCAAGTCACGCTGTCGCGGCTGGATGATCGCAAAGCGCTGCTCACGGGATTGAATAGCGTCCGCCAAGGAACGGACTCGCACGGCATGATGAACGCGCTCGACAGCTTCACCGAACGAGCCGTGAAATTGATCACCTCAGGCGAGGTCGCCAAGGCCCTCGACTTCAAGCATGAAGACCCGCGGCAGGTGGCGAAGTACGGCATCGAAAAGGATCAGCAGAATCAACGCATGTTGTTAGCTCGGCGTTTGATTCAAGCCGGCACTCGCTGCGTGACGTTTTCGTGGGGCGGCTGGGACACGCACGGCGACAATTTCAATAACATGAGACGCCAGTTGCCGAATCTCGATACCGGGCTGAGCGCGTTGATCGAAGACCTCGACGCTCACGGCATGTTGAACGACACGATCATCCTGATGTCGGGCGAGTTCGGCCGCACGCCGCGCATCAACGGCGGAGCGGGCCGCGACCACTGGGCACGCGCCGGATTCTTCTTCGTCGCCGGCGGAGGCTTCCGACACGGCCAAGCGATCGGCTCGACCAACCGCTTGGGCGAGATCCCCGCGACTCGGCCGATCCACCTGCAAAACATCTTCGCGACCGTTTACAAGCAACTCGGCATCGACCCCGACACGACCACGCTCATCGACCCCAACGGCCGCCCGCAGTACCTCGTCGACGAACGCAAGCTCGTCGCGGAATTGGGCTGAACGATCAGAAAGTGAAGCCATGACCCGACAGACCGTTGAAGAGCGACTTGCCAAGCTGGAGGATCAGATGAAGCAAGTCTTGGGAGTTATGAATCCAACATTGGATGCGTTGGAGCCGGCTCCCGACGAATGGAAGTTGACTGCGGGGATATTCGATGAAGCGGACGGCATGGATGAAGTCTTCGCGGAAGCCATGAAGCTGCGGGAAGCGGAACGGCGTGAGTTTCGCCAAAAGGCCGCGAAGCAAACTGCGGCACGACGCCAAAAGGTGTCGTGATGTTGTTGCTCGACACGGACCATTTCACAGTTTACGCCAATTCCCATCACACCGGTTCGCAGGAATTGCGAGCGCGAATCCATTCGGCCAATCAACCGGCTCAATTGCCGATCGTCACGGTTGAAGAGCAACTGCGCGGCTGGCTGGCTCGCATCCACCGTTCTCGCGATGGCGCGCAACGGCTCGATGCCTACGATCGCTTGTGGAACTTGTTGCTCGTGCTACGCCGCTGGCGAATTAGCCGTTGGGATGAAGCCGCTGAAAAGCAATTCGCGTCTTTTCGCAAGCAAAAGGTGCATGTTCCGACTCAAGACCTGAAAATCGCTTCGCTCGCTGTCGCACACGACGCGTTGCTCCTGACTCGCAATGTGAAGGACTTCGTTCGTGTTCCAGGTTTGAGATTTGAGAGCTGGTTGGATTGATACCGGTCACACGTTTTACGAGACCGACAAACGCAAAGCGAAATGAGTTTGGCGATGAAGGTTTTCACTCCGGAATGTTACGTGCGGTTCAATTCAACGGACGCCTCAGTGGCCAACCGGGCGGACGCGGATTGGGAACGAGCATTGGCCGCGTATCGCAAGCATCTGCGTTCGATCCGGCTCAAGCTGCCTGCATCCGTCGCGAATCTGGCCAACGACTCTTGCCTGCACGACGCCGAGTATCTCGGCTTTTCCAAAATGGCGATGCCGGCGATGACAGGTGATGTGGCGATGATCGCCGTCCGAAAAGACGGAGCAGTGAACTTCCTGATCTATGTACTCGATCGCGAGCCGCTCGTCACACGCCCGCTGGAAAGCGATGCCTTTGACGTTTCTCAATCGCACTGGCTGTACGACGAAGTTGATGTGGTTGGGCCTGGCGTCTTCCAGCACGAGATCCTGTTAAGCGATGGCCAAGTGTTGTTGGTTCGCTTCACGGCGTTTGCCATGCTGCCGGGTTCTTCGGCGAAGTTGGCGGAGAAGTCTGCTCGACATCGGCGAGCCGTCCCTGCTTGATTTTGGCCGCGAATCCGGGCATCGTGTCAGTCGGGACGACTGTGAATGATTCCCGCTGAATCGAAGACGGTGACGGTGGACTTTGAAATCGAGGTGTGCGATGTCGGTGAAAGAGTTGATTCGGAATGCTGTGGACCAGATGCCCGAAGAAATTTCGTTCGACGATGCACTGGAAGAATTGGAAATTCTGGCAGCGATTCAGCGAGCGGATGAAGCCGCTGATGCTGGCGATGAAATTCCGCACGAGGAGGTCAAGCGGGAGATCGCGTCATGGTTTTCAAAATAGTTTGGACCGGTCCCGCACGGGCAGAACTGCGAGAAATCAAGAACTACATCGCGACCGACAATCCCACCGCCGCGAAGCGAGTCATCCAAGAGATTGAGGCTCGTGTGGATCAACTGGAAACGATGCCCTTTGGATTCCCGGCTTACGAACCAAGTCGCGATGAAAATACACGGCACATGGTTGTGGGCAACTATCGCATCTTCTACCGCATCTATCCCGACAAGAAGCGAATTCGCATTCTGACCGTTTGGCATTCGTCACGACGCGAACCACAATTGCCCCGCAACTGAATCGTCTTTGCTCGCGATCAGCGATCCGTGCCTGCTTGATTTTGGTCGTGAATCCAGGCATCGTGTTGACGAACCCTGAGCCGGGGCGACTTCTGCCAACGAAAGGAAAAGAATCGTGCCCACCACATTGACCCGCACGGCGGACGCCGACGCGAGAATCAAGCTGCCTAAGAAATTCGCCAATGCGAAAGTCGTAGTGCAAATCCAGCCAGCGACGACTTTGCCTCCGCGGACTCGCAGGCGGACAACGAAGAATCGGTTCGTCGAAGAGTCCATCACGCGGTTGTCCGACGCGGATCGTGACCGCTTTTTGCAACTCTTGGAATCGCCGCCGAAGCCCAATGCGGCCTTGAAAAAAGCGATGGCCAAGTATCGAGCTTCTCATGGCTGAGATTCGGATTGAGCCGTTCAACAAGGCCAAGCACGACCGGTCGAGCTTTTCCTGTGGCCAGCCAAGTTTGGACGCTTTCCTCCGCACGCTCGTCACGCAGTACGAGAAACGCCGGTTGGGTCGCACGTTCGTGGCAGCGCGGCCGGATGGTCGAGTGTTGGGCTATTTCACATTGGCATCGAGTGCGATCGCCTTTGAGAACATGCCGCCGGACGAGTCTCAGAAGTTGCCGAAGCATCCGGTGCCCACCATCTTGCTCGGAAGGCTGGCGGTGGATCGAACCCAGCAGGGGCAAGGCTTGGGCGAAACCCTGTTGATGAGCGCTCTTGCGAAATCACTGGACCTGGGGGAGACGCTCGGCGTGTACGCGATCGAGGTGCAAGCGATTGATCCCGCCGCCGCGAAGTTCTATGCCAAGTACGGATTCGTGCCGCTCTTGAATGAACCGCTGCACCTGTATCTTCCTCTGGCCACTGCGGCACTACTTCCTCGCCAAGCGTAAACTCAGTTGTGGTCAAGGACGCGCCGAGTTCGTAGGATGGCCGCTCTCGGCCGTCCGGGTTTTGAAATATCGAATGGGAAATCGGAAATCTCAAAGGACGGCCGAGAGCGGCCATCCTCCGTGCGGCTTTTCGGAGTCGAGGCCACGGGATGGTCAGCCGAGTCGAATCGGCTCCGGCCGACCTTTGGCGATTCAAATAAGTCGGCAGCGCGTAACCAAACGGTGGACTTGTCCCCTCTTGCTCCAAAAGGCTGACTATGAGAAAGCACATTTACTGGTTTCTTGGCGGCGTTTTGCTGACTTGCGTCTTGGGCGCAGCAAAAGGTCAGTTTGACGCGGTGTTTTGTGAAACATTGAGCGTCGTCGACATGATCGGTGTTGGTAAACCAGGGGAGGATGCCCGAGCGTTAATTAGATGCGATCCGAAAGGCACCCTACTTACGCTGAAATCACCAAATCAAAAAGTGATGTACTCCATACTCGTTGATGATGACGGAGTTTTCATGACTTGCGTGACACCAAAAGGCACCAACTTTACCAAGTTGTCGAAATAAGCCGCTGCCGGCCCGGAGGTCGGCGACTGCTACGTCTTTACCGCAATTGAGCGAACCACGAAGCTGGTGCTCGCGTTCCATGTCTGCAGACGCGATCCAACAACGCGATCCAACAACACGATGCATTCTCTCCAAACGGGCGACGGCGACATCGCAGCGATTCCAGGTCTCGACCGAGTTGACCAACCAAACTGCGAAAGGCAAACGGAAATGGCCAGAGTAAACCGAGGCGACAATGGTGCAAGAATAAAAGCGGAGCTTGTGGTAGTTCGGCCTCATCGAACTCCCAAGGGCTACTCTGTTGATGCAGACATTCTGATTGAGTGCCAAGTCAAAGATGAAAAAAGGATGGCGTCGTGGGGTTTTCCGGTCATTATGAAGCTGACACATGATGAAGCGCTGGTTTTGTGTGCCGACCTAGCCAAGCGTTTGGCGATGCGCGTTAATCCGCCGGAGCCACCCAAGCCAAAGACAATCAACCTTGGCCGAATCATAGCCGCCGCAAAGAAGAAGCCATAACTTCCTCACCATGCGTTGTTCCTGCCATAGCTTTGAATCAGTCATCTCACGGCGCGACATGCTGCGCGCTTCGGCGTGTGGGTTTGGAACGCTGGCTCTGGCTGAGTTGTTGAAGGGCGATGTGGCGGAGGCGGACACGACTCATTCGGCGAATCCGCTTGCGCCGAAGGCTCCGCCGTTGCCAGCGAAGGCGAAGCGGGTTTTGTTCCTCTTTATGCACGGTGGTCCTTCGCAAGTCGATACGTTCGATTACAAGCCGTTGCTTGAACGAGACCACGGGAAGCCGTTGCCGTTCGCCAAGCCGCGAGTCTTTTCCTCGGGGACCGGCAACCTGTTGAAATCGCCGTGGAAGTTTCGGCAGTACGGCCAGAGCGGGGCCTGGGTCAGCGATCTGTTCCCGCATGTCGCTCAGCACGTCGATGACTTGTGCATGATCAATTCGATGTGGGGCTCGAACTCGCGGCATGGCGGAGCGTTGCTCGAACTGCACACCGGCAGCGACACGTTCGTCCGGCCGAGCATGGGGTCGTGGATCACCTACGGACTCGGCACCGAGAATCAAGACCTGCCCGGCTACATCACCATCTGCCCGACGCTGACGCACGGCGGAGTCAACGCCTACAGCTCGGCGTTCATGCCGGCCATCTATCACGGCACGCCGCTGGGCAACGCCGGCATCTCGTCGGATCAGGCGAAGATCCCGTTCATCGAAAACGCCGACAAGCTGCCGCGCTCGTTGCAGTCGCTGGAACTCGGCCTCTTGCGGCAGATGAATGAAGAGCACCTCGCCGCGTCCGGCCCCGACACCGCGCTCGAAGGCCGCATCAATTCGTTTGAGCTCGCCTTCCGCATGCAGTCCGCCGCGCCGGAACTGCAAAACCTCAGCAGCGAATCCGAGGCGACGCAAAAGCTGTACGGCCTCGACAACCCGCGCACCGCCAACTTCGGCCGGCAATGCCTGATGGCTCGCCGCTTCGCCGAGCGGGGCGTGCGGTTCATTCAATGCACTCACAGCTACAAGTGGGACCAGCACGGCAACCTGAAAGTCGATCACGCTCGCAACGCCGAGGAAGTCGATCAACCAATCGCCGCGCTGCTGACCGATCTGAAATCGCGCGGCTTGCTCGACGACACGCTGATCCTGTGGGGCGGCGAGTTCGGCCGCACTCCGGTCGCTCAAGGGGACGACGGCCGAGACCACAACCCGCAGGGCTACACAATGTGGCTGGCCGGCGGCGGCGTGAAGCCCGGCATCCGCTACGGCGCGACCGACGACTACGGCTACTACGCCGTCAAAGACAAAGTCCACCTGCACGATCTGCACGCCACGATGCTGCACCTGCTGGGCTTCGATCACATGAAACTGACCTACCGCTACGCCGGCCGCGATTTCCGTTTGACCGACGTGAGCGGCGAAGTGGTCCGCGGGCTGATCGCTTGAGCGGACTTTGTCTTCGCACCAACGGTGCGAGACTCGAAAGCCCAGGGCATCGCCCTGGGTGGTCACAGCGAAACAGGTTCAAAGCCCCAACGGGGCGCAACGCGACCTTACCCTACCGAGTTGCGCCCCGTTGGGGCTTCAGATCAACATCGCCCGCTAACCCAGGCCGTTGGCCTGGGCTGTCGAGTTTCGCACCTTTGGTGCTGACAAGTCAGTCGGCTTCCGCGAGACGTGTCACGTCTCGTCGGCGTAGTTGATCAAGCTGAGCACATCGTATTTGGCGAGTTTCTGCCGGCCTTGCAGGAATCCAAGTTCCACGACGAACGCGCAGCCGGTGATGGTGGCTTGCAGGTGTTCGACGAGGTTGATGCAGGCCAGCATGGTGCCGCCGGTGGCGAGCAAGTCATCGACGATTAGCACGCGGTCGCGCGAGCTGAGCGCGTCGACGTGCATGTGCAGTTCGTCGGTTCCGTATTCGAGGTCGTAGGAGAACGCTTTGGTTTGAAACGGCAGCTTGCCCGGTTTGCGGACAGGAATGAACGCAGCGTTGAGTGCCAGCGCGAGCGGAGCGGCGAAGATAAAGCCGCGTGCCTCGGCGGCGACGACGGCGGTGACGCCGTGGTTGCGGAAGTGTGCGGCGAAGCGGTCGATCACGTTTTGGAACGCGGGGGGATGAGCCAGCAGCGGGGTGATGTCGCGGAACATGATCCCCGGCTTGGGGAAGTCCGGGATGCTGCGGATGTGTTGCTTCAGGTCGAGGTCGGTCATTGCGATTCCGCTTTCGGTGAAGAGTCAGTTTCGGAAGTGGATGTTGCGTTGGTCATCGAATTCAAATTTCGTCGGGCTTGCGCGACCGACTCGGTGGCATCGGGATCATCGTTGTAGAGTTCGACAATCGCTTGCCAGATCGCGATGGCTTCCGCTTGTTTGTCATTCGCCGCGAGCTGTTCCGCGCGCTTCAAGGCGGAGTTCAACCAGCCGTCGGCCGACCGCTGGGCACGATTGGTTTGCAGTTCGTCGAGCAGCGCGAGCGCGGCCAGGTGGGTTTCTTTGAACTCCGACAGTTCTCGCGTGAGCGACAAGAGAGCTTCGAGTTTTCGTTTCGCCAGCACGACGTCGCCAAGCTCCGTGTATTGTCTGGCGAGTTCCAGCAGTCGTTCCGGTTCCGAAGCCGACTTGGTCCCCTTGTTTCTGCGAATATGCAATTTGGTCTCGTAGAAAGTGATCCTTCGCAGGTGCGGCTCGACCAGCTCTTGCCAGCGAGCACTATCGAGTTCTTTGAGCCTCGCGAAATCGGCTTTCGCGTCCATCCATTCGGGGTTCTGATCTTTGAGCATGATCTTCAAGGCGCGGTTGTAGCGTTCGTCTGGGGTCGGCTCGCGATTCAAAAAGAGCCACACACACACGGTAATCAGCAGCGTGAGCGCGGTGACTTGAACCCAGAACTTGTCCAAGGTGCGTGAGAGGGCTCCCCCCATTTGCTGATCGGTGATCGCCTTGCGCATGAGGTTGCGCATGATCGTGCCGGGGCCTTGGCTTTGGCCGACGAGGTGCCGGGTCGCGTCGGACTCCCGTCCCGAACGCTGCCCCGACGCGGAGGTGAGGGTGGCTCCCAATGCGGGGGCAAAGTCCGACACCACCGGAGCTGCCGGAGTCGGGATGGTCGCACCCAGCGGAACCTGTTTGCCAAACGGATCGGTAATCAGCACTGTCGGCGAGAGCGGCACATCCTCAGCCGCGCGTGCGAGATTGCCGGCTTCAGTCGCCTCGCCAAAATTCACGTTTGGCGTTTCCGCTGATCTGGAAGGGGCGGCCTCAGCCGCTTTCTGCGCGGCTTGCCAGGCGAAACGCTTCTGGACTTCCGCGAGCCGCAACGACAGCACATAGGAATCGGGAAATCGTTTCTCGGGATCTTTTTCGAGCAGCTTGCAGACGATCTCTTCCAACTGCCGAGGCATATCGGTGGCGATCAAGCCGGGGCGGTCGAACACTCCGAACTGATGCTTGTGGATCACATCCAGCGACGACTTGCCGCTGAACGGCGGGCGGCCGGTCAGCATCACGTACATGACAGCACCCAGCGAATACAGGTCGCTCTGCTTGGTGGCGCGCTGGCCTTTGGCTTGTTCCGGAGACATGTACTCGGCGGTGCCGACGATGCCGCCGGTGATGGTCAGCTTTTGCGACGCGAAGACCTGTGCGACTCCGAAGTCAGCCAGCTTGATGGTGCCGTCGCTGGCGATCATCAAGTTCGACGGTTTGAGGTCGCGATGGATGAT
>CAMDDX010000040.1 GCA_945893075.1 Planctomyces sp. SH-PL62 | reverse complement strand
AATCAGATCGATCAATTGGTCTGGCGTTCTCTTTCCACACGCGCTGGCGGTGAAACCAAGGGTAATTCCCAGTAGCTCGAACGCACAACGACTGAGCTGGGCCAAGCGTCGATCGAAGACATGGTCACTCGCGAGCGAACCATTGGTCTGTAGTCAGCAACTCATCGAGTCACAGCGCACCAACCGGAAGCCCGGCTTTTTAGAAAAGCCGGGCTTCTTCACGTTGTCAGCCTCGTCATCGTCCGGCTTCGTTTCTCTCAACTTCGATCGCGCACAGCCGAGCTTTGCCTTGCTTGGCGATCAAGCCCACAACCAGGTTGTCGGTCACTCGCACATTCTCGACAACGCGGACGATCGCCGTCGCATGCCCGACCGCATCCTCCGCTGGCGACGGTGAAGTGATCGGCAACGTCAAATTCTCCAACGCCGTTTTTCCCTGCAATTGAACGTCGAAGACGATCGGCTCGCGCCCTGCGTTGCCCAACCGCGCGAAGTGCAATCGCACGGTGTAGGTGGCCGGCTGATCTTTCGGGCCGAGGAGCGGCAGCGTGAGTTGTTCCAAGTCTTCGGCCCAGGACGTATAGAGCCAAGGCGCTTCGGTTCCGTCGATGGGTTGCAGCGTTTCACTGACGCTGGTGAATTGGCCGCCCGTTTTGAATTTGGGCTTGAGATCCAGTTTGATGTCGAGCGACGTTTCCTGATATGCCTTGTGTCGCGGATACGACAGCCACATTTTGCCGTCGGCATCCTTGCGGTCGCCGGGAGCGCCGAGGTTGAGGGCCATCGACTGCACGGGAGTCTGCGCACCGACCGCGCTGACGATCGTCCAGGGACGGCGCGTCTCGCGCGGTTCCATGACGATGGTCGAGGCGATCGAGAACAGGCAGACGCAGCCGGCGCTGGCTTCGGGGATCATCACCAGACCGCCGGCCGGAATGGCGTTGATCCAGCAGCCGAGCCGATGACCGGCGAAATGCCGCGTCCCTTGGTCGGAATCGAGGTCGTAAAACCCGGTCGCTCCGGAGCGAAACATCAACATGCCCGATTCGCAACCAGTGAGCATTCCACAGTGATGCCCGGTGCGCATGATGCTCCAAGGTTCTTCCACACCGGTCAGCGGATGCTGCCGCGTCTTTTGTTCGCCGCTGCTGAGATCGAAAGACCAAGGCTCGGCGATGACCTGGCTGCCGACGATGATGGGACGATGGCGGTAATTGGCGTCCTTCGCCCACAGCTTGTAGCCGTGCAGCGCGGAGAGCGCCACCAGCCGGCGTCGCGAGAACTCGCCGGCGACGAACTGCTTCCAGTAATGGCCGTTGGCGTTGGCTCCGCCCAAGAGCAGGACGTTGTCGTGAACCATCAGCGTGAGCTTGCCGCCGCCGATGCCGATGTCGCTGCAATCGGTCACGTCCACCGGATTGGCCCACAGCAGCTTGCCGGTGCGAGCTTCGAGCGCGACGGCTTGGCGGAGGTCGGCTTTCTTGGCGCGTTCTTCGGCGATCTCAAGTTCTTTGCCGGAGAGCTTGGCGAGTTCGGTCTTGTCCTTTCGGAGAATCTCCGCGCGTTGTTCGGGCGTGACTGAGCTGTCGATGAAGTAGACGTTCTCCGGGCTGATGGCGATGGTGTGATGCGAGATGCTCTGCCCGTTGTAGGTCCAAAGATGTTTCCCGGTTTCGATGTCGATGGCGAAGATGCCGTCGGTCGCGTCATCGGTCTTCAGTCCGCGCCGCTTCAGCTTCGCTTCGAGTTCCTTGCGGATGGTGGCCGTGCCGAACAGCAAACCGTTCTCCGTCGCCACGTAGCCCCATTCGTATTTGCCGTCGTCCTTGTCCGGCGGCAGGCGGTGGATGCGTTTGGTCTCGCCCGTGGCGGCGTCGAGTTCGATGAGCTGGTCTTTGACGAAGTGGAACAGCCGATCGTCCGACGCCGCGAGGTTGCCGGGGTTTTGATTTTGGAAGACGCCCGTGCGGAGCGCTTTGGGGTTTTCGTACTTCCACAGAAACGTGCCGTTGTAAGCGTCGTAGGCCGAGATGCTGTCTTCGCCTTGGACGAACAACCGGCCGTTTGTGGCGAGCGGTCCGACCGCACCCTCATGACGGTTGACCATATCACCCGGACCCGGATCGCCGAACCACAGCACACCGAGGTCTCCCTTCACCCGCTTGTCGAGACTGACCGCCGTGTTGGCGGCGTTGCCATACTGATGCGACCAGTTGCCGGCCCCCGGCAGCGCGCCGCGCGTGAGCGTGGCCCAGCCATCAGCGGCCATGAGTCGAGCATGTTCGCCAAGCTCGGTTCGTTGCAGCCACGCGGTCGCGTCAGCGATTTCAATGGGCTTACCGGACGCTCCCGCCGGGCGACCCAGCACGATCGCACCCCCCAAGGGTTTCAGGTGCCGGGCGAGTTTTTGCGGATCGCCGACCAACGTGCCGGTCTTCACCAGCGAATCGGAAGCGATGACGTTGGCGAAGTAGTTGGAGTACGGCACGTTCGCGGGATCAGCCTGATGGACAACGATCCGCGTGCCGTAGAGTCCGGCTCGCGACAGATTGGTTCGCGCCTCCGCCACGTTCTTCGCGTTTGATTCGACGGCGTAGATTTTCAGTTCGCTGCGCTTCGCCAACTCGTAAGCCAACCGGCCTTGTTCGTTACCAACGATGAGGCCATAGCCGCGCTTCGCACCGGAGCGTTTGAGGATTTCCTCGGCCACTTGCCGGTACATCGCGGTGAGGTTGTCATCAGGAAATGGATTGTCGATCGGCTTCGCGGCGGGTGGCACGGCGGCCAACTTGAGATCGGCGGAAGCGAAGTTGTAGATGTGCCCGGTGCTCGTGCTGACCAGCAGATGTCCGCTGGCAACCACCAGTCCGCGCGCTTCACCGTCAACGACGCTCTGCCAAAGACTCTCGCCGGTCTTCGACGAGTAAGCCGTCACGCGTCCTTTGCCTCCGAGGAAGACGAGGTCACCGGCCGCGAGCAATGCCGAGTCATCCTTGGCCGGCTTCTCCCAGACGACGCCGACATCCGCGATGCGTTTGAGTTCCGCCTGAGCCTCACTGATTTTCTTGCGAATCTCGACCGCCTTGGCGGGGACCGCGGTGGCGGCACGAATTTGGTTGTTGAAGCTCGTGAGGTCCAATTCCAGTTGATGCCGGCGGCGACTGTTAGCGGCGTATTCCAAACGATTCAACCGCGAGACAACTTCGCCGGTGGCAACGTAGGCCGCATCATCGCTCACGACCATCTGCCGTCCGGCGATCCAGCCAAAACCCATGTCGCCGGTCTTCTGCTCCATCGCGAGCAAATGATGCGGCCCGGCCGAATAGATTTGCCCATCGGCGAGCAACGCTTGCACGCTGCCGACCACGCCTCCCGCCGTCCCACGACCGAATTCTCGCTTGTGCAACATGCGTCCGTTCGCGCGATCAAACACCGCCGGCAGCGACCGACCCGAGGGAACGACCAGCAGATTGTCGCTCACGAGCAGATATCCCTGCGGCGACAAATCGTTTCGCCCGGCGTCGAGCGAGCTGATGTTGTCCTGCTTCCAGACAATCGAACCGTCAGCCGCATTCACCGCGGTCAGGAAGACATCATCGTGCGGAAAAATTCCCGCGCCGAAGTAAGCGACCCCGCCATCCACCAATACGCCGGTACGCACCGGCCAGCGTGACACCATCTCGCCACGCGCCAGCAACCACTCGTCCGCCGGCCCGCCCCGCAGCTTCCACAACAGCCGGCCATCGGCGGCGGCGAGGCAATAGACGAACCCGTCATCGGAACCGAAATAGACACGGTTGCCATTCACCGTCGGTGCGAGACGAATCGGCCCGCCGCTGAAGAACGTCCAGACTTCCGAGCCCGTGTGCAGATCGACGCAGTGCAATTGATGATCGACCGACGACCCGAAGAACACTTGCTGGCCGACAACCACCGGATGGATGGCATCATCGTACTTGGCGCGGTGCCCCAGCAAATGTCCTTCGATGACTCGCCCTTCGGCACTCGAAAAGGAGAGTCGCGGCGCGCCGGGAGCGCTCGCGATCCAGCGCGGCTGCAACGGGACTCGAACGGTCTCCGCCGCCGATCCGCTGCGAGCGTTGTCGCCGCGATAGGTCGGCCAGTCGGCGGCAACCGTCACTCCGGTGGAGATCGCTCCCCACAACATCCAACCCAAAACCGTTCCGAACGCGTGAGCCGTAGAAAGTTGTCGCATCGGTCTGCCTCGCAATTAGGGACTCACCAAACTCATCGGTTTCCAGGGAACGGTGAGTATGCCGAGCAACGTATCACGTTCTCGCAGCGTCGTGAATGACGAGCGGTGTCGAGGGCCAGCAGTTCCGACGAACCAAGGCGAGCGGTGCTCTCAGGATCGCCGTGCGGATATTGGGGCTCAGCATGAGTTTTGCGCTTTGGCCCGAAGGGTCGCAACTCGAAAGCCCAGGGCAACGCCCTGGGTATTCGATCTCGAGACAGCCAAAGCCCTGAAAGGGCGAAACAAACAATCGCAGAGAGTTCCGCCCTTTCAGGGCTTGAGAGTCCGCAACGTCGGTGACCCAGGGCGTTGCCCTGGGCTTTCGAGTGATGACCCTTCGGGCCAAAGTACAATCGCCCCAATCAACGACTCAGGGATGACCGCTTGGGAGATCAGAATTCGCCTCGGCCGGTTTGCGGCGGTACATCAGTTTTGCGCTGATCAGGGAAGGCAGCAGGCTCACGATGATCGTCGTCACGAGGAATGCCGTGTTGTGCGATTGCAGCCACGTCAACGAATCCACCATCCAGTGTCCCTCGAAGAAGGACTTCGCCACGTCATCGTTGGCGTGCAGCGCCGAGACGCCTCCGCCAAGTGCGACGTCATGAGCGATTGCGGCTCCGCCGAACGCGGCGTGATAGGCCACTGCCGCGCCCCCCACGGCGACGTCCCAGGCCAGTGCGCCGCCGCCGCAGGCTTGCCAGCCGATGGCTCCGCCTCCGAACGCGAGTCCGCCGACGCCGAGTCCGCCCAGGGCCACCGCTCCAATGGCCAAACCGCCGACCGAGACCAGGCCGATCGACATTCCACCGCAACTCACACATCCGATCGCGATGCCTCCCAACGCGATGAAGCCGCGAGCCACGCCGCCGATCGCCAGCAGGACTCCATCCGCTCGGTCGCCGATCGCGATCCAACCGCAAGCACGCAGTCGTGGTGGCGGAGTCGCCGAACCGGACGACAATGAACCGGGATCGCTGACGCAGATGTCGATCAGCGGCAAACCCAGCAGCGAGACAGAACTGCGATAGACGCGCCCTTCCCAACGATTCGCCAGCCGCTGCGCGGCCACGGCCAGCGGAGCGGTATTGCGATCGGAATCGGTCGGCGTCTCGGCCCGAATCTGCCGCACCGCGCGATACGAGACGAGGCACTCGATCCAGACGTAGCCTTGAAACAGGACGATCCAACCAATCGTAATGGCAGCGATTTCCATCCCGCTCGCGCGCATCGAGACGCACAGCCAGATCGCGACCAACAACAGCAATGTGGCCAGCACCGAGACGATGAGCATTCGTCGTCCCACACTCCGCAGATGCTGCCGTTCACGATTCGTCGGTGCGAGCTGTGCCGGGAGCCACGTTCCGAACCAGCCTCCCGCCAAGCCGGCCAGCGTTCCAATCAATGGACTCATCAGCGCCGCCTTGCCGGCTGCCACTACGCCGCTCGACAACACGGCGGCCGACGAACCTGGCATTGCCGCAGTCCCCGCGACGGCAGACTTTGTTCCGGCCGAAAGAGCCGTGAGGCCAGCGATGACCGCGGTCGTGAATCCGGATCGCGGACGACTGTTCTTCAACGTCCGTTCGACTAAGTCCGCCACCTGCTCGCGCAGAATCTCGCGTCCGCGAGACAAGCGCTGCTTCACCGCATCGCTGGAAAGTTCGAGCGTCGTCGCGACCTCAGCCACCGATTGATATTCGCGATGAAACAAGATCAACGGCTCGCGGTACGCATCGGGAATCTCTTCCAACGCCTGCCAGACCAGCGCTTGCTCTTCGCGCGAAGCCGCTTCGTCCGACGGTTCGGGCTTGCCGGCCGACTGTTCCGTCCGTCCGTCGAGCGATTCCGAATGCCGTGCTCTCCGCATCGCGTTGTTGGCCAGATTCCGAGCAATCCCGCACAGCCAAGCCCGCAACCGAGACGGGTCCAACAGCGCCGTCCGTTCTCGCCATGCGGCCCAAAAGACTTCCTGAGCGATATCTTCGCTGAGCGTCAAATCGCCACACGCGCTGTACGCGACCGCCGCCACCGCCGACTGATGCCGCCCCACCAACTCCGCAAACGCCTGCCGGTCGTCGCCACAAACCAATTGCCACAACGCCACGTCCGAACCAACTGCTGCCGTCGCCATGATCTCGCTCCGAACCGTGAAAACTTACCACCCCAGCATAGTGGCGCTGGCGGCCGATTCGGTGACAAAGTTGATTCAGTGGCGTCGGAGCCTGCGTCTCCAAAACTTCGGCGAAAGATCCAAAGCGGTGCTGACACACCGCACTCCAAAACTATTTCACGACCAGACTCACTTGCTCGATCGCCGCGTGACCGGACTTCTTGAACGGTCGCGGCATCGGTTGAGCGTGTCCTTTTTCATCCACGGTGCGCGACCGAAGTGTGTATTCGCCGGCCGGTAGTCCCGGTCGCAGCGCGGCCCAGTGGACTTTGCTCAGCCGCATCGGCCAGGTCTTCGGTCGGCCATCGGCATCGAAGCCCTGAGTGTTCGCTGGGATCTTGTTGTCTGGTAGATCACCGCCCCAGTTGCCGGTTTTCGGTGGATCGAGAATCGTCGCGTCGGCCCAAGCCGCGGTGAGGAAGTTGGGGTCGCCCTCCGGTTCAGTCCCTTTCGGACAAATCCAAACTTGGACTTTGCTCAAGCCGGAGATGCCGACCTGCGCATAGCCGGTGACGGGGATCGGCTGATTGGCGGCGACTTCCTTCGGCACGGACAACGTCGCGGCCCACGTTTTCAGCGGACTATCGACGTCGTTGTTGCCGTCGATGTAGGTGTCGTTCGCCGCCGCGAAATTCGTCAGCACGACATGACTCAGCCACTTGATCGACTTGAAGCCGTAGGCTTCCGGAACGACCACGCGCACCGGCCCGCCGCGCTCGGGCGACAAGAACTGGCCGTTGAGCTTGTAGCACAGAATCACCGGCGGCAGATCAAACGGATCTTCGAGAACTCGGCCGATCGGCAGCGAGCTGCGAAACATCTGCCCCGGTTCGTCGTTGTGATAGCCGTAGTAAAACACGCGCCGCAAATTCTCGACTGGCTGCGTGCGCCAAATGATCTCGCGCAGCGGAACCCCTTCCCAAATGCCGGTGCCCAGCGGGCAGCCAATGTTGAGGCAGGTCATCACCTTCGCGAACCGCACCGCGTGTGTCTCCGCAATCTGCATCAGCCCGTTGAAATCGAGCGCAGTGCCGTCGGTTTTGGTCATCGGCTTTCTGAGGCGCGTGGCCGACTTATCGGTGTCGGAAATGACTTCGAGTTTCCACGTTTCACGCGTGAGTCCGACTTCCGCCTTCTTCTCCGGCGGCAGCGAATGCGGCAACGGCTTGCCGCGCGACACATCGCGGAACTTGTCGAGCGGCGTCAGAAACGATTCGAGCTTCCCGATCGCCTCGGCCAACTCCGGAGAAAGCTCATTGGCTCGTGCGGCCTGCGATCCGACGGCCAATACTGCCGCGCCGAGCGTACTCACGCTCAAGAAGAATCGCCGTGTCAGGTGCTGGTGCTCATTCAAGAACTCATCGAAAGCGGACATGGGATGCTCCAGAAAATGAGGCGGCTTCGTGGGGCAGGTTTTCAACGTGCCCGCTCAGTCCGGGCAGGTTGAAAATCTGCCCCACATGAGCCGTGATAATCCGCGTAACCCGAAGCGTCAGCGAGGGAGTGTGCGGCAACAAATATGACTATGAAGCGACGCCTCGAGCGCGCCCTCGCTGACGCGTCGGGTGACTACCTATCAGGCCGCGTCCCCGATGAAAAGGCTCGGACTCATTCCGCTTAGCGAGCGGATGTTATCGGTACGCGCACGACTCGAGTGCGAAACGAACCGTCAGGCTCCAAGTCGAAGATCCGAAAGCCTGGTGGGATCGGGTCGGGAATCAGCCGGTCTGTTTCCGGGAGGAATTGCACACACGTCGCAGGAGTCGTGAGCATGGGCACGTCCCCCTGGAAGACCATCGTCTCGTGGTGGATATGTCCGGCACAAATGAACTTCACCTGCCGATTTCTTGGCAGCAGCTTGTTCAATTGATCCGCGTCTTCGAGGCGAATCTCGTCGAGCCAGCCGTTACCGATTTCCTGGGTCGGGTGATGTAGAAAGATCCCCGTCGGTTGGAGCGGTTCGACGGCCAGCTCTCGGACCAGCCAGTCTCGCTGCGATTCCCCCAATTGGCCGCGAACCTCTCCGACCAGTTGTGAATCCAGTCCGATCAACCGCCAGCCTCCAATCGTGTCCGCGAAGACGTTGCGATCGTCCAACGCGGTCACTCGCTCACCAAAGACCTGGCGCATGAAGGCACGATTCTCGTGATTGCCGCCAATGACCCGCAGCTTCGGCAGCCACTCGGCCAGCATCTCACGCAGCACTTCGTAGGTTTCCAGCAATTCGTCGTGAGCCAAGTCGCCGGTGACGATCAACAGTTCCGCCGAGCCAAAATCTCGTCGCAAGACATCGAGCACCGCCTGCAAATTGGTGCGGGTACAGATCCCTTTTAACTCACCCAGCGGATCTGCCATCAAATGCAGGTCGGTGATTTGCACAATTCGCGTGCCCATTCAGAAGTTCTCCTTAGCCCCGATCGTAAACAGCACTCATTGGGATTCTGGTCGATGTTGGCGAGCGGCTGGGCGTCAGCCCACCAAGGATTCTCGACAACGACCGTCCCACATTGAACTCTCGCCAGACGCAAATGGCTTCATATCCCACACTCGGTTTTGGGGGCAATCCGACTTATGGCCGTCCCAAAAGCTGGGGAAAAGTTCGGCCCTTCTCGAATGCGATGAGTCAACGAAAAAGGCCGTCCGAGTGAGGTCACTCGAACGGCCTATTCTCTGGCAGAATGATTCGATGAGCGGTTACGCGGTCGGAGCAGCACCTTCGGCGGGCTTCGGTACGTCATTCTTCGGTGCTTCTTCCTTCGGAGTGGGTGCTTCTTCCTTCGGAGGTGGCTGTGAGGCCGGATCGGCTTCCGGCTTCAAGACCTTGTGCTCTTGAGCTTCACTGGCCGGAGCGGCCACTCCACACGAATTGCAACCAGCCGGAGTCGGATTGCAAACCGTCACCGGAACCATCGAGCAGACTTCGTAAGCCACTTGCTTCGGCACACAACGAGCCACCATGCGGGTGTACGTCGTCGGCACTTGCTTGGTCACGCAGCGAGCGACTCGCTGAGTCACCACGTAGGGGATTTGCTTGCAGACTTGGTAGGGGATCTGGCAGGTCTTGGTCTCTTCGACGTTCTTGTACGTCGTGCAAGGGACGCTGCGGACGTGCTCTTCTTTGACCCAACGGCAAGTTTGGACCGGCACCTTTTGAGTGACCGTCTCGTTCACATACTTGACGGTCCGAACCGGAATCCGATCAATCACTTCCTCATTCACCATGCGGCAGGTGCGAACCGGGATGCGATCCACGACGACCTCAGGAACGTAGCGGCAAACTTGTTGAGGACAAATCTGACGGACGACTTGCGGCTCGTAAGTCGTGTAATTGACTTGGCGTTGCACGACCTGCGTTTGCCAGACTCGATAAGTGATCGGCGTCACATTCGGCTGCCAACCCAGTGTCGGGGTCGGGCTGCACGGATTGCATTGCCACTTGGGCGTCGGCAGTCCGTAGTAGCAATCTTGCTTGCAGACCCACTGGCCGCAAACTTGCGGGACCGTCGCGCAGCGAGTGACCGGTCGCATGACCGTGTGACAAACTTCGCGATTGATCGTTTCCGTCACGGGACGCATCACGGTGCGTCGGCACTCGCGGAAGCTGTCCTCGAAGACTTGCTTCTGAACGGTGCGACGGCACTCGCGAACGGATTCTTCCCAAACCGGTTTACAGACGGTGTAGCTGCGTTCTTGCTCGCAGGTCTCATTGATCTGCTTCATCACCGTGTAGCGTTCCTCGCGCGCCGAGGTCTCGGCGACTTGGCGGCAGACCGTGTAGGTCTGCTCGCGATAGGCGGTCTCGACGACCGTCTTGTTGCACGTGACTTGCTGCTCATCCCAAACGGTTTCATAAACTGTCTTGTTGCAGGTGACTTGTTCGGGTTCGTAGACCGTTTCATAAACGGTGCGATAGCAGGTCTGACGTTCGACCTTGCACGACGTGTAGCACGCCGATGGCTGACAAGCGCTCGTGGGGCAACTACCGTAGTTGCAGCTACCACAATAGCCGCCGGCTTGAGCAGTGCTCGCGGCGGCGAGGGTGGCGATCGCCACCAATCCCAACACAATGGCTCTCATGAAATGTCTCCTCAGGGTGTGGACCGCGTCGCCAAGCGAGGGGTATCTCTGGCGTCCGACGAGGTCATGCGAGCATGATCCCAGTCGATCTAGTTTTCCGGTTTGTGGCAGTAGCGTAAGCTGCGTTGAGTCGACTCGTGAGCGAAAAGCTCTGGATTCTCACGGTCTCGCGGCGAGCAACGGTTTTCACACCGCACGACTGCTACTGTCGGAAAGGTTTCCCATGTTCGAGCCGAAAATGGACGTTGGGGAACAACATCCCGCCCACCAATCTCGCTAACCCGCAAAGTTTGACATGCTCGACACAACCGAATCGCTGAGCACAACCGCCAACTTCGCTGACTCCGCCGAGCGAACCGCCGTCGTTCAACAACTCAAGACCTTGCTCGGCGACCGCTGTTCGGTTTTGTCCGCCGATCTCGACCAGCACGCGAAAGACGTCTCGCATCACAAACCACAGCGGCCGGACTGCGTGGTGTTCCCGCTGTCGAATGACGGAGTCGCTGCCGTCGCGCGACTGTGTCACGAGCATCACATGCCGATCATCCCGTTCGGCACCGGCACTGCGGTTGAAGGAGGAGTCGTCGCCATTCACGGCGGAGTCTGCGTGGACCTCAGCCGCAT
Source organism: Planctomyces sp. SH-PL62 (assembly GCA_945893075.1). Lineage (GTDB taxonomy): Bacteria > Planctomycetota > Planctomycetia > Planctomycetales > Planctomycetaceae > SXKJ01. The sequence continues at coordinate 21,557 of CAMDDX010000040.1, read as the reverse complement.
GAATCGCATCCTGCGATTCAGTCCCGACGACATGGACGTCACCGTGCAAGCTGGTGTGACTCGTCTGCAACTCAACAAGTCGCTCGATGAGTCAGGTACGAACCTCTATTTTCCCATCGACCCTGGAGCCGACTGCACGCTCGGTGGCATGTCCGCAACGCGCGCCTCTGGGAGTGCCGCAGTGCGCTATGGTACGATGCGCGATCGAGTGCTCGCGCTCACCGTCGTCCTGGCACACGGCGAAATCATCCGCATCGGCTCGCGTGCGCGAAAGTCATCGGCCGGTTACGACCTCACACACTTGTTCGTCGGCTCGGAAGGAACGCTCGGCCTCATCACCGAGGTGACGCTGCGATTGGCGCGCAAGCCCGATGCCGTGTCCGCCGCTGTGTGTGCGTTTCCTGACGTCGATGCCGCCGTGCAGGCGGCGATTGCAATCCTCACCGCCGGCATCCCAATGGCACGCCTCGAACTGCTCGACGAAGTGCAGATGGCAGCGGTCAATCGCTACAGCGCGTTGAGTTATCGCGAGTCGCCCACGCTGTTCTTGGAATTCCACGGCAGCCCTTCGGGTGTTGCCGAGCAAACGGAAGCCGCCCGCGCGATCATCAGCCAATTCACCAACGAAGAGTTCCAATGGGCGACCGACGAGGCTGACCGACGACGACTGTGGCAAGCGCGGCACGACGCCTACTACGCCTCGCTGGCACTGACTCCCAACGGGACCGGCTACGTCACCGACGTCTGCGTCCCGATCTCGAATCTCGCCGAGTGCATTCGCCGATCCAAAGAGACGCTCAAAGGCACGCGCATCCCAGCCCCGCTGTTCGGCCACGTCGGCGACGGCAACTTCCACGTCGTGTTCTCGATTGAATTGAACTCCGCCGAGGAACTCGCCGAGGTGCAACGACTGAGCGACGAGATCATCACTCACGCTCTCGCGCTCGACGGCACTTGCACCGGCGAGCACGGTATCGGTCTCGGTAAGCGTGCCGCTCTACGCCGCGAATTCGGTCCCGCCGTCGAAGCGATGCGAGCGATCAAGACCGCTCTCGATCCGCGCGGAATCATGAATCCCGGCAAGGTGCTGTAGACCGGACGCCTACGTCCGGTCGGCCATGAGTTCGGACGTAGGCGTCCGAACTACGCATGCAGCTCCACCAAGTCTTTGTCGTGCAATACATGGTCGCGGCCGACCGATTGGCCGTCGTGAGCGCTGCTGCCCCAGACTTTGGCGAACTTCAGCGATTCGACCAGATCGCGATGCACGTCCGCCGCCAGGTCTTCGACCGTGCCGCCCGACTTGATGACGAACGGCGATGAGTAATCGGCAGGCTTGCCCGGCTTCTTCGTGTAGAGGCGGATGACTCCCAGCAATTGGAAGATCGCTTCGCGCAGGGATTCGCGAGCGACGGGCTGATCGAGATCCACCTTGAGCGTCGCGAAGTTGGTCTCGGCCATCTCGCGAAAGTACGCGAGACGATCTTCGCAGCCCGGATCATCTCCGCGCGTCACGGCCAGCAGCGTCTTCACGCGGATGATCGAAAAGTCTTCGTCGTCGAAGCCCGTCACGTCAGACAGCAACGTCTTGCGCGAGGCGAACTGCTTGAGCACCTCAGCCGTTTGATCGGGGGCGTCATCGGACGAGCCATCAAACGCGAGCACCACCGCATCGGCAGCTCGAACGAGATTCAGCAGATACGGTTCAAAGTGCGCGTCGGTGATCGGCGGTGTGTCGATCAACTGCACGCTGACGTCCTGCCAAGGCATCATCCCCGGCAGCGGTTCGCGCGTCGTGAACGGGTAAGGAGCGACTTCCGGTTCGGCCTTCGTCAGCTCTTTCAAGATGCGGCTTTTGCCTGCGTTCGGAGCACCGACGATGACAACCTGCCCCGCACCCTGCCGTGGAAATCGAAACGTCTTGCCGCGCTTTGGGGCGGATGCTTCCGACTGCAACTCCGCTTTCGTTTCTTTGAGCTTCGTCTTGAGATCGGCCTGCAGCTTCTCCGTCCCCTTGTGCTTGGGGATCGTCGCCAGCATCTCGTCGAGCAGGTCGGCCCGTTCCTGAGCCGTGTGTGCTCGGCGGTATTGTTCTTCGAGTCGCTGATATTGCGGAGTGAGATTGGCAGGCATCGTGTTCGATTAGGGGTCGGGTCTACGATTTTTCGGAATTGGCCGACGACGGTTTATCCAAGATCACAGCACGATATCGGCCAATTCCGAAAAATCGTAGACCCGACCCCGCCGCCGTTTGCGTCAACGAAAACGCCCGACGTTCTGGCAGAAAGTCGGGCGTCGTGTTTCGGAACTGTGAAATGGCGACTCGGATCAAGCGGCCTTCTTCTTCCTGGCTTCCGGACGTTTCGGCAGTTTGGCCTTCTGCTCGTCAGTCAGCAGCGGCTTGACCTTCTCCAGAATCTCCAGACGCAGAGCGGTGACCTTCTTGTCGGCCTCGTCGTAGTTTTTCTGCTGCTCTTCGGTCAGCTTCATCGCGTCCTTGATCGCTTGAGCCAGCTCCTTGCCCTTCTTGCCTTCTTTGCCTTTCTCACGATGCTCCTTCATCACTTCCTGGCGAGCTTTCTTTTGCTCCTCGGTCATGACCTTGTCGAGCTTCTCACGCAGCTCTTTCATCTTCGGAGCGTACTCCTTTTCCAACTCCGCGACCTTCGTCTTCTGCTCGTCAGTCAGCGTGATGTCTTTGGGAAGCTGGACGGCAGGCTGTTCCTTGCGGGCATTCGGCTTGTTCTTCTTAGCCTTGGCGTCCTCGGCCATCGCGGGGGACAGCAGGAACGCGGCGAGGCTCAACGACAGCAGGCATTTCCAGAACTTGGTCATCACGAAATCTCCTTCTCACTGAGCGGACATGAAAAACGCAGAGCCACCGGAGCGGCTCTGCGTGGGGGAAGTTCGGTAGGTTGGGAGTCCGTCCCGACCCGGTCGGGACGGAGTCCCAACCTACGCATTTAATTACGCGAACAGTTCCGGGATCACATGGCCGTCGCGGACAATCATGATCGGGCGGCCGGTGTCGGTGTGGTATTCCTTCTGATGGTTGATGCCCAGCGTGTGGAACAGCGATGCGGCGACATCGTCGGGCGAGAAGCCCTTGCTGTCGGGTAGCGTCGCGTCGGCGTTGCTCTTGCCGATCGCCTGACCGTTCTTCACGCCGCCACCTGCCATGAGCATGAACATGCAGCGCGGGTAGTGGTCGCGGCCGTTACGAGTCGTATTGATCTTTGGCGTGCGGCCGAATTCGCCCGTGACGAACACGGTGGTCGTTTCCAGCAGACCCTTCAATTGCAGACCTAGCAGCAGGCCGGACAGACCACTGTCGAGCGGGGGCGACTTCTTCTTCAACTGATTCCAGTTGTCGGTGTGCGTGTCCCAGCCGCCCAGTTCGATGGTGACGAACCGCGTGCCGGCTTCGATCAATCGCGACGCCAGCAAGCAGCTTTGGTCGAACGGAGTTTCACCGAACAGCTTCTGGAAGTTGGGCGATTCCTTGCTGACGTCAAACGCCTCGCGCGACTTCGGCGACGTGATCATCGCATGCGCCTGTTGGCCGAACTTGTCGAGACCCTTCACCAGTTGGTTGGTCTCCTCAACGCCACGGAACGTTTTGTCGAGATCACTCAGCAGAGCTTGACGCTTCTCAACGGCGTCGATGGTCAGACCGCCCGACAGCTTCAAGCCACGCACGGAAAACATCTCGCTCGGCTTCGGAGTCGCACCGGTGTTGAGCGGCGCGTACTGCACGCCGAGGTAACCGGTCTTCTGACGGCTGGCGGGGATCGCGACGTTCGGCGGGATGTTGCCGTTGCCGCCGAGTTCTTTCGTGACGACCGCACCGTAGCCCGGATATTCCAGCGACGGGAGCGGACGACTGCCGGCGTTGACGTACTCGGTGCCGAGTTCGTGAGCGCCCAGCGTGTGCGTCACACCGCGCAGGATCGTGAAGAGGTGCATGTTCTGTGCGAGCTTCGGCAAGTGCTCGCTGATTTCGATTCCAGGAATCGAGGTCGCGATCGGATTGAACTCGCCACGGAATTCGGCTTTCGCTTCCGGCTTCAAATCAAACGTGTCCATGTGAGTTGGACCACCGGTCAAATTGATGAAAATCGCCGCGTTGGCCGTGGCCTTTGAGGCGACCTCGCCCGCCGATGCGAACTTCATGTAGTTCGCCAGCGTCAGGCCAGTGCCGCCGATCACGCCGGCCTTCAGGAAATCGCGTCGTCGAACGCCATTGCAAGTCATTGTCGTGGGCATGAGGGTCGTCCTTTCAAAGGGAAATTGAGGGTTCGAGATTTCGGATTCGAAATTTGAGATCTGAGATTTCAAATCTCAGTGATTCACAATGAACTCTTTCGTGTTGATCAGTGCCCACAGCAGGTCGCGAGCGCCGGTCAGTCGGTCTTCGGACTGGGTCAGGAACGTTTTCGAGGTTTCCATTTCCGCGTTGCTCGGCAAGCGGCTGAGCGAGCGGAGGTAGGCGGCCTTGATGATGTCTTCCGGTGGCAAGCTGACGACTTCAACGGGAGCGACCTCTTCCGTTTTGGACTCAACGGTTCCCTTGGTCCCCTTAAACTTGTCCTGCAAGTCGGCAACTCGCTGTTCCAGTTCTTTGATGTCCTTTTCGTTCTCCGCCTTGCGAGCTTTCTTGAGTTCTCGTTCGGCATTGGACAGGAGCACCTCGAAGTTCTTGCGAGCCTTCGAGACGTCCGCGTCCTTTCGTTCAGACCGGGCCGGCCGCTTGGCGGAGGGTGGTGTCAGCGAACGCAACCAGCCTTTGTTGTCGTTGAGCATGCCGAAGACTTGATCGTCGTTCTGCATGTAGACAGTTTGCAGCAAGCTGGCTTCCATCGAGCGGTCGCAGTCGCAGTTGCTCTCGCGAGTCGAACGGCCGAAGACCGTCAGTGCGAAGCCGGAACCGAGGGCTCCGCCTCCGCCGCGCTGGTTGACCGAACCTGGGATCGCGGTCATGTGGTCTTTATTGCTGGCCAGCCAGCCAGAGATCTCGGCGTCTGACAAGGAGGCTTGCTTGAGCGCGTCGAGCGCGACTTCGGCCGGCAGGCGGCGCGGGATCGCGTGCGAGAAGTTCTTCTGGTCGAGCTTGTTCGTCTCGTTCGGCTTCCAGCTTCGCTGATAGGCGGCGCTGTTGCAGATTTCGCGGTGCAGCCACTTCATGTCGAAGTTGTGCTCGATGAAGCCTTCGGCCAAATAGTTAAGCAGCGCGGCGTTGCTGGGAGCATTCGCGAGGCTCATGTCATCGACCGGCTGGACGATGCCGACGTTGAAGTAGTTCGCCCACACGCGGTTTACGAAGGCTTTCGCGAAGTACGGGTTCTTGCTGTCTCGCAGCCAGTTCATCAGTGGGACGCGGACATCGTCGTGATCGGACAGCACGACCGTTTCGGCACCCAGCAGCTTGGCCGAGGGCGGCGGCGCTTGTCGCGCGGACTGCTTGCCGTTGTCCTTGTCTTTGTTCTTGTCGCGAGCGTTCGCCTTCGGGGCTTCCGCGCGAACCGAGTAAAGCTCTGCCACGGGGATCACTTCGCCCGCGTTGATGTGCTTGGCGAGTTCCTTCTGCAACTCATTGTTAGCGAGTTTGGTCGCGATCCCCAACTTCTCTTTGAGTGCCTGCTCTTCTTTTCGGTCGCGTGGATTGGTTCCGTACGCCGTGCCTTTGAAGAAGCCGGTGAACTGGTTGAAGTCGTTCTGAGTCCATTGATCGAACGGGTGCTTGTGGCACTGAGCACATTGAATGCGAATGCCCATGAACGTGTAGGCGAATCCGATGGCTCGTTCTTCCGGCTTTTGGAAATTGCGGCGAGCCCAGAAGTAAGTCAGTCCACCGGCCTCGGCGTAGGAGCCTTCTTTTTTCGGCCCGTACATCACGGTCATTCGCTCGCAGTACTCGGAGTAGCTTTCGTCCGGCTTGCGGCTGACGGCGGTGACGATGCCTTCGATGAGCTTGTCATACGGTTCGTTCGCGGCGACGCGGCGATAAATCCAGTCGTACCATTCCTGCGTCCGATCAACTTTGAAGCCGTTGTTGATCTGCAGATTCTGAGAGTTGTTGCCAGTGAAGTCGCACAGCTTCGTGGTCCACCAGGCGGTGTAGCCGGGGCGCTCCAGCAGTTCATCGACCTTCTTGGCTCGCTTGTTGGGATCGGTGTCCGACTGGAACGCGACGACTTCTTGCGGACTTGGCAGAGTACCGGCGAGGTCGAGACTGGCTCGGCGGAGGAATTCGTGATCGTCGCACAGCGCTGACGGCACAATGCCGAGCTTGCGGAGCTTCTGCACGACGAGTTCGTCGATCTTCGTCGGCGTTTCGACCTTCGGATACTTCTTGCCGGCCTTGTCACTGACAGGACGGATGACCGGGATCGGCACGACTCCAGCGTCGTAGTTCACGACGATGTGCGTGTCGCCCGACTGGCCCGATTTGACCATGCCGTTGGCGTCGATTGCCGCAATCAAGTCGTCGTTCGAGTTGAACCGGCAGAGCGGCGTGACATCTTCTCGCGAGCCGTCGGACCAGACGGCTACCGCTTTGATCTGCGTTTGTTGACCGTCCTTGGCGAACTGAATTTCGGAAGGAGTGACTTCGAGTTTCACGAACTTCGGCGAGTCTTCATCGACACTCTTCGCACCGGCTTTGATCCAGTTGCGGAAAATGTTGTATTGCCAGCTATCGGCGTCCATGCGCTTGCCGCCGCGATGCGGTGTTTCGAGCGTTGCCTTCAAGAGTGCGAGGCTTTCTTCTGGCTCTTCCACCATGACGCGGGATTCTTTGTTCTTGTCTTTGTTCCCCTTCGTCAATCCATCGTGATCGAGCTTGAAGTCGTAGCCGAACAGCGACAGGCGGAAGCCCCCCTGGCCTTGGAACGATCCGTGACACGCGCGGCCATTGCAGCCCAGGCGGCTGAGCAGCGGCACGACGTGCTGCTGAAAGTTCGGCGTTTCGCTGGCGTCTTTGCTGGCGAAGCGTTGGTCGGCCGGCTTGATCACGGTGTCGGCGGCGAGCGTCACCGAACCGAATGAAACTGCGGCCGCAGCAGCGGTCAACAACCAAGGTCGAATGGAACGAGACATTTCCGTGTCCTTCGCAATCAAGAACTGAGGGACTCTGATAACTGAAGTCGCCGCGTTCGGCAGAACGCGGGGTTCTTGCCACATTCCCGCACTCTGGCGAGTGCGGCTACGAACTATTTGTCTTTGTCGGCGGTTCGCTTCGAGGCCGGTTTTGTCACCGGCTTCTTGCGCACCTCGGCGGTCTTTTTAATTCGGTCAAATTCGCGATCGATGCTCGTCTCACGATTCTGGACGTGTTCGGCGATTTGCTCGTCTACTTTTTGGAGGCGAGTTTTCGACTTCTCGCGATCGTAAGTCAGCAGTTGCAGCCGAACGTCGTGCCGCTCGGTCAGCACCTGTCGCAATTCGGTTTCGAGTTCTTCGGAAGTCGTCATGGTGATCCGCGCCGCCAGTAGCCGCACGCGCGAATCGAGTTGCCATTCGCGGAGCAGAATCGCGTAACGGTCGGCATCGGTCTCCCGCGCCTTTTCGAGACGCGTAAGCGTCTTGTCCAACTCGCGCAGAGCCTTCGTGTATTGATCGGGATGACTGGCCTTGAGTCGCGTGAGCAGTTCGGCCAATTGCGGGTGATGCTGCTGAGCGAACGCAACCGCTGCCGATTCTCGCTTGGGCGAGATCGGTTCGTTGTCGACTTTGGACGCTTCGGCGGCCGCTGGTTTCTTGGCGGAAACTTTGTCGGCCGCGGCGGACTTGCTGGCTTTCGCCGGCTTGTCGTCGGCCATTGAACGGACCACGAGACCGCTCACCAAAACAGACGCAGCGACGCCGAGCCAAATCGCTCGCCGTCGCAGCGAAGTGTTGCCAAGCCAGTCTGTGAGTCGATTGAGCCGCATCGGTTAGTTTTCTCGGATGTCGTCGTTGCCGGGGAGCTGTTCTTTCACGTCTTCAACCGTCAGCGCCGCGAGCATCCAGTCGGGCGGATCAAGATCGTCGTCATCCGTCGCGTCGAGGAGATCATCGTCATCCGTGTTGTTTCGAGCGGCCTCGCCCGAAACCCAGGCTGCGACGATTCGATCCGCTCCATCCTTGCGAGCAATCCCGTTCGTCCTTGAGCCGATGTGTCCGACCATCAACGCGACGCTCGCCGCCACGGCTGCCAAAGCCGCCAACGTGGCGAGGGACGCGACCGACCAGCGGGCCGGGGCGACGGTTTCCTGAATCGGTCGTGCGACCGGTTGCGAAGTTTCTTGGTCGAACGCGGCGGCGATCGCGAGATTCAGTTCCATCGCGCGAGCGACCGCGCTGCAAGCAGCTACGTCGGTCTCCAGGCGAGCCTCGAACGCCGCAGTCTCATCGACCGAGAGTTCGCCTGCGACGTAGCGGTTTGCCAGCCATGCGAGTTCGTTTTGATTTGTCATTTCAGAAGTCGTCATGATTTCAACTGTCCAACTCAGCCAATCGGTCCCGTAGCTTTTCCGTTGCTAGTCGCATTCGCGTCAGCACGGTTCCGAGAGGCACTTTCAATTCGCTCGCGATGACCGCGAAAGTTTTGTGTTCGTAGATTCGCATTCGGACCACTCGTCGCTGTTCGGCCGGCAGGCCGTCCAACGCGAGACGCACTCGTTCGATCACTTCGGCTTTCAGAGCAAACCCCGCGGGGGATTCATTCCGAGTGACCGAACCTTCCGCCGACTCATGCCGACGGGGGTCGTTCTGAGCCAATTCGCGAAAGGATTTCTGCTGGATCTTCGCTCGCCGCTTCAGGACCAACGCTTCGTTCAAGGCCACTCGGAACAGCCACCCGCGACGGGTTTCCGGCCGAGCCTCATGTCCTCGTTCGAGCGCCTTGACCAGCGTGGCTTGCAGGGCCTCGCTCGCCGAGTCGTCGTTACGAAGCACTCCCAGCAGGAAGGCCCGCAACTCTCCCGCGAATTCGGCAAACCACTGTTTTTCCAGTGAGTTCGCCGCATCCGCAGGCTCGAAACTGTCCTTGCCGGTGGCCAAGCTTTCGTCTCCGTCCGCCGGCAAAGGTCGCAGCCCTCAAGCGATGCGCGGCTTTCCGGGGTTATTCTCCGAGCCGGGCAAAATTCCCAACCCGCGAGCCGGACTATCCTTTCGAGTCGTTCGCGCAGCCGCAAGCAGCCGACGCTCGTCGTGACCCGATTTATCGGATCCGCGTGGTGCTCGACCCCATGAATGGGGTCACTACGAGCGAGAATCAGCCAGACACCTTTGCATACCGGCCCAGCGCCATCAGCGGGAAATAGATCCGGTAGAGGTGGTACTTCAGATAGAAAACTTTCGGGAAGCCGGTGCCGGTCCAGGTCGGCTCGTGCCAGGTTCCGTCGGGCAACTGCGTGCGCAGGAGATAATCGACTCCGCGTTGTGCCTCGTCCGAATGCCCTTCGCCGGCGGCGATCAATCCGAGCAACGCCCACGCGGTTTGCGAAGCGGTCGCTTCGCCTTGTCCTCGCAATGCCGGCTCGTCGTAGCTGCGAATCGTTTCGCCCCAGCCGCCGTGTCGTTGCTGCTTTGCCTTCAGCCATTCGACCGCGCGGCGGATGCGAGGGTCGGTCGTCGGAATGCCGATGCCCGTCAGACCGACGATGACTTGCCAGGTGCCGTAGAGATAGTTGACGCCCCAGCGGCCGTACCAGCAGTGATCGTGTTCCTGCTTGGACCAGACGAATTTCAAGCCGCGTTGAATCGCCGGGTGGTCGATCGAGACGTTGAGTCCGGCGAACATCTCGATCATTCGCGCCGTCAAATCGGCGGTGCTGGGATCGATCATCGCGTTGTGATCGGCGAACGGCACGCGCGTAAAGAGTTCGCGCGTGTTGTCCTTGTCGAACGCACCCCAGCCACCGTCGCTCGACTGCATCGCCAGCACCCACCGAGCACCACGATGAATCGCGCTTAGCAGTGGTCCCATCGCATGAACCTGAGCGACCGCGTCTTCGGCATCCTCGGCCTTGCCGGACACGACGGCGGCGACGTCTTTGTCTTCGGGGTGCCAGCTCCATTCGTCGAGTAAAACGTCCGTTGACCAATTGTGTTCCGGCAGGCAGCGGCTGAGCGCAATACAAACCATGCCGGTGTCATCGACGTCGGGATAGAACGCATTGCGAAACTCGAAAGCCCAGCCGGTTGGTTCGGTCTGAGTGTCCCGATCCGCCCAGTCACCGCGCCGGCGAATCTCTTGCGAGAGCAACCACCGCACCGACTGCTGCAAGGCGGGATGCTCCGCAGGCACGTCCGCATCGCGCAGAGCGATCGTCGCGATGGCCGTGTCCCACACGGGCGACTTACACGGTTGCAGACGATCAACACCGTCCTCGGAAATCGTCAGCCGTTCGAGTTCCAGCAACTGCGAACGGACTTCGGGCGAGTCGTCGCCGTACCCCAAACAACGCAGCGCGACGATGCTCCAGATGATCGGCGGAAAGATCGCTCCCAGTCCGTCGCTGTCGGCGAACCGGTCGATCATCCACTTCGTCGCCTTCCGGATCGCTCGCTTGCGAAGCGGTCGGATTCGCCAGCGGTCGATCGTTTTTAGCGCGGCATCCGCGTGGCGAAAGAAAGCTTCCCAGTCAATCAGCGTCTGCTTGGACAACTCATCGAGCTGTTCGCATTTCGGCATCGACGCCGGCAGCTCTTCCGGCGTGCGAACGAACAGCTCGCGAATCCCTTGTTCCGCCGGCAGCCGAGTGACCGGGCGAAAGGCCCACATCAAACTGAGCGGTACGATGATCGTCCGCGACCACGCCGACATCTCGGAGATATTGAACGGCATCCATTTCGGCAGCAGCACAACTTCCGGAGGCACTGCCGGACATTGCTCGTAAGAAATCACGCCGAGCAGAGCCAGATAAAACCGCGTGAAGCTGTTGACCCTCTCCGCCCCGCCGGCCGCCAGGATCGCCTGCCGCGCGCGAAGCATGTGCTCGGCGTCCGCCGAGTCGCCGACGATCTTCAATGCGAAGTACGCCTTCACCGAGGCGCTGACTTCCAGCGGCCCGCCCGGATAGATCGCCCATCCGCCGTCGGTCAGTTGCTGTTGGCGAATGTAATTCGCGCACCGCTGCGATTGCTCCGACTGTCCGCGGCCGAGATGCGTCAACAGCAGGATGTATTCGCTTTCGAGGATCGTGTCCCCTTCCAGCTCACCGCACCAGAAACCGTCCTCGTGCTGATTCGAGAAGAGATACTCGCGCGTGCGGCCAATCGCATCATGCAATTGTGCTCGTTCGGGAGCCTTCGCCGCCAAAGCCGCGTCGAGTTCCGCTCCCGCGTTGCTTTGAGCCGTCGTAAACGCCGGGTCGCGTCCGAACCGCGCGTGAGCGGGATCAAAACGTAAACCACGTGAATCCAACCAATCCGAACTCATTCCGTTGAAACTCCCTGTGCGACTGAGAGTCGATCATCCCTGACCGATTCACCAAATACGGCCTGACCCGCGCGGATCGTAGGACAGCTTTTGTCCGAGCAGCAAGTTCAATCCCTTCGTGACTTCCGCGACCCCTCGTGTCCGTTGTCGAAGTCGGCGTTCGGAACAGAAGGTCGCAGAGGTCGCGATGGGATGGAATGTCCGACTGGTAGACTTCTCGCTGCGGCCGATTGTTCGACGGATGGTTTCAGTGGACTGACAGAAAAAAGTGGACAGAAAAAAGGCCACAGAGTTCGGCGTCTGCAAGCCCACCAAGTCGCGACCTTAGTAACAACCAATCGTTCCTCTTTTTTCTGTCCCCCATCTTTCTGTCAGCCCCTCCCCTAGCTAGCGAGACGTCGAGAAATCATTTCGCCATCCGTTCGGACTCTGGAATGTGAATCGCCGCGAACGCGCACAGTCCGAAGCCTTTCGTCTTCATCGACGCCGGTCGCAGGCCGTCCGGAGCATGACCGTTGAGGTTCACATAGATCGTGCTGCCATCCGCGCTCAGCTTGAGTCCGTAGGTGCCGCCGGGAACGTAGTCGCACTCCTTCTCGCAGACGTCCGCCAAGAACGCCAACACTTTTCGGCGTCCGGTGGCGATCTCGTACTGCATGACCGGAGTGCCGTCTTTGAACGCTTGCCCGTGGGCTCCCGGCTGGTAATACACGAACCGCTCATCGGGCGAGAGCACGCACACGGCCGTGTACATGCCCGACAGCCAGTTCGGGCCGAGCATCTCCAACACATCGCTGCCGACGTGATACCGAAACAGTTCGTTGGTCTGATGCGTGATCCCAAACACGAACCCGCCCTTCGATTCGAGTGTCGAGGCGCGCATCCCGTGGCTCTTTTGAAACCACGATTTCTTCGGGACGAGCTGTTTCGTGCCGGCATCGTAGCGCACCAAGCTGTTCTCGCCGTTGAACAGGATCGAGCCGTCGGCCAAGAGTGCGAAGTTGCGGTTGAATCCCAATGAACCATCCGCCCCTTGAAACACCGGCTGCTTGGTCGTGAGGTTCAGTCCCCACAGCGCGTTCCCTTCTCCCGCTTCGAGGTTGCACCACCAGATATTCCGCTCGCGGTCGAGCAGCGATGTCGCCGTGCAACGCTTCGGTGGCAGATTCGCAAAGACCGACGCTTTGCCGGTCTTCGGGTCGTACTGATAAAGCTGCGCGCCGGGCAACGAGTCGCTCCATTTGTACGTCGGCAGCTTGGCTCGGTTGCCGTCGTTGAGCGTGCCGCAGAAATAGATCGTCCCGTCCGAGCCTTCGTCGATCTTCGCGTGCATCTTGGACCAAGCCGGCTGCCCCGGCTCACGCGGCACGATCGAGTTCACGTCCACGACTTGCGTGAGCGTTTTCAGCTTCGGATCCCAGCAATACAGGAAGCAGCGCGCGTCGCCACCAACATCGTTGCCGTGATCGCCGATGCCGCAATAGACCCGGCCATCGCTCGCCAAGCAGATGTCTCCCCACGAAGACCATAGCCGCCGACTGATCGCATCCGGCCCAAGATCGCGATGAAACGCCAACTCTACGGTCGGAGCCGTCGTGGCCATCACGAACCCGGCCGATCCGTCCTTTTCGAGAGCGGCAACGACGGAGTCCGGTATTTTCAAGAACTGCTTCGATTTCAGCGTCACGGTGCCGTTGGTCGCACCGCGCAGTTCCGGTGGCCACGGCTTTTCGTCGGCAACGAGCGGGCCAGTGAGAGCGGCCAACAGAATCACGACCAGCTTCCAGGAACGCATCATGAAACCTCCAGAACGAGTGATTGTGCGAACGGCCAAACGATGCGCCTCGATGCCATTTTGTTTTGCCGACTCGCCGTCATTCTTGCCTGATCCGTGCTCCGGCCCTGCCATCCGTGCGATTCAACTGCATGCCATGTTGCCGCACGGATGGCAGGGCCAGAGCACGGATGGGGACACTTCGGGCCACGAACTTGAAGCGAACCGTGCGGGACACCTACTCTTCGTCGGACACACTTTTATCAATTGCACCCCGCACCGAAAGGACCACCATGAGTCAGCGAATTGTGATGCGCACCGGAGAAGCCTTGGTCGAAGCCGCCCCCGCCTGGTCGGCGGCGGAACCGGAAGTCGTGATCGGCGAGCTTGATGGACCGGTCGGAAACGCCATCGCGAACATGATCGGCGATCAGACGAAAGGACACTCGAAGGTTTTCGCGATCCTCAACTGCGACGTTCAAGTCCGACCGGCGACGGTGATGGTCAGCAAGGTGACGGTCAACAACGAGAAGTACACGAACATCCTGATGGGGACCGTGCAGGCCGCCATCGCCAACGGCGTGCTGGACGCCGTCCGAGCCGGCGACATCCCCAAAGAGAAGGCCAACGATCTGGGCATCATCATCTCGGTCTGGCTGGACCCCAGCGTCGTCCACGAGAAGATCGACCACGCGATTTTGTTTCAAACCCACCGCGCTGCTACCGCCAAAGCGATTCACAAAGCGATGCACAACGAACCGTCGATCGACTGGCTGCTGGAGAACCAAGAGAAGACGACCCACTGCTTCCATCAAATGGCGCTGGACGGGCAGATTTAGGAATCCCGCCACCCCGCTCGCCGGGGTGGTTCCCGCGCTCTGCAGCTACGGGCCACGAACGCTCAGCAAGGCTTCGGTCGTGGCGTCTTTCGTTCTTCGGCACCGTAGCTTCAGAGCGCGGGAACCACCGGGGCAAGCCCGGAGGCGATGAGATCAGAACACCGACAGCAGCAGCAACTGCGAGATTCGGATCAGCCATTTGCGATCGTCGGCGTTGAATGTGCCGCGATCGAGAATCTGCTGACACTTGTTGTGAGCCTGCGTGACGATCAGCCGTTGCAGGTCGGTGAGCGGTTTCTTCTCGCCGGCTTTCAGCAGCGAGTCAGTGATGCGCTGCACGGCTTTGACCTCGTCGAGATCGGGCGGGACTTCGTCGATCCACTCCGGAGCAGTGACCGAGTTCGCCGCTCCCTCGACGACTTTCAGGACGAGGCTCGACACACGCGCGATCTTGTCGAAATCGAGTTTCTCCGGCACGTCGCGCGGCGTGTGGTAATCGGGATGCTCGCCGGTTGAGAAAAACAGGAACGGAATCTTCTCACCCCAGAACGGCCCATAGTCGCTGCGCACGCCGATCAGATCGACGCCCAGCCGCGCGACTTCCAAACCGCGCGGCGTGCCGACATCGTCGAGCAATGTCTTCAAGCGCGGCGCGTGCTCGCTGCCCATTACGAAGACGATCGGCAGCGGCAGATCGCCCAGCGACCGGCCAATCATGTCGGCGGTGATGAACAGCTTGACGCGACTGAGTTCAAATGGCGGATGCGCGACAAACCAGCGCGAACCCCACAGCATCTGTTCTTCGAGATCAAAGCCGACGAAGACGATGCTCCGCTTGGGCCGCCGCTTCGCCGTGGCCAACTGCCGAGCGACTTCCAGCATCATGGACGTGCCGCTCGCGTTGTCGTCCGCGCCGCGATAGACCGCCCCTTTGCGAACGCCGAGATGATCGAAGTGTGCTCCGATCACGATCAGTTCATCGCGCAGTTCCGGGTCGCTCCCTTCCAGGAAGGCACCGACGTTGCGGCCGATGATGCGCGGCGTCTTGAGCGGCGGATCGGCGTCGCCACCCCCGTTGGCTGGGTTGGCGTTTTCCTCGCGCTCTTCGGCCGACGTGGGAATCGGTTGCTCAAAGTCTTTGTCCGGGAACAGTGGCCGAAGTTTTGATTTGCGAAACTGCTGAATCAGGTAGTCGGCCGCTTTGTTCGAATTGGCTCCGGATCGCCCCGCGAGTTGAGGGCTTGCCAGAAACTCGACGTGCGGGCGGACGTGCTCCGGCTTGATTGAGCCTTCCCATTCGTTCGGCAGATCGTCGGCGTAGACCGATGTCGCGACCCAGGCCAAGGCGAGCAGACATCGAACGAATCGAGACATCGCAGACTCCGTTGTTGAGAGAAACCGTAGCCGCGTTCGCCAGAACGCGGGCCGCCCGCACTCTGGCGAGTGCGGCTACGTTATGGCCGATCGAACACACGGCTCAAGCGGAAGAGTTTGCCGGTCTGAAAAGCTCTGCCGGTTTTTCCTGCGGTGCGGATCGTGCCGATGCCGATGATAGGGAGGGCACTCTGTCCGACTTTGAAGACTCAGGAGCACGCGGACCATGCTGCGACGAATCACGCTGCGACGAATTCTGACCACAGGGCTGTTCTGCTTGGCGGTGGCCGCGGCAACACAGTTTGGCGGCTCGACCGCCCAGGCTGCCGGACGCGGGCAACCGACCGATTGGAATCGGTTCATGTACTACCCGTTCCTGTACTACCCGCACAACTTCCAGCGGCCGCAAGGGAGCAACGACAACTTGTACTACCGGTATGGGCCATCGCAGCGCATCCCGGTGCTCAACAAGAACTGGCACAACTTCCACGACACCGCGCAGCCGTACCACAAAGGCCATCACTTCGTTCTGGATGTGTTCTAAGTTTTGCAAATGAGCCGCAGGGCGCTAGCCCCGGTTCTCGTCATACAAACCGGGGCTAGCGCCCTGCGGCTGATTTACGGAACAGAACCAAGGCCCAGCGCGTCCGCGAAGCGTTGAACAGGAATGTTCGCCGCCGGCAAGGAAGCCACGCTTCCGGACTCACTGTGTGCCACAGCGAAAGCCCGCTCGATTCGTCGAGCGGGCTTTTTGCATTCGCTACTCCACTTCCTGCAACCACAAGCGGATTTCGTTTTCGTATTCGCTGGAGAGGTTCCCCTTCACAAGTTCGCGCTGAAAGTTGGCGGCACCGTGGTCGTATAAGTCGGCGGCTTCAGCATCGGGAAAACGATTGGCGGGGTCCGCTGCGATCAAGCCACGCAACAGAGCGAGTAAGCGTTCGTCCTGCTTAATCTCCGCCGGCAGAAACTCCGGCAGGCGATCGGGGAGTTGTTTCTTCGCCGTGATGAGATCGGCGAAGCGTTGCATTCCAGCGAAGGGAGACATGCCGCACAGCAGATCGACCAGAACGTAACCCAAGCTGGCCAGGTCCGACACGGGAGACGAACTCGCTCCGCGCAGGACTTCGACGGCCGCATATTGAGGCGTGCAGGCGCGCGGGGCGGTCTTGTCAGCAACCTCGAACGCGAATCCGAAGTCGATCACCTTCGCATTGCCAGTCCGCTTGAGCATGATGTTGGACGGTTTGAGATCGGCATGGACGATCCCGTTGCGGTGAATGGCCGCCAGCGCGGACAGGCATTCGCGCAAGATGGCGATCGCGAACCCCGGCTTCAAACGCGAGTGCTGCGGGCCGTCCGTGATGAGCACGTCGGTCAGGTAGTCGACGCGTTCGGGGCTGAGCCGGCTTTGCACACTGCGCAGAGTGGCCGGCTTCAGCAGATGCCGCAGGTCAAAGCCATCGACCCATTCCATGACCAGCATCCGCACGCCGCGGCATTTCACGAAGTTTTGGACATCCAGCACATGGTCTTGCTGGATCAACGCCAAGTGCATCGAGACGCGCGCCATCCGTTCCATTTCGTGGCGGTACGCTCGCGATGTGGTGTGAGTTTGCGGGGAGAAAACCTTCAGCGCGACAGGCAGTGAGATGTTGTGTGCTCCCTGCCGCTCGGCCAGGAAGACGATCCCTTGGCTGCCGGCCCCCAACTTTTCGATCAACCGATAGCGCGTGGTCCAGCGCACGTCGGCGCTGGCGATGATGTTGTGAAATTGCTCTTGAAGCTCGCGCAGCGCGTGATTAGCGGTGTGTGGCGGATCGCGACGGGTGAGGAATCGCGTGGAGGGCAACGAGTCGTTCAGCACAGGCTCAGGTTCGGTGAGAGGCGGGGGAACGCGGATCAAGTCGGTCATGGTTCAATCCTTTGACTGGGCCACCGTAGGCTGACTCTCCGAGTCGGCTCTGAATTCTCACAGTGGACGCGAAAACGTCCAAGTGTAGCCGAAGTCGCCAGATGTTGGGCTTCCAATACCAGCACGACGCATCAGCGAGTGGTTTTTCTCGAACAACCACTCGCTGTCGCGTCGTGCTGGTGCGTCTTGGGGGATCGCGAGTCTTTCTCAAGCCGCATCGTGGGACTTGGGTGTCACGGAAAATGTCCGGCGACTTGAGAAAGACTCCCGATCCCCCGGCTCGCGCGAGGGGATGTTCCGCGGATCGTCCACCGATTCGTCGTCCGCCTGCGGATGCTGAGCATGGTCCTCCAAGAATGAGATCAGTCGTTGTCGCAAGCGGTCGTATTCCGGATGCTCGAAGACGTCGTGGCGATCGCGCGGCCGAGCGAACGGGACTTCCAAGATGTCGCCGATCCGCGCGGCTGGGCCATTGGTCATCATCACGATGCGATCCGAGAGGAACAGTGCCTCATCGACATCATGCGTGACCATCAGCGCGGTCTTGCGATCGGTGGCCCACAGGTCGAGCAGCACTTGTTGCAGCTCCATTCGCGTCAGGCTGTCGAGCATCCCGAACGGCTCGTCGAGCAACAGCATCTTCGGCGACAGTGCAAACGCCCGCGCGATGCCGACGCGCTGCCGCATCCCGCCGGAGAGTTGGTTCGGATGCACGTCCAGCGAATCGCCGAGTCCCACGAGATCCAAATAGTGCGCTGCGACGCCGCGCTGCTCCGCGCGGGATTTGTGCGGCGCAACTTGCTCGACGCCCAGCGTCACGTTCTGCAACGCCGTCATCCACGGCAGCAGACACGGAGCTTGAAACACCACGCCGCGATCCGGGCCCGCCTCTTTGACTTCGCGGCCGGCCAACACGATGCCGCCGCCGGTTGGATCATTCAGCCCGGCGATCATCGACAGCACCGTCGATTTGCCGCAGCCGGAGTGACCGATGACCGAAACGAATTCCCCTTCGGCCACGTTAAGTGTGAAGTCCCCGACGATCACGGCCGGCGGGCCACTCGGCGACGGATACGCCTTCTGCAGCTTCCAGATTTCCAGATATTTCTCGGGGTGATTCATGGGTAGTTCCCTGGAGTGCGGCGGCTCGACGCCGCCCTCCATCAATTGCGGAATCGAGTTACTGATTACGAAACGACTCGTCGTGACAAGTCGCATTGGAAAAGGAGTCTTCACTCACGAAGTTGAGCGATCGCCATTTGGTTGCCGTGACTGCCATCGAATGGAGGGCGGTGTCAGGCCACCGCACTCCAGGGTTCGCGGCGTGGTTTCTGGCGTGCTCCTTCACCGAGCAGATAGTCCAGCACCTCGTTGCGCAAGCGTTTGAAATGCGGGTCACGTTGAATCGTCTTGCGATTGCGCGGACGGTCGAGATCGACATCAACCGCCGGGCCGAGCGTCGCGCCGGGGCCGGCGCTCAGCGGGATGACTCGGTCAGCCAGCAGCAAGGCTTCGTCCACGTCGTTCGTGATGAGCAAGACCGTTTTACGGTCGCGTTCCCAGATTTGTTCGATCTCGTCCTGCAACGTCGCGCGCGTGAGAGCATCGAGCGCGCTGAGCGGTTCATCGAGCAACAGCATCTCCGGGTTCATCGCCAGCGTTCGTGCGACCGACACTCGCTGCCGCATTCCGCCGGACAACTCGTGCGGCCGTTTGGTCCGCGCCGGCGTGAGATTCACCATCGCGATGTAGTGCTCGATGTGTGCTCGTCGTCTTTCCTTCGACCATTTGGGAAAGAGTTGATCGACCGCGAGCGCGATGTTCTCGAAAACCGTCAGCCACGGCAGCAGTGAATAGTTCTGAAAGACGAGTCCCCGTTCGGGGCTTGGCCCGGTGATCTCGCGACCGTCCATCATCACGGTGCCGAAGTCGGGCCGAATCAGACCGGCCAGCAGCGACATCAACGTCGTCTTGCCTGATCCGGAGTAGCCGACGATCGCCACGAACTCGCCGCGCGCGATGTCGAGGTTCAAGTCCTTAAGCACCTCGCGACGCTGCTGACCAGAGCCGTAGCTTTTCGAGACGTGCTTCAGTTTCACGAATGGCAGCGAAGACATGCGGACATAATCCGGCTCAGTGAATCGAGCGGTGATTCGTGGCGTTTCCAAGAGAGCAGACATGGTCGATTCACTTTCGGTGATTGTGATGGCCGGCTGTGGGCTGAAAGCTGATGGCTGTCGGCTGTCATCCCAAATCGAATCGTTGGAGTTGAGATAACAGCCATCAGCTTTCAGCCGACAGCCTTCAGCCGGAAAATGGATCACGCCTTCGCGACTTGCAGCCGGCGTTCGACGACCCCCATCAGGCGATCCAGGATGAAGCCGATCACGCCGATGGTCAGGATGCAAAGGATGATGTGTTCGTAGATCAGGCTGTTGTATTCCTGCCACAGGAAACCGCCGACGCCGGGGCTGCCGGTCAGCATCTCGGCCGCGACGATCACCAGCCACGCGATGCCGAGGCTCAGACGGAAGCCCGTGAACATGTACGGCAACGTTGCCGGCAGCAGGATTTTTAGCAGCGTCTTCATTCGCGACAGATTCAGCACGCGAGCGACATTGAGATAGTCTTGCGGGATCGCTCGCACACCGACCGCCGTGTTGAGCACCGTCGGCCACATCGAACAGAGCGCGATCGTGAAGATCGCCGCCGGTTCTGATTTCTGAAACAGCACCAGTCCCAGCGGTAACCAAGCCAATGGCGAGACCGGCCGCAGGATTTGAATGATCGGATCGAACGTCTTCGCAAACATCTTTGACATGCCCAACACAAAGCCGAGCGGCGTGCCGATCAGGAGCGCGATCGTGTAGCCCTTCGCCACCAGAATCAGCGAGTACCAGGTGAAGCGCAGGATCCCTTGATCCAGCTCGCCGCGCTTCTCGAACGGCTTCATCAGATATGGCTGACTGACTTGCCACGTCTTCCACGGCGTCGGCAAGCTCGGTGCCCACGTCATGCTGGAGATCGCCCACAACACCACGACGGCGACGATGCCGAGCAGAGGTAACACGATCCAATCACCGCGAAATTTGCGTTCGTTCATGGTATTTCCTTGGAGTGCTGCGGCTTGACGCAGCCCTCCATTCAATTGGAAGTACGGCGATGATCGCCAGCAAAACGGCGATTGCTCAGCCAACTCTCGCGGCGACGATGCCCGGACTTCGGGAATCGCTATTTCAAATGAATGGAGGGCGGTGTCGAGCCACCGCACTCCAGGGTTACTTCAAACTGTTGATCGCGAATGAGGTCGCGTACTTCTCCGGGTCGGCGGGATCGAAGATGCCGCCGTCGAAGAACTTCTCGGGTTCGGAGTTCGCCCCTCCGTGAACGAAGCCGATTTCTTTCATCGCTTCTTCGTAGAGGTCGGGCCGCATGACTTGCTTGGCGATGCCGTCGTAATCCGGCGGTCCATCGACCATGCCCCAGCGGCGGAACTGCGACAGCCACCACGTCGCATACTTGAGCTGCGGGTAGTTGCAGTTGCGGTCGTGGAAGATCATGTAGTTCTTGTCCTGCATCGAGCGGCCGTCCCCCATGTCGTAGTGACCTTGCAGCCGGCCGAGGATGATCTCCTTGGGGCAGTTGATGTAGCTCGCGGCCGAGACGATCTCCGCCTGTTCCGGCCGGTTGTCCATGTTGTCGAGCCAGATGCTCGCCTCATGCAGCGCCTTCAGCACGGCTTTGACCGTCTTGGGATTCTTCTCCGCGAACTCGGCGGTGAAGGCACAGACCTTCTCCGGATGATCGGGCCAGATCTCCTGCGTGGTGATCGACGTGAAGCCGATGCCATCCGTGATCGCTCGCGCATTCCACGGTTCGCCGACGCAGAAGCCGTCCATCTTGTCCACCGCCAGCGCGCATAGCTGGGTAGTGTGGGCGAGCTGGCGCGATTGCTGTTTGTATGGTATTCCTCTCCTGGAATTCGTCTGCGTGAGTTTGCTGGTCGTGTGACTGCGGACTGGAGCGCAGGAAACCAGACCAGGAGGTGTCGCGTGGCCGAGTTGTGTGTGGATGTTGGTTCGATCGTAAGCGTCCGGCGGAATGCGTTCTTGGTGGCAGTGGTAAGCTGATGCGGTTGGTTTGAGACCCGCAATCAGGAGAGCTGTCATGGGGCGTGAGACGGTGGAAGCTCGTTGGCGCGAGCGAATGCGGCGTTGGCGGAGTTCGGGG
>CAMDDX010000039.1 GCA_945893075.1 Planctomyces sp. SH-PL62 | reverse complement strand
AATTGCTTCCCGTCATTGGCCACCGCGACTTTCTGCAGCAGGTAGCGATACGTCTGCTGCCAGCGTTCGATTTCCGTTTCGGACAAACCTTCGAACAAAATCGTGCGCCGAAAAATCTCGTCTCCGTGACGAGGAAAGTAGTAGCTGTGATAGTGGGTGATGTCGGTCATCGCTCCCAAGGCGAAGTCTTCGGACATTGGCTCGTTGAGTCCGAACTCGACGTTGTCCATCGGGCGCGTCGCCGGTGCCAGCTTTGCGAACAGCCGGTGAGCCAGCGGTTCGGCGGTCAAGAAGGCCCACGGAGCCTGGCAATGCAGAAAGCTCAAATGACCGAATTGCGGGTCGCGCAACAAATGGTTGTGCATGTTGGTCGTGCCGCTACGCCAGTGTCCGATGATGAAGACGGGCGGCGGGTCCAACTTCTGTGCCGCGATCGCGCGACCGAATCGCAACCGTTCGTACATCCGCAGCGGGGCACCTAAGGTCGAAATCAGCGAAGCGCTCGCGGCCTGTGTCCAACCGATGGAGTCAACTCCGCCATAGGTCGTCAAAAGTTTCAGCCAGACGGGAAGCGAGCAGCCGGCCAAAGGGTGAATCAATTTGAGACGGCGCGATTGCAAGGGAGAACTACTCATAAAATCAGAGACTTCTTGACAGACGGCCCGTAATGGTTGGGCGGGATTCTTGAATCCAAGCTCCGATTCGTCAAATCGCTCACCCTAAACTTCTTGGCCGAACGGCTGATGCCTAGTCATCGCCCGGCATCGTTCCTCGCTCCATTGTTTGCGTTGGATCAAGCGAATAACCCAAGGCGTCGAAGGCAAATCCCCATTCTCGTCGCACTAACTCCTGTTGCTCTGGCGTGAGCGTGACGTCATGGCCCGCGAGTTGTCCGAGCTGTGTTCCTCCGGGAGCCGTCAGACGCGCTTCGAGGTGTTCAAATCCTGGCAGGTCCAGCTCCGCATAAACGCGACGCAACGTGCCGACCGGGTTTGCGAGCAACTCGTCGTAGCGAACATCCGCCAATTGACCGGCCGGGATCAACTCGCGATCTGTGAAGAATTTCTTCATGAGGACGGGGTAGAGCCGGACCGTGTCTGCCACCAACTGCTCGATGTTCGGGGTTTGTAAGGCCCACTGTCCGCATAGCGAACGCCACTTGGACTCCTGCGCTGCAAACACGCGATAGGGATTGCGATGCAGATGGATGAACTTCGCGTTGGGAAACAGTTCCAGCAGTTGTCGCACTCGCCCGGTGTGCGCGGCGTTGCGCGAAAGCAACCGAGGGCGGCGCGTGTGCCAGGCCACTTTTTGAAGGAGTCGGCGATAGCACCGCTTCCACTCGTCCAGTTCATCGGCGGAGACGTTTTCAAATAACACACTGCGACGAAAGAGGGTGTCGTAGGAGCTTGGGAACGAGTAGCCGTGGTAGATCGACAGGTCGGTCAGGTTGGCCATCGCCAATTCATCTCCTTGCGGACTGTCGGTGGACAGCGGCAAGGAATCGACGTAGCGGGTTTTGCTCCCGCGACGTTTCAAGAACCAGCGTGCCAGCGGCTCGATCGTGACCCAACAGGAGGGCAAGGCACAGTGCAGCAAGTTGGTCGTCGCGAACTGCGGATCGTTCGCCATGAGGTAGTGCATCAACGAATGACCCGACTGCCAATAGCCGAGGATGAACACCGGCGCGGGATGCAATTCGGTCTGTTCGATGGCACGGCGAAAACGCCACGATTCCCAACACCGCTCCGGAGCCAGCGACCACATGCCGAACTGCATCAGCGCGGCACGTGATCGAAACTGCGAGTCCACCTCGCCGTAGCGCTGCCGCAGCGTTCGCCACAGGCTCGGTGTGGCACCGAACAGAAAGTGTGGGAGGCGGCGTTTTTTCTGCTCGGACATCAACCCTCCGGAGGCTGCGATGAGCCGCAGGGCGCTAGCCGCGGTTCGGATGACACAAACCGGGGCTAGCGCCCTGCGGCTGATCGGGAAAACCGAGTCGCGATCACTTCGTGAGCGGCAAAAACTTGACACACACCGGAGTCCCGACCGTAACGGTTACGTCGGTGGGATCCAGTTGTCCCGTCGCTTGGTTGATGCGGAAAACGATCACGCTGTCGCTGTCCTGATTGGCGGCGAGCAAATAATGACCGGTCGGGTCGATGCCGAAGTTGCGTGGAGTCTTGATCCCTTGGCCTTGATGTCCGACGGCGGTCAGCTTTCCGGTGGCGGGGTCGATCGAAAAGATCGCGATGCTGTGATGCCCGCGATTCGAGCCGTACAGGAATTTGCCGCTCGGATGAACTTGGACTTCCGCCGTCGACATTCCTTTGCGGTCGGTGACACCCTCAGGCAAGGTCGAGATCGTTTGCTGGGACGTGAGCACGCCTTTGTCAGCGTCGTACTGGAACGCGGTGACGGTCAACCGACTTTCGTTGATGACGTAGGCGTACTTGCCGCTAGGATGAAAGGCGAAGTGCCGTGGCCCGGAGCCGGCTTCGACGCTGGCGGCTGGCGGATCATTCGCGGTAATCGTCCCTTTGTCCGGATCGAGCTTGTAGACCAGCACCTTGTCGAGCCCCAGGTCCGCAACGAACGCGAACCGATTGCCGGCATCGACGTTGATCGAATGCGCATGCGGTGTGAGCGGTTTGTCTTTGACGGGATCGTGCCCTTTGTGTTGCACAAAGCTGGAAGCCTCGCCGAGCTTGCCGTCCGCATAGATAGGCAAGGCCACCGTACTTCCGCCGCCGTAATTGGCGACCAGCGCAGTCTTGCCCGTTCGATCAATGGAAATGTGGCACGGGCCGCCACCGACCGAGGATTGTTGATTGAGTAATTTCAGATCGCCGGTTGCCTCGTCGATGGCGAAGGCGTTGACGGCACCCCCTTTTTTGCCGTTGACGTCGTTCAGTTCGCCGACCGCGTACAAGAATTTCTGGTTCGGCGCGATCGCCAGAAATGACGGATTAGCGACCTCCCCCGCGAGCACCGGCGTCGACAGCTTGCCGGTCGCGAGGTCGAGTTCACTGCGATAGATTCCTTTGCTCATCTTGCCGGTGTAGGTGCCGAAGTAGACGCGCTGTTTGCCGCTGGGAGCGTCCGCAGCCCAGACCAAGGTGGAACAACCGCACAAACAGCAGACACTCAAAGCGAGACGTCGGAGAAGATTCATGGCGAGGGTTCCTTGCTCAAGAATTGGGAAACAAAAGGATGTCACCGGTTTTCCGGTTTTGGCCCCAACGGGGACTGACTCGAAAGCCCAGGGCAACGCCCTGGGTTAATGCAACATCAACCGTGGTTAAGCCCCAACGGGGCGCAACTGGCATGACATCCATGCAAGTTGCGCCCCTTCAGGGCTGGGATTTTCTCTCGAATGACTCACCCAGGGCGATGCCCTGGGCTTTCGAGTCACGCCCCCTTGGGGCTGACAACAGGGGCTGTCGGTGACATCCAAATCAAATGCAGTCGGTGTGAGCTTCACTTCGCGTCGGCGACTTTCAGCTCGGCCGCGAACGAGTCAAACCATTTCTGAATCGTGTCACGGGCTGGTGCTTCACCGGTGGTGATGACGATGCGGTAACGCAAACGGAGCGGCTTGTCGGCGGCCAACGTCGTCTTGAAGAATGCTCCGAAGCGGCCATAGGGGCGTTCGGAGAAGAGTGACGGCTTCGGCAGCGACGGATCTTCCAAATAGCAGACAGTGACTTGCTGGCCGTCGATCGGATACGTCATCGCGCACCACGGCAAGTTGCTGTGCGCGGGGGGATCGCCCGCGTCGCCCGCTTCAACCGCTTCGGGCTTTTCAGGGAACCCAGCCGGTCGAATGAAGCGGGCGGCCTTTTGTTCGGAGACGACTTGAGCGGCGCGGAATTGGAAGCCAGCGTGTTGCCGATCGCCTTCGAGTTTGATTTCGCCACGCTGGCTGGCGAGGCTCGTGCGCCAGTCGATCTGCCAACCCGTCGTTCCGGCCGGCGCACGCCGCACATCAATCGAACGAGTCTCGATGATGACCGGTTTCGCCTCGGCATCCGCCCAGTGAATTTCGACAGTCGCGGCTCCGTGCTGCGCGTCGGCGGTCTTGTCGAGAAACTTCACATGCCGCTGCGAAGCTCCGTTCGTGCAGTGCCAGAAATCGTTGGTTTTGCCTTCATAGCTGGTCTTGTTCCAAGCACAGTAGAGGCCGCGATGGTGCGTGTATTGCCCGCCGGGGCCTTTCGTCAGGATGGTTTTTCCATCCGGCGAAAAGACGTGGTGATAGACCTTGTAGGTGTCGTGCTCGCGATCTTTCGTGGAGTTGTCGTACGGCAGAGCCATGTAGCGCACGACCGGTTGATCGCCGAGCAGCAAGTCGGTTGTTCCAGCTTGCGGCCCATCGGCCCAGTGGAACTTCGCATCGTCGGCTCGCGTGGCTGCCGCCAGGGAGAGCGAAAAGATCAACACAAGACCGAGAATGGCGAGTCGGCGAAGAGCGAAAATCATGGCGGTGATCTCGATGATGGCGATGCGAAACAGCGATTGACGGAGGGGCGGAATTGTAGGCCGGTCGTCCAGCGAATAGAAACGCGGCGCGAGGCGCGGCTTCGCGAACGCTTGACCAACCTCCAGAATGCCAAAGCCACAACATGTCATACGCTGCAAGCCTCTCTGTCGATTCCGATCTCGATTCCGCCATACACGCCGTGTGCGACGATGTCCGTGGCCAACTCGCGGGACAGTCGCCGGATTTGTGTTTCTTGTTCGCGTCGCACGCACACGCGGATGGGTTCGATGACCTGCCGGCAACGGTGAGACGGGAACTCGGTGCGAAAGTGTTGCTCGGCTGTACTGGTGAGACCGTGGCGGGTAGCGATCAAGAAATCGAGGAAGGACCGGCGCTGAGTCTGTGGGCCGGCGTGTTGCCGGGCGCGGAGTTGACGCCATTTCATCTGGAATTCGGCGAGACTCCGGACGGCTTGATCGCGATCGGCTATCCCGACGACTTGTCGGACATGGCGACCGACGCACGCGCGGTCTTCGCGTTGGGAGAACCGTACTCGTCGGTGCCGGATTCGGTGATTGAACGCTTGGCGGAGGAGTTGCCCGGTGTGCCGTTGCTCGGCGGAATGGCCAGCGGTGGCGGGCCGCAGGCGAACCGCGTGTTCCTCAACGACGAGTGCTTGTCGCAGGGAACGGTCGCGGTGCTGATGCGCGGCGGGCCAAAGGTGAGATCGGTGGTCTCTCAAGGTTGCCGGCCCATCGGTCCGACGTTTGTGGTCACGAAGTCGGAGCGGAACATCGTCTTCGAGTTGGGAGGCAAGCCGACGATCGACCGGCTCCGCGAGTTCTTGCCGGAGCTGCCCGCGCGGGATCAGCGACTGGTGCAGCTCGGCCTGCACGTCGGCATTGCGATGAGCGAATACAAGACGACGTTTGGACGTGGCGACTTCTTGATCGCCAACGTGATCGGCGCGGATCAGGAGTTGGGAGCGATCGCGATCGGTAACCTGATTCGTCCGGGGCAGACGGTGCAGTTCCATGTGCGCGACGCCGACACGGCTGATGAAGACCTCGTCCATTTGCTCGATCAGCATCGCGCCGAGCGGAGTTCGCCGACGAAGGCCGCGTTGTTGTTCAGTTGCAACGGGCGGGGAACGCGGCTGTTTGACGAACCGAATCACGACGCGGCGACGATTCAGCGAGTGCTCGGCCGGCTGCCGTTGGCGGGCTTCTTCGCTCAAGGAGAACTCGGCCCGGTCGGTGGGAAGAACTACATCCACGGCTTCACCGCCAGCGTCGCATGCTTTGAGTGAGAGCATAGATTCGGTGGATTCGGGGTCAGGTCTTCAAATTTCATTTTTGGCCTGACGATCTACCCCTGACTCATTTCTCGCATCGCCATTCCAATCCACATCGAACAACGTTCGCGACGCCAAAAATGAAATTTGAAGACCTGACCCCTGACTGGTCCCGGTTAATGCTCGCAGGGTTGTGTGCAGTCGCTATCACCACGTCGATGACCGCCGAAGCCGCCGAGCCACCCACCGCAACTCAACTGGAATTCTTTGAATCGCGCATTCGACCGGTGCTCGTCGAGCAATGTTACGAGTGCCACAACTCCGCGAAGAAGGCAGAAGGTGGACTCGCGGTGGATCAGCGAACGGCGTTGCTCAAAGGGGGCGACGGAGGCACCGTCATCGTTCCTGGCAATCCGGCCGAGAGTCGGTTGCTGGCGATCCTGCGGCACGAAGTCGATGGGCTGAAGATGCCGCAGGGACAGGCCAAGCTCGAAAAGTCGGTGATCGCGGACTTCGAGAAATGGATTGCGATGGGGGCTCCCGATCCACGCGACAAGCCGCCGTCGGCCGATGAACTGGTCCAGGCGACCTCGTGGGAGGCGGTGCTCCAAAAACGCAAGAAGTGGTGGAGCTTTCAACCGATTCGGAATCTCCCGCCGCCCGCGGTCCGTAACACGAAATGGTCCGAGCATCCGATTGATCGCTTCGTGCTGTCGAAGCTGGAGGAGTACGAACTTGAGCCCAACGAGCCGGCCGATGTGCAGACGCTGGTGCGTCGATTGTTCTTCGTTCTGATTGGTCTTCCACCGACGGCGGAAGAAGTCGAAACGTGGACGGCCAAGCTTCACCAACCGAGCGGATACAAAGAGCTGGTCGATCACTTGCTCGACAGCCCGCACTTTGGCGAGCGATGGGCGCGGCATTGGATGGATTGGGTGCGCTATGCCGACTCGCATGGTTCCGAGGGAGACCCGGCCATCGACAACAGTTGGCTGTATCGCGACTACTTGATTCGAGCACTCAATGCCGACGTCCCATTCGATCAACTGGTTCGCGAGCACGTCGCCGGCGATTTACTGGAGAAACCGCGCGTCAACCAAGCATTGGGAATCAACGAGTCGCTGATCGGGCCGGCGCACTGGCGGATGGTCTTTCACGGGTTCGCACCGACCGATGCGCTCGATGAAAAGGTGCGGTACACGGATGACGCGATCAATGCGTTCTCGAAAGCATTCCTCGGCCTGACGGTGTCGTGTGCTCGGTGCCACGATCACAAGTTCGATCCGATCAGCCAGAGGGACTATTACGCGCTGTTTGGAATCTTGGGATCGTGCCGTCCCGGTCGAGTCGTCATCGACACGCCCGAAACACTGGACTCCAACCGTGAGAAGTTGTCGTTGCTCAAGCCGCTGATTCGGTCCACCGTCACCGACGTTTGGTTGGAGTCGGGAACGAAGTTGAAAGCCGCTCTCCTGTCCGACGACGGGCCGTGGAAGATGGCTGACAAACCGCATCTGCTTTTGCAGCCGTGGTTCGTGATGCGCAAGGAAACGAGCGACGGTGCTTCGTTCGCCGACGCTTGGCAGCGGCAAGTGGCGTCCTGGAAAACCGAACTGCAGCAGCGCGACGAACATGCTCAGCGAAACTATTGGCAACGTTGGAATCTAACCGACGGCGCGACCTATGCGAATTGGTTTCGAGTCGGCACGGGGCTACCAAACAAACCGTTTGCGGCGGGTGAGTATTCTCTCGCAACGACGGGAGAGAACGCTCTCGCCGGGATCTATCCGGCGGGCGTCTACTCACACAGTCTCTCGGCGAAGCATCCTGCGCGGCTTTCGTCCGGGAAGGTGCGTCTCGACGACAACTACGACCTGTGGCTGCGCGTCATCGGCGATGGCGGAGCGAGTACTCGGTACGTCGTGGAAGATTATCCGCGGAACGGCACCGTGTTCCCGGTGGCGACGCTGTCGAAGGAGTGGCAGTGGCAGAAATTTGATTTGACCTACTGGAACGGAGACGAGATCCATCTCGAAGTCACCTCCGGCAAAGACGCGCCGCTGATGGTCAACAACGAGCCTCGTTCGTGGTTCGGTATTCGCGAAGCGGTGATCGCGCGGAAGGGAGAGCCGGGACCGCCGACTGCCTCACGTGAGTTTCTCGATGCGGTGTTCGACATCGCGGCCGATGCGCCGCAGTCGTTCGATGAGCTGGCGAATCGCTACGTCCAAGCAGTGACTGCCGCCGTCCGTGCTTGGAGAGATGGCTCTGCGACCGATGGTCAAGCGAATTTGCTTGATGCGTGTCTCAAGCAGGGACTGTTGCCAAACAAGCTAGATGAACTCGCCTCCGCGAAGCCGCTCATCAACGAGTATCGTCGGCTGGAAGAAGAGATCGTCGTACCGACGCGCGTGCCGGGGTTGGAGGAAACCGTCGGTCGCAATCAGGCGTTGTTCGAGCGGGGCAATCACAAACAACCGCGAGCCGAAGTGCCGCGGCGGTTCCTCGAAGCGATCGACGCGACGCCGTATCAGACGACTCAAAGCGGTCGCCGTCAGCTTGCCGAGGATCTGCTGCGCAAAGACAACCCGCTGACTCGGCGTGTGATCGTGAATCGCCTTTGGCATCATTTGTTCGGTCGTGGGATCGTGCCAACGCCGGACAACTTCGGACGGCTGGGACTGGCACCGACTCATCCGGAGTTGCTGGATTATCTCGCCACACGATTTTCCGAGCAGGGCTGGTCGATCAAAGAGGCGATCCGTTTCACCGTGATGTCGAAGAGCTGGCAGTTGAGTTCGCGGCCGTCACCGAAAGCTCAACAACTGGATGCGGACAATCGGCTGCTGTCGCACGCGATGGTCCGGCGACTCGAAGCGGAAGCGATTCGCGATTCGTTGCTGGCGGTCTCCGGCAGTCTCAGCCGCGATCTGTTCGGCGGCCTGACCGATGGCAACTCGAATCGGCGGAGCGTCTATGTGCGTGTGACACGCAACGCGCTCGATCCGTTTCTGCGAGCCTTCGATTTTCCGGAACCGTTCAGCACGACCGGCCGGCGGGATGTGACCAACGTCCCGGCTCAATCGCTGACGCTGATGAATGACGAGCGTGTGGCGGCGCTCGCTTCCAATTGGGCGACGCGAATACTTGCCGATCAGCGACTCAACAGCGATGCGGCCCGCATCCAGAACATGTTCCTCTCGGCATTCGGGCGACCGGCGCAGTCTGCCGACGTACGCCGCTTTGAAGCATTCCTCAACGAGACGAAGGCCCGTCATTCAGAACTGGTGAATCAAGTCACCAAGCTGCGTCAGCAGATGGATCAACAGCAGGCGGCCATTCAGAAACTGATCGAGCCCACTCGCACGCGGTTGTTGGAACAGGCGAAGAAGAAGTCGGCAGCGGGCGAACAAGTCGTCCCGCAGCCGATCGGTCGCTGGGAATTTGAAACGGACCTGCGCGATCTCGTCGGAGCGGCGCACGGGGAAGCTCGCAGTGGTGCGAAGCTCGAGAATGGGGCGCTGGTCGTCAATCAACAGTCGCACGTCATCACCGCACCGCTGAAGCAGACGCTCAAAGCCAAGACGCTGGAAGCTTGGGTGCAGCTCGACAATCTGGATCAGCGCGGCGGTGGCGTGATCACGATTCAAACACCCGATGGTGTCGTCTTTGACTCAATCGTGTTCGCCGAACAAAACCCGCGTCAGTGGATGGCCGGCAGCAACGGCTTCGTGCGGACGCAATCGTTCAACGCCCCGCAAGACCAGGACGCCGCCGGTCGAGCGGTGCATGTCGCGATCGCATATCACGAGGATGGACTCATTGCCGGCTATCGTGACGGCCAGCCCTACGGCAAACCCTACAAGAGCAACGGCCCATTCGAGTTCGTCGCCGGCAAAGCCGTGATCGGTTTCGGCATTCGTCATCTTCCGGCCGGCGGCAACCGGATGCTCGCCGGGCGAATCCTGCGAGCACAGCTTTACGATCGCGCACTGTCGGCCGACGAAATCCAGGCAACCTCTCAATCGGCTCCGTACTTCGTTTCCGAAGCGCAGGTGTTGGCCGAGTTGACGGCCGCCGATCGCGAACAGATTGATCGCAGTCGGAAGCGGCTGCGCGAACTGGAAGCCGAGATCGAATCGTTCGGAACGATCCCCGATTCTCTAAATGACAAAACCGTCTGGACCGACCTCGCTCACGCGATGTTTACGTTTCAGGAATTTATCTACGTGAAGTGATCCTCAACACGTCTTCATGATTTTGTTCCCCATGATTTTGCCAAAATCGGGGTCGCAAAATCGGGCGAGGGCAAAATCATGGGAAACAAAATCATGGGGATCAATGAGCACGGACACAGAGGCTCTTCGGCGTGTCGCTCGCGTCGGCAGATGCTTCAAACCTGTTCGACCGGCTTTGGAGCGGTCGCGCTCGCGGGACTCATGGGCGAGCGGGCTGATTCGGCAACGGGAGAACTTCCATCCGGAGCGGCACTGAAGACGACTCACCATGCGGCGCGAGCCAAGCATGTCATTTTCTGCTTTATGTCCGGAGGAGTTTCGCATGTCGACTCGTTTGATCCGAAGCCGCGGCTGCAACGGGATCATGGGCAGCCGATGCCGGTGAAGGTCGAGCGGACGATGTTCAACAATAACGGCAACATCATGGCCAGCCCGTTTGAGTTCACCCCCTCCGGCAAGAGCGGCATCCCGGTCAGCAGCATGTTTCCGCACGTCGCCAAAGTGGTGGATGAACTGGTCGTTATTCGCTCGATGACTTCGGCGTTGAGTGAGCATGCTCAGGCCAACTTCTTCATGCACACCGGATTCCCGATCATGGGCTATCCGAGCGCGGGAGCTTGGGCCGCTTATGGACTCGGCACCGAGAACCGCGACCTGCCCGGCTATGTCGTGCTGCAAAGCGGCACCGCCGTGCCACCTCACGGTGGCGTGAGTCTCTTCAGCAACGGCTTTCTTCCGGCTCAGCATCAAGGCTCGATTCTGAAGGCCGATCAGCGCGAAGCGATTCGCAACATCCGCCCGCGCGATTCACGAGTCACACAAAGCCGGCGACTCGAATTCGTGCGGCAGTTCGATCAGCCGTTCCTGGAGGAGACCTCGGCCGACGCTCAGGTGGATGCGGCCATTCGCAATTATGAAACCGCCTTTCGGATGCAATCAGTCGTGCCCGAGTTGTGTGACATCTCCGGCGAAACCGAGCAGACACACAAGCTCTACGGATTGGATTCCAACGACGCGGAGAAAGCGGCCTACGCCCGGCAATGCCTGCTGGCTCGGCGTCTGGTGGAGCGTGGCGTGCGGTTCATCGAACTGAGCTGCCTGACCAAAAACATCGGGGCCGGCGGAGCGGCCAACCCGTGGGATCAGCACGGAGCATTGAAGCAGGGCCACGGTGCGATGGCTCTGCAAGTGGACCAACCGATTGCGGCGCTGATCCAGGATTTGCGAGACCGAGGTCTACTCGATGAAACGCTGATCGTCTGGGCCGGCGAGTTTGGCCGCACGCCGTTCTCACAAGGGAGCGACGGCCGCGATCACAATCCGTATGGCTTCAGCGTCTGGCTGGCTGGTGGCGGAGTGAAAGGTGGAACGATCTACGGCGCGACCGATGAACTCGGTTACTACGCGATCGAAAACAAATGCACGGTTTACGACCTGTGGGCGACGGTGCTGCATCAACTCGGCGTCGATCACGAAGAGCTGACCTACCGCTACAGCGGCCGCGACTTCCGCCTGACTGACGTGCATGGGCATGTTCTGCGCGACATCCTTGCCTGATCCGCGGCCGTGACTGAATCCGCGGGGTGGAATCCTGTTGACCCCACGGATTCAGACACGGCCGCGGATGAAGACAGCCGCACGTCAAAGTTGATTGACGTCATCGGGAGTCTTTTTCAGGTCGGCTCGCAAACCAATCACCGCCCGGAATTCCAATGTGGCCGACCTGAAAAAGACTCCCGACCCCTTTGCGATCCACGCGAATCGGCGCGCAGCGCAGTTCCGGCGAGCGATTCTGTTTCGCGGGCTGGCGGTGTTGCTGGGGTTACTGCCGTTTCTCGTAATTGAGTTGGGGCTGCGAGCGTTTGGGTTGGGGCGGCCGGATTGGCACGATGATCCGTTTGTGGGCTTCAGCGCAGTGCGGCCGGTGTTCGAGTTGAATGACTCTGGCGAGCGATATGAAATCGCGCGGTCGAAGCGGACGCACTTCTATCCGGAGTCGTTCGCGGTGCGGAAAGAGCCTCACGAGTTTCGCATCTTTTGCATCGGCGACTCGACGGTGCAGGGGAATCCGTGGACCACCGAGACATCGTTCACGGCGTGGTTGGAGATCAGCTTGAACGCGGCCGAACCGGCGCGACACTGGGACGTGATTAACTGCGGCGGAATCTCGTATGCCAGTTATCGGATGGTGCCGATTCTGGAAGAGGTGCTGCGGTATCAGCCGGACCTGGTCATCGTGCATTGCAGCCATAACGAGTTCCTGGAGGACCGGACCTATGGAGAACTCAAGCGAACGCCACGATGGCTGTGGCGGTCGCACGAGCAAGTCTCGCGGCTGCGGCTCTACAACGTGCTGAGATCAATGACTGCGAAGCCGAAACGGTCGCTGGTGGCGGACACCGGCGGCGAATCGACCACCGATCCGAACGGCCAACGGTCGGTGATGACGGCGGAGGTCGAAGCATTGCTCGACTATCGTGGCGGGCTGGAACTTTATCACCGTGAGGAGGCGTGGCAGCGCGGCGTCATCGCGCACTACGAATTCAATCTACGGCGTATGACGTCGATTGCTCGGCAGGCGGGAGTTCCGCTGATCTTGATGAATCCGGCGTGCAATCTGCGTGACTCGCCACCGTTCAAGGCAGAACATCGAGCCGGACTCACGGAACAAGAGCGGCACCAGTGGGACGATCTGTGGGCGCAGGCTCGCGCGAACTATGTCTCGCAGCCCGTTGAAGCGCTGCGGTTGTTGCGCGAGGCACTGGCGATCGACGACCAACATGCCGGGCTGCATTACGACTTGGCCAAGTGTTACGACTCGCTGAGTCAGTTCAGCGACGCGCGAGCCGAATACTTGCGGGCCAAGGAACTGGATGTCTGCCCGTTGCGGATTCTGGAGCCGCTGAACGACATCGTGCGGCAAGTGGGTAACGACACGCAGACTCCGGTCGTCGATGTCCGGACTCTGTTTGACCGTTTGAGTCGGGACAGCATTCCCGGTAGCGATTGGTTCGCGGATCACGTTCATCCCACGATCCCTGGCTATCAACGGGTCGCGGACGAATTGGCCGACGAGCTGGTGCGGCTCGGTCGGATTCATCCGCAAACGGAGTGGCTCGAACGGAAGCAGCAACGATATGCCGAGCACCTCGAATCGTTGCCGGCGTTGTATTTCATTCGTGGCCAGCAGCGGTTGAAGTCGTTGATGCTTTGGGCTTACGGCCGCGTGACGAAAGAACGGCCGACGCAATAAGCCGCAGCAAGAGTTTTGAGATTGCACATTTCATAGCCGCGAAGCGGCGGCGGAATTTAGCCGTGGGCGCAAGCCCACGGATAAATTGGGTTGGAGACGCAAAGCCCTGAAAGGGCGACGCTCGAACGTACTTCACTTGATGGCGTCGCCCCTATCGGGGCTGAATCAATATGAACGCTGAAAACCCGTGGGCTCGCGCCCACGGCTAAACTCCTTCGCCCCTATCGGGGCTGAAGTCTGCGGATCGGGCTCCCATCTCAGACGCGGATTGACTCACTGCCCGACAGAAGTGACCATCCGCCGCCAATCCTCGCGATCGAGATTCTTGGGCCTGATCGTCAATGTCTGCGGTGTCGGTCGAGCTTGCCTGACCGGCAAACCTCGTTTCGCCAAGACCACTTGAATCAGAATTGATCAAAGCTCAAGGGAACTCCGTCGATCAAGAAATCATCTGGTAGACGAGTCACTCCGTGACTCGAAGATTCCAGTCACGGAGTGACTGGTCTACTTTGGTTGTCCCGGTGCCAAGGAACGTCTCGTGCAGTTCAATCCATTGACCTCTCTGCTGGCGGCGGCCGATTTCGTGGAGTGGCTGGCGTCGTTGTTTCGCCAGCCGGTCGAAATGATCGAGACGGCACTCTGGAGCGGGCTGGCCACTGGGTTGGGATTAGCCACTCTGCATCTGCTGACGATGCTGGTGACGAAGTGGGGCGACCGGTCGATCGGTTGGAAGTCGCTCGTGTTTTCGATCCTGATTCATCTCTCGTGCATGTTTGGATTGGTCGCGGTCAATCCTCCCGCGTCGTTATCTCCCGCCACGGCGGGTGAGTCCGACATTGAAGTCGTTCCGGAACAGCGGATCGAAGTTCACACGAAGTCCACCGAGGCCGATGAGCGTGTCGCCGTGTCCAAGTCGGGCAACACCCGCGTGTGGGAAAAGTTGCCGGATGCTCCCGATCACGAGTTGATCCGCACGAACCGCTCTCCGAGCGAGATGAAACCATCCGAAGGTCCGGCGCGAACACAGCAACTGCTGACTGCTCCTGATCTCCAAGTTACGGATAAAGCCGCGTTGCCCGATCAACCGGACGTACGCCCGGAGTTGAAGCTGTCGGGCGAGAAAGCTCCGACGCGCGTCGAAGCCGCTGTGCCGTTGAAGATTGATGACCCGACGGCGGAGTCTCGTCCGGAAACGCGCGTGCCGTCGTTCGCACCGCTCAAGCGCGGTCAGGGAACCGGAGCACCCGGCGCGTCGGTCGCACGGCAAGCGAACTCCGGCAGTGCCGGCGGTCCCGAGCGCGCCGTGCCGGGATTTGATTCTCCCGGTCTGCTGACCTTGCCTGATAGCGTGGTGCCTGGAACGACCACAACCGTGTCACCAGCGCCTGGTTCCGTGGGGACGGGTGCTGGGCCACGACGATCTGGACCGGCTCCATCCGCAGTGCCGTCCGATGAGGCTGGCTCGACCGCGAGTAATTCCACCGGAGGGGGCGCGGGGGCTGGCAGCAGTGCTCCTGGATTCTCACGACTGAAATCCCGCTCGACCCGTGGCCAAGTGGGTGGCGGCAGCGAGACGTTTCATCCGGAACGCAAAGCTCAAGACCCGGCGGCCATGCCCGCTGGACCGTTGCAGGTGCGCGACGGCGTGCGCACCGAATTACCCAACGAAGGTCTGACGCCGCGACTCGTGCAGCCAAACTTCGAGACGTCCAAGCTGGGCAAGCGCACGACGGTCCCGCCGATTTACGAAGGCCGCAATCTCGGTCGGCGTCGTGAGACCGCGCGCAAGTACGGCGGCACCGATGCGTCGGAGAAGGCGGTCGAGTTGAGTTTGCGTTGGCTGGCCGCGCATCAAAACCGGGAAGGATTCTGGGACGCGGATGGCTTCGATGCGCTCTGCCCCGACGGCGACCGCTGCACCGGTCACGCGGGTTTGGTGAAGACCGACGAGGACGGGGTCGATCGTCTCAACGCCGGCAAGCAAGCGGATTCGGGCGTGACGGCTCTCGCGCTGCTGGCGTTCCTCGGAGCGGGCTACACGCACGAAGAGGGTCAGTACGCGGATCAGATCGACCGCACGCTCAGTTGGCTGATCCGCCAGCAGCGAGCCGACGGATATCTCGGCGGCAAGGCCACGCACTTCGAGCAGATGTATTGTCACGCGATGACGACCTACGCGCTCGCCGAGGCTTTGGGAATGCAGAGCGATCTGTCCTCCGACGTTCGCCTGCGCGAGCCGGTGATTCGTGCAGTGAATTACATCGTCGAGAATCAGAACCCGGACGGCGGCTGGCGGTACGTCAAAGGCCAGTCCAGCGATATGAGCATCTTCGGCTGGCAATTGATGGCTCTGAAGAGCGCGGAGATCGCCGGCTTGACGATCCCCGACAGCACCAAGGCCAAGATGGTGCTGTTCTTGAAAGAGCGCAGCCAAGGTCCGAACAAAGGCTTGGCCGGCTATCGCATGGTGGGAGGTCAACTGCTGCCACCGACCGATTCGATGACTGCCGAGGCGTTGTTCTGCAAGCAGATGCTCGGCATCTCACGCACTGCTCCGGCCAGTAGCGAAGGGATGAACTACATCATGCAGCGGCTGCCGCGCGGTTCGACGCACAATCTCTATTTCTGGTACTACGGCACGCTGGCGATGTATCAGTACGGCGGCGCTCCGTGGCGCGAATGGAACGAAGCGTTGCGCGAAACGCTGATCGCCGAGCAACGGACTCGCGGCCACATGGCCGGAAGCTGGGATCCGAAAGCCCCCTGGGGAGCTTATGGCGGTCGCATCTTTTCAACGGCCGTCAGCACGCTCTGCCTGGAGGTCTATTACCGCTTCCTGCCGCTGTACCAAATGGGCGAGCAGTACGACGGACCGTAGTCGATGGCTGACATCGTCAGACATGGTGATAGAATCTCGCCCGCATTCGACCCATTGAGGGATCAGCCATGTCCGACAATCACTCCCGCATCAATCGGCGCACTGTCCTGCATGGCGTCGGCGTTGCGATGGCTCTGCCTTGGCTGGAATCCATTCCGGTGTGGGGCGATGAAGCAACGTCGAGCGATGGGTCGGGCAATCCGCCATTGGCGGACCAACCTACGGGGTTTCCGAAACGCTTCGCCGCGCTGTTCATGGGGAATGGGATTAACTCGAAGCACTGGTGGGCGAAGGGAGCCGGTGCGGAGATGGAGTTGAGCCAGAGTTTGGAGCCGCTCGCGCCGATCAAGACAAAGCTCAACGTCATCAGCGGGTTGTTCAACAAGCACGCGACCGGAGTTGGCATTCATCCGGGGCAGACCGGCAACATCCTCTCCGGCGCGGCGCTGCAAAGAGGAGCGGTGCTCAAAGGGGGCATCAGCGTCGATCAGGTGCTGGCGAATCGGTTCAGCGAGGAGACCACGATGCCCAGTCTGGTGCTCGGCTGCGAGCAGCCCATCACCGGCTATCACGAGACGAACTTCTCGATGGCGTACAGCTCGCACATCTCGTGGCAGGATGCGAACTCGCCAGTGCCGATGGAGGTTTATCCGTCGCTGGCCTTCGACAGTCTCTTTGACAACCAAGGGAGCAAGCGGACCAAGAGCATCCTCGATCGTGTCAAAGAACACGCCGCGCAACTGAACCGGCAAGTCAGCCGCGCCGATCAGGCGAAGCTCGACGAATACCTCACCAGCGTTCGCGAAGTCGAAAAGCGAATTGAACGCACCCGCGAGATGAAAGACCGCGCCGACGACAACGCCAAAGATCGCGGTCGTCCGGCCATTACGATGAAACGCCCCGACAACGGCCTGCCCGAAGACATTCGCGAACACATGCGGCTGATGGGGGACATCATCGCTCTCGCATTTCAGACTGACAAAACGCGAGTCGCCTCACTTCTGCTCTGTCGTGATCTCTCCGGTCTCTTCTACCCGTTCCTCGACGTGCGAACGGCGCACCATCCCGCCTCGCACGACGACCAATCCGATGCTTACGAGCGCGTATCACGCTACTACGTCAGCCAACTCGCCTACCTGGCGACGCGCCTCGATGCGATGCCGGAGGGAGAGGGGACGGTGCTCGACAACTCTTGCCTGATGTTCGTCTCGAACATGTGGTCCGGCAGCCAACACGACTCGACCAAGCTGCCGTTGCTGTTGGCCGGCGGCTTGGGAGGCACGCTCGAAACCGGCCGCGTCTTGGACTTCACCAAGAGCGGCGACGATAAACGCAAGCTGTGCAGCTTGTACGTATCGCTGATGAATCGCATGGGCGTGAAACAAGATCAGTTCGGCGACGCCGATTCAAGTCTGACTGGACTGTAAGCCTCGTCGAAAAAACAGAGCACGCTCAGCCTGGTCGGCCGAGCGTGCTCTCGTTTTTTCTCGATCGTTGCTCGTGGTCTACTTTTTCGTCTTGTCGTCGGCGACTTTCTTCTGGACGTCGAGCGCCTCGGTGTTGACCGTCTTGGCCACTTTCTCGGACAGCTTCTTGGCGAGCAATCCGCTGGGATCACAACCGGCGGCGACCGAGATGATCTTACCACCCTTGGCGATCAGAAAGTTGGTGGGCATCGTCTTGGTCTCGAACGTGTTCCACGCTTCGCCCTTGGTATCTACGGCGTAGAGCATGTCGAGCTTCTTCTCTTTGACATACGCGGCGACCTTGGAGTCCGGCTCACGGAAGACGGCCACCGACGTCAGGCCGAGATCTTTGTAGCCTTCGTGGATCGCCTGGAAGTAAGCCAGCTCTTTGTCGCAGCCCGAGCAGCCGCAGGTCAGCCGCACCAGGACCGGTCCCTTGGCGGTCAACTCGGAGAGGTTGATCTCCTTGCCGTTCGCATCCTTGATCTTGAAGTCGGGGGCCTGCATGCCGACATCGACTTTCTTCGGTGCTGCTGGCTTGGCCTCGACCTTTTCGGCGGGCTTAGCCGGCTTGGCGTCTTCCGCAAACGCGAGACTGGTCGTGAGCAGCAATGCGGACACAAACGCGAGCGAACGAATCATGGGCGGGCTCCTTGTGAGAAAACAGGTGGGGCAAGAACGCGGACACAGGAAATCCAAACTCGTAGGGCGAGCAGTCTAACCAGGTGCCCTCGCGAAAACCAAACGGAAAACGATCACAGAAACCACGAACATTCCTTCGGATCAGGTGAGTTGCTCCACGAGTTCTTGCTCGACAAGATGCTTTTCACGATGTGACGCGGCAAGATCGGTCGCGGTCCCACGAATCTCAACTGGAGTCACACTTCGCAATGGACAACCTATTTCCTTTAGACGTTCTGTCTCGATTCCTGCATGTCGCGGTCGCGATCGTGTTGGTCGGCGGCACCGTTTTCATGCGATTTATTTTGATGCCGGCGGCCAAGGAACTTCCCGAGGCCGAGCACGATCAGTTGCGACAGCGACTGCTTGGTCGATGGAAGCGAGTCGTGCATGGCGGGATTGGCGTGTTGGTGTTGAGCGGTCTTTACAACTACATCCAACAGCGGCCGAACCATGCCGGCGACAAACTCTATCACGCCCTGATGGGGACGAAGTTTCTGTTGGCAATCGCGGTGTTCTTCATTGCTTCCGCGTTGGTGGGGCGATCGGCGACGTTTGAGAAGATGCGACAGAACCGCGCGAAGTGGATGGGGTTGCTTGTGTTGTTGTCCGCGTTGATCGTCGGCATCTCCGGGTTTGTGAAAGTTCGCGGACCGAAGGTGAAATCTGTCGAACAATCTCAATCTCGACAGGTTGAGAGATACCTCGCGGAAACACGCAGCAGCTAGGAACGATATTCTCCCACGCTCCGTCCAATCCGCGTCGTAAGCTTAAGCGGCTGGGAAGGAGACCTCACCATGACACGCTACAAAAACCCGGTGATGAAACAATTGGCGGACCAGCAGGTGCGCTACGCCCCGCAGCCGGTCCGCTTGGAACAAATGCTGCGCGCGGAGGAACTCATCGGAGAATTGAGTCCGCGCGGGATGTATCGGTACGAAGACCTCTGCCAGAAGCTGACGAACTTTCGTCCCGACCGATATCCGAATTTGACGCTGACAGGTGACGAAGCGGCTCACGACCTGCATCGCTTCGTCGAAGACTTGTCCGACAGCGTGAACCTCACGGCCGACATGGTCGACGAGCCGGTGCTCTCGATGGAAGACGTCAGCGAGCGCTACCACGTCTCGATCAAGACGGTCAAGCGGTGGCGGCAACGAGGCTTAGTCGCTCGACGGTTCCGTGTCGGCTCTCGTAAGCAGATCGGTTTCTTGGAATCGTCGTTGCGCCGCTTCGTGCTGCGGAATCGTGAGGATGTCGCGCGCGGCAGCCGATTCAGCCAACTGACCGATGACGAAAAGCTCCGCATCCTGGGTTGGGCGCGGCGGCTGGCCAAGTGGGGTGCGAATCCTAGTCAGGTGGTGCGTCGTGCCGCCCGCAAATTTGAACGGGCTCCCGAAACGATCCGCTACACCCTTAAACAATACGACAAGCAGAACCCGGAGAATGCCGTGTTCCCCCAAGCGACCGATCCTCTGAGCGACGAAGAGAAGCGAGAACTTTATCGCCTCGCGCGGCTCAACGTGTCGGTCGAAAAGCTAGTCACGAAGTTCCGCAGGACCCGATCCAGCGTGTATCGCCTGATCTCTGAAATGCGCGCACGCAATCTGATCGATCATCCGATCGAGTTCATGGACCACGACTCGTTCCGCCTTCCAAATGCGGACGATGTCATCCTCGGTCCTCCGCCAGTTCGGGAAGAAACTGATGAGGCTCATGCTCAGCCGGCGGGTCTGCCGGCGTATCTCGAAAGTCTGTACCAACTGCCGCTGCTGACGCGCGAGGAAGAGGGCTACTACTTCCGCAAAATGAACTACTTGAAGTTCAAGGGGGAAGAACTGCGCAAGACGCTCAACCCGCAGCGGCCAAAGGCGGGCGTGATGCGTGAAGTCGAACGGTTGCTGGAGGAGTCGCTGACGATCAAGAACTTCCTGATCCGCAGCAACCTGCGGCTGGTCGTGTCGATCGCCAAGAAACACATGCGGCCGAACACGAACTTCTTCGAGACGGTCAGCGACGGCAACATGTCGCTGCTGCGAGCGATCGAAAAGTTCGACTTCAGCCGCGGCAACAAGTTCTCGACCTACGCCTCGTGGGCCATCATGAAGAACTTCGCCCGCACGATTCCGGCCGAGCACACGCAGCTCGACCGCTACAAGACCGGCGCGGACGAAGTCTTTCAGTTGTCTTCAGACAATCGCGGCGACCAGTTCCAAGCGGAACGAGAGAACCACACACAGCATGACATCCTGATGCGGATTCTCGAACGCCTGGACCCGCGTGAGAAAGAGATTCTGTTGCTCCGGTTCGGGCTTCGTCCCGGTGACGAGCCGAAAACGCTGGAGGAAGTCGGTCACCGATTCGGAGTGACCAAAGAGCGTGCTCGCCAACTGGAAGCCCGCGGCTTGAAGAAGCTCCGCCAAATCGCTGCGGACGAGAAGCTCGACATTCCGGGCATCTAGCAAAGCTCATCGACCGGAGTAGCCACGCTCGCCAAGAGCGTGGGTTGTCCGCGAATCCGCCCACGCTCTTGGCGAGCGTGGCTACCCGTCTCACTTAGCAAAGCTCATCGACCGGCGTGCCGAAGGGCAGGACCGGGTGCGGCCGGCCGGCGCGGTTGACGTATTGCCGATTCACGTCCACGCCGAGATGGCGATAGATCAGCGCCAGCACATCTTGCGGGGATTTCGGATTGCTCTTCGGGAACGCGGCGATGGCGTCGGATGAGCCAACGACTCGGCCACCTTTCACCGGGCCACCCGCGAGAACCGCGCTGAAGACGTTCGGATAATGATCGCGGCCCGCGTTGTTGTTGACTCGCGGAGTCCGTCCGAATTCGCCCCAGCCGACGACCAGCGTGGTGTCGAGCAATCCGCGCTGTTCGAGGTCTTCGATCAACGCCGTGAACGCTCGATCCCAACGCGGCAGGAAGCCGAGTCGCAACGACTCGAAGCCTTTGACGTGTGTGTCCCACCAGCGCACATCGACGGTCACGATGCGGACGCCGGCTTCGACCAGTCGTCGAGCCAACAGAATGCGTTGGCTCCAAGCCGGAGCACCGCAGCGGTCGATGGCCTTGGGATCGAACGCCGGCATGAAGCCGTAGCGTTCGCGGATCGCTTGTGGTTCGGCGTCGAGGTTAAATGCATCGCGTGCGGCGTTGGAACTCAAGATGCCCCAAGCGCTGTTTTGGAAGCGGTCCATCGCGGTCATCTGACCGGAGCGATCAATCTCAGCGCGGATGCGGTCGAAGCCTTGCAGCACTTCGCGTCGCGAGCCAAGCCGATCCGCCGTGAGTCCGTCGGGCAGAGCGAAATTCGGAACCGTGAAGGGGCCATCGACGGCGGGGTCGGCGATCGTCTCGAACGGCTTGTGAGCGACTCCCAAGTACGCCGAGTTCGCTCCCGGCAGCATCTTCGGAATCATGACGTAGGTCGGCAGGTCGGGATTCAAATGACCGAGTTGTTCGGAGGCGACGCTGCCGCAGCTCGGATGAATGTTCTCGTCCGGGTTCGGGCCGGAGTTGTAGCCGGTGAAGCACATCTGATCGCCGGTCGAATGCCCCGCGTCGTGATGGTTCAGGCTGCGAATGATCGACCACTTATCTTGGCAAGCGGCCGACATCGGCAGCATGTCGGACAGGATGATGCCCGGCACTTTGGTCGGGATGACGCCGAACTCACCGCGATACTCAACGGGAGCTTCCGGTTTTGGATCCCACATGTCCTGATGAGCAGGCCCGCCGCGCATCCAGAGAATGATGACGTTGTTCTTGCGAGTCGCTCCGTTGTTCGCCGCCTCACCGCGAAGCACATCCGTCAGCGAGAGTCCGCCCGCCGCAAAGCCCAACGCTCCGGCTTTCAAAAAGCTGCGGCGGTTGAGCAGCGTGCGTTGAAACTCGGAGCAACCGAGGCGATTCATTGCGGCCATGAACGT
The DNA here is from genome assembly GCA_945893075.1 of Planctomyces sp. SH-PL62. Lineage (GTDB taxonomy): Bacteria > Planctomycetota > Planctomycetia > Planctomycetales > Planctomycetaceae > SXKJ01. Next base: position 10,528 of record CAMDDX010000039.1, on the reverse strand, counting down.
GTCCTCAAGACAACGGTGGGCGAAAGCGAGGCGGGATCAATCGGCAGGGGCGGCATTGTTATCGGATTGACCGGGTCACATCAAGAAGGCCCGATGACCGAGCGGCCATTTTAGCCGAGCAATTCTCCGAGTGTGCGGATCGTTCGGCTGTTCGGTAGAGTGGCTTCCATGCAATCCACAACTGAGATGACTGCCACCGAAACCCTCATCGCCGAGGCAGAGCGGCAACGGCGATGGCTCCGTCGGGCTGCGTGGGCTGGGGTCGCGTTCGTGGCCTTTGCGATTCTGTTTGTTGTGAGTCAACCGCTGTATGTCCGCTGGCAGTTGCGGCAACACGGCTGGGAGTTGGAAACATCGTCGCGTCGAGGACTACCGGATTGGGCTCCTCAATGGGCTGACCCTTGGTTTGGCAAATTCGAGTGCGCACAACTGAAACGCTCGCCTCTGCGGCCTGGCGATTTGGACTTGCTTCAACGATTACCGGAATTCGGTTGGATCCAATTGGAGTCAACAGAAGCCTCGGAATTGGCGTTGGAGAAAATCGCAAAGTTGCCCGGCCTGTGGGCGGTCGATTTTGACGATGTGAGATTGGAATCCGCCGGACTCCGTCATTTGGTAGCGGCTCCAAAATTGGAAGCACTCAACTTTATCGACACCATCCTCGATGAGACCGCCTTGGAACACATCGCGAGTTGTCGGCACGTTACGGGGCTTCGCCTCACGGGTATTTCCGATGGCGACCTGCGGCATTTGTCGCGACTCCACGGACTCAGAGGATTGGGAATCAAGAATTGCCGGCTGACCGACGTAGGTGCGAAACTGCTCGTCGATGAATTTCCCGGACTGACAACGTTAGTGATTTTCAATGCCAGTTTTTCTGACGCCGTCGTAGCCGACTTCGCTCGTCTTCCCAAACTTGAATACCTTACGCTCGTCGACATGCCGATCACAGACGCGGGACTGTCGGAATTGAAAACGTGTGCAAGCTTGAAAGGTGTCAGCGTCATAAACTCAAAGGCGACCTCGGCGAGTATCACCGAATTGCGCAAGAGCCTTCCGAGTCTGGAAGTGTCGATCGAATAGTCGCTGGCTGTGGTCGTACTCGCGTTGCTCGGCTCAGCGGGCGTGAGTACGCTGTGAGCACACCACTATTCTGAGGGAGGATTTCATGCCGACGGCCACACAGAAAAAGCCAACGCGGCTCAACATCCGCGTGAGCGAGCACCAAAAGGAGGTGCTCACGAAAGCGGCTCAGGCGTTGAACACGACCGTCAGCAGCTTCGTGTTGCAGAAGGCGTACTCCGAGGCTCAGTCGATCTTGGGCAATCAAGGGCAGTTCCGATTGCCAGAGAAAAAGTGGCGGGCGTTTGTGCGAGCACTCGATGCTCCGCCGAAGAAGTCGCTCAAGTTGAAAAAGTTGTTGACGGAACCAGGAGTCTTTGATGCCTGAGCCGCCACTCAACGCACCAGAGCCGCTGACTCGCGAGCACGATTGCCTGACGTTTGATTGCGGCTCGGAACCGCTCAACGAGTACTTGCGGCGTTTCGCCTGGATCAACCAGCAGGCCGGAGCCGCACGGACCTATGTGGCCTCGCGCGGGCGTCGCGTGGTGGGCGACTACACCCTCAGCTTCGGCAGCGTGGAACACGAACGTGCGGCCGAACGAGTTCGCAAGGGGCTGGCACGTCATCCGATTCCCGTCATGCTGCTGGCCAGACTCGCTGTGGACCGCACCGAGCAGGGATCAGGCATCGGACGAGGCTTGCTGAAAGACGCGCTCGGTCGCACTCTTCAGGCAGCGGACATTGCCGGCCTGCGAGCGATCATCGTTCATGCCAAGGACGCGAACGCTCGAACATTTTACGAACGATTCGGATTCGAACGATCGCCGCTCGACGAGTTTCATCTCATGTTGTTGTTGAAGGATCTCAAAGCGTCCCTCGGAAAGTGATCGGAGAGTTGCCCCGTGCCGAATGTTCTCGACGACATCGTCGCTCACAAGTTGACCGAGATCGCGGCCGCGAAACAGCGAGTGCCGACCGAATCTCTCGAATCACAACTCGCCTCTGCCACACCGCCGCGAGATTTTGTCGCCGCGTTGCAGTCGTCCGCCGAACGAATTGGCATCGGCTTGATTGCCGAGGTGAAGAAGGCGTCGCCGTCGGCCGGGTTGATTCGGGCGGATTATCGTTTTGATCCCGTCGCCATCGCCAAGACCTACGAAGCCAACGGAGCCGCGTGTATCAGTTGCCTGACCGACGAGAAGTATTTTCAAGGCCGGCTCGAATACCTGACCGCGATCAAGCAGGCGGTTTCGCTGCCGGTGCTGCGGAAGGATTTCATCGTTGATCGCTATCAAGTGCTCGAAGCTCGCGCGGCGGGGGCGGATGCGATTCTGCTGATCGCCGAGTGCCTCGACGACTGCCACCTGCGCGACCTTTATTTCTATGCCAGCGAACTCGGCATGGAATGCTTGATCGAGCTGTACGAGCCGGACAACCTCGACCGAGTGCTCAAGCTGCAACCGCCGCTGGTCGGCGTCAACAATCGCAACTTGAAGACGATGATCACGGATTTCGATCAGACGATCCGGCTGGCTCCGCGCATCGCCGCTCAATCGTTGCTCGTCGCCGAGAGCGGCATCCGCACGCGAGCCGATGTCGAACGCCTGATCGCTGCCGGCTGCCGAGCGATTCTCGTGGGCGAATCGCTGATTCGTTCCGCCGATATCGGCGCGAGCGTGCGCGAGTTGCTGGGCTCGTAGCCGCGTTTCGCCAGAACGCGGGCGTGCCGGCGGAAAAACCCGCGTTCTGGCGAAACGCGGCTACGTTGGAGATCCTTCCGCACCTCAGACCGTCGTTACCTCTCGCGAACGCGGATGATCCACCAATTGGCCGCTGTGGAGTTGGCCGTTCATGGCGGATGGTCTCCACAGCGCGGGAGCATCGAAGCAGTCGGGGTCGAGCTGCATGTCGGTGACCAGCACTCCGGGACGATGACGCGGCAGGCGGCCGACGATGTAACCGTCGGGACGGACGGCGAAGCTGCCCCAGCAGGAGGGGCGGGCGGTGCTGTTGTTCGCGCTGAACCAGAAGTGATTCTCGGCCGCTCGGCATTGCATGGTCGCGGGGACGATCGTTTTCCAGATGTTGTATTTCGGATCGGCGGCGACCGTCTTGCGAGCGTTGTGAAACGACTGAAACATGACCTCGACGCCGAGCTGTTTGTAGCCGCGATACAGCTCGGGAAAGCGATAGTCGTAGCAGATGGCGACTCCGCAGGTGATGCCCTTCACCTGGAAGGTGACGAAGCGGTCGCCGGGGGAGTAATGACACAGGTCGAGCGTCGCTCGTTTGCCTCCCGCGCCGGTGCAGAAGCGTTTGTCGTAACGATCGACGATCTGGCCTTTCGGATTGATGACGTACACGCAGTTGTGCGGCTTGTGCTGTTCATCGAGCCGATGCGTTGAACCCAGCAACACCCAGACTCGATGTTCTTTCGCGGCGAACATCACGTCGCGCGTCGCGGCGGCGAGTACGGTCCAATCCAAATCGGCGATGCCGGGCAGATCGACGCCCGCGTAGCCTGAGAGCGCACACTCGGAGAAATGCACGACGTCGGCTCCTTGTTCGGCGGCTTGAGCGATCTGCTTCAGAACCCAACGACGATTGTGGCCGATTTGGCCTTCGACGGAAAACTGGCAAGTGGCGACGCGGAGCGATTTCATCGGAAGAGTCCTCTCACGAACGAGTCTTGTGGCAGCGAACGAGCAAGACATACCATCGGCGCATGGAAAAATCACTCGACCGCAAGCTGGCCGCGATCCATGCCGATCCGAGCGGCTGTAAAGAGTTCATCATCGCGGACGCGAAGGATGCCGACATGGGCTTCTCCATCGGTGCGCCGGGCAAGTCGCCTGAGCGGCATGATGGTGAGGTGCGGTTCAAGACGTTGGCTCAGTATCGCCAGCAGATTCGCGAGGTCATCGACCAAGGGGTCGTGGACATCATGCTGATGTCCGCCAGCACCAGCGAGATCCTGACGATTCAAGAGCGGCGGTTTGACAACTCGCACATCACGCCAGCGGCTCGAGCGAATGATGCGACCGACGTCCATATTCATCGCGGCGGCCGAATTCATACGACGCCCGCTCAGCCGTTCCGCACGGCGAGCCTCGATCACATGCAGTGCGGGCATCTCGATTGTGAGCCGGAGGAGCGGAAGCTCGGCGTTGATCTCGGCTTGTATTCGACGACCTTCAACAACCAGCTTGAGTTGGACATCGACGTGCTCAACCAGTTCAAAGAGTTCCGCGAAGAATGCGAGCGGAAACGATTCCGCTACTTCCTGGAGATCTTCGACCCGAACGTCCCCGACGCCGTTGCACCGGACCAGTTGCCGGGTTTCATCAACGACGTGATTGCTCGCTCGTTGGCCGGGGTCACGAGCGCCGGCCGGCCGACGTTCTTGAAGATGGTCTATCACGGCCCGCGCGCGATGGAGGAACTCGTCCACTTCGATCCGCACTTGATCGTCGGCATTCTGGGTGGCGGATCAGGCACGACGCTCGATGCCTTCCTGCTGATTCATGAAGCTCAGAAGTACGGAGCGCGAGTCGCGCTGTACGGTCGCAAGATCAACAACTCGGAGCACCAGCTCGCGTTCATTCAGATGCTGCGCTACATCACCGACGGCGTCATCGAACCGCGCGAGGCAGTCCGTGCTTATCACGGCGTCCTGCAAGAATTGAAGATCACTCCGCAGCGTTCGCTGGAAGATGATCTCAAGCTGCAAACCAACGTCATGAGCTACGGCGGCAGCGGCACGGTGATCAGCGTGCCGATACCAACTAAGGAGAAAGTTGAGTCGACCGCACCGACGTCTGAGGCTGGGCGTCCGAACTTCGCGAAGATGTCGGCGAGCGAACGTCTCGGCTATCACCAAGAGCGGCTGAAGCGGCTGTTCGGCGATAAGTAGACCGGTCACTCTGTGACCGGAACGTTCGAGTCACGGAGTGACTCGTCTACTTTTTCTTTTTCTTCTTCGCCTGATCGGGATTCGCCTTCTTGGCTCCGCGATTGGCGTTGCCCCAGGCGGGTTCGATGTTGCCTTTGTTCCACTCGGCGTAGGCGGCTTCGAGTTGCTTGAGCTTGTCGGCCTCTTGTGACGCGAGGTCATTCTTCTCGCCGATGTCTTTGGCGAGATTGAACAGCATTGTCGATCCGCCGACCGACGTGAGTTTCCAGTCTCCCATGCGAACGGCTCGTTGTGCTCCGAATCGCCAGAAGAGCGCGTCGTGCGGCGCGTCTTTCTTCTCACCGGTGAGGTACGGTAGCAAGTTGACGCCGTCGAACTTCCATTCCGGCTTGATCGTCACACCCGCCGCCGCGAGCGCCGTGGCCTGCACGTCGAGCTGAATGACCGGCCGATCCTCGACCTTGCCGGCCGGCAGCTTGCCCTTCCACTGCATGAGGAACGGCACGCGCACGCCCCCTTCCCAGACGGAGGCTTTGAAACCGTTGAGCGGCCCATTCGTGGAAGAGTTGGCGGCGGTCGGGCCACCGTTGTCGGCGAAGTAGACCACCAGCGTGTTCTCTTCGAGCTTGTGCTCGCGCAGCTTGCCGAGCACCTCGCCGATCGCATCGTCCATTGCGGAGAGCATCGCCGCGAACGTGCGGCGCTTCTTGTCGGTGATCTTCTCGAAGCGGTCGAGATATTTCTGCGGAGCTTCCATCGGCGTGTGAACGGCGTTGAACGGCAGATACACGAACCACGGCTTGTCATGGTTCTTGTCGATGAACTTGGCCGCTTCGTGGCCGAAGTCGAGCGTCGTGAATTCCATCTTCTCCACCGGTTCGTTGCCGCGCAGGATCGCATTGCGGCCCTGACCGATCTGCTGATACGGGTGCGCTCCGCCGAGGAACCCGTAGTACTCGTCGAAGCCGCGCTTCAGCGGATGCGAGTCGCCGTCGCCGAGGTGCCATTTGCCGAACATCCCCGTGGCATAGCCGGCCTCCTTGAGCCGATTGGCGATCGTGGTCTGCTTGATGCCGAAGTTGTCGGGAGCGGTCGGCCCTGGATTGAACTCGTGCCCGAAGCGCTGCTGGTAGCGGCCGGTCATCAGGCCGGCTCGCGTGGGACTGCAATACGGGCCGCTGACGTAGCCGCTCGTGAAACGAATGCCGTTCTTGGCGATCGAATCGGTGTGCGGCGTCGGAATTTCGGGGTTGCCCTGGCAGCCGAGTTCTCCCCAGCCGAGATCGTCCGCGACGATGACCAGCACGTTGGGCTTCGCCGCATCGGCCGAGAAGGCTGCCAAGCTGAAGCTCAGGCAACAGGTGATGGCAGTGAGAGACGAGAGGGCGGTTCTCATGGCGGTGGTCCTTGTTGGCAGACGAATGGGGCCAGAGGAATAAAGGGAAGAGTGAGTGTGGGGAGTCGGGTCGGAAGAAGGTGAAAAATGGCTGGGTGAAAAATGGGAGAAACTGAAGGCAGAGATTGGAATCAACAACGTTCAACTGCCTCGCCCCTTTTTGTGCCTGATTTTTCACCCAAAAATGTTTCACCGAATTCGTAAGATTTCTACCGCGAAGCAAGGTGCAACGAGTTGTTGCCGTTTGCCTTATTTCTTCGGCAGATGCTGTTCGATGGACTTCACGACTTGCTGAGCGAGCACCTCCGAGCCGGCCGGTGAGAAATGGACGTTCTCTTTGAGCTGAATCTTGTCGAACTGCGGCAGCGCGAACTCGTAGAGGTCGTCGATCGGCACTTGCAACTCGTCCATGATCTTCTTGGCGACGGCGTTGTACTTCGGGCCGTCGTCTTTATTTCGGATCGAAGCTCCGTCGGGGACCGGCGTGGTCGAGCACCAGATCAACTTGGCATTCGTGGCTTTCATCTGCGTGACGAGTTCGCGCAGGTTCTTTTCGTATTCGTCGATGGGAACTTGATGCTTGTTGTCGATGAGCTTGAGGTCGTGTAGTCCCCAATTGAAATGGATGACGTCCCACTTGCCGTCGCCCAACCACTTCTTGAGATTCGCGATGCCATTCGTGGTCGGTCCCCCGTTGGTTGGGATGCGATGCAGGTTGGCCTTCCCGGCGAGCAGCTTGCGAACCGGCAGCGTGTAGCCCATCGAGATCGAATCGCCGATCAATAACACACGCGGCAGAGCGGGGTCGTCGGTGATTTTCTCCAATGAGGGATTGGGCTTCTTTGCGACCGCCTTCTTGGCGGCGTTCTGTGTAGGACGGTCCGCCTTCGGCGGATTGCCCGTCTTTGCGGTTCCATCGTCGGACGGTCGGGCAGGAGTGCCCGATCTACTCACCGCGGCGAACTGTTGATTGAACAGCGTCTTGAACGGATTCTCGGCCGGCGCGACGGCGTCTTCGTTGACGAGTTGCGGTTGCACCGACTCCCACCAGCGGTCGTATTCGCCGTCGAGTTGTTTGACGACGTCGGGATGCTGGTCGGTGATGTCGGTCTTCTCGCCGGGATCGGCTTTCAGATCGAAGAGTTGCCAGTTTTTCGTTTCGCCTTTGGAGGCAGTCACCATTTGGTAGCGCGAATTGCGAACGCTGCACGTCGCGTACTTGAACTTCGAGCGATCGGCTCCGACCGGCCAACGACCGACGTGCGTGAAGAGCGTGCGATCGGACCAATCGGCTTGCGGGTTGCTCAGCAGCGAGACGAGGCTGCGGCCTTCGACTTGTTTCTGCACCTCGGCAGCCAGCTTCGCGCCGGCCAGTTCGGCGAGCGTCGGAAAGAAGTCGATGTGCGCGGCGAGGCGGTCGCAATCGGCCGGTTTGAGCGTGCCCGGCCAACGCCAAAACGAACTTGCCCGCGTCCCGCCAATCCACGGTGTTCCTTTTTGAGCGCGCATCCCGGCGTTGTGGACCTTCACTCCGACGGTGCCGCCGTTGTCGTTCATGAAGATGACCAGTGTATCACGCTCGATCCCCCACTCGCCGAGCTTCGTGAGCAGCTTGCCGACGTTGTCGTCGATGTTGGCGATCATGCCGAAGAACTTCGCGACGTCGGCGTCTTTGGTCTTGTCGGTGTAGCGAGCTTCATCTTCCGGTCGCACTTGCAGCGGCCCGTGCGGGGCGTTCGTCGAGATGTGTGCGTAAAACGGCTGCTTGCCTTTGGTCGCCTCGATCCACTTCAACGCCTGAGTAAAAAAGACGTCGGTGCAATAGCCGTTGGTCTTCTCGAACTTGCCGTTGTGCAGAATCGCGGGACTGAAATACGTGTTGCCCGGCGCGTCGCCGCAGCTTCCGGGATACGACTGGCCAATGCCGCCGGCTCCGTGAATGAACATCTCGTCGAACCCGCGGCGGCTGGGCCAGTGATCTGATTCGTCGCCGAGATGCCATTTGCCGAAGATGCCCGTTGCGTAGCCGGCCGACTTCAACACTTGAGCCAACGTCGTCGCCGACAACGTCAGACGCTCGCGTTCGTTGATCGTGTGCGTGACGCCGTTGCGGAACTCATGCCGTCCGGTCATCAGCGCCGAGCGTGTCGGTGAGCACGTCGGGCTGACCATGAAGTCGGTGAAGCGGACTCCTTCGCGATGCAGGCGGTCGATGTTCGGCGTCTTCAAGATCGGATTGCCGTGACACGACAAATCGCCGTAGCCCTGATCGTCGGTCAAAACGAAGACGATATTCGGCCGCTTGCCGGCGAGCGAATCGGCAGCAGTGGCAGTCATGGAAATCGAACAGACGATGAGACCCAAAACGGAGATCGAGGCTTTCATGAGTTTGGCTCCTGAGGAACGGGACCGCTGGACCGGTCTGAATGTAGCCGAAGTCGAGATGGCTTATTGTAGCTCTACGTTCTGCCCGGTTGGTGTTGGAACCAGAAGCCCGGCTTTTTGAAAAAGCCGGGCCTCTTCACGCGGATCGCCAACGCCCCGCGTCCGATCAAGTGATCTCGTCGAAATTAGGAGTCGTCACCATCGGGTTTCTCGGCCAGGAGTCCCAGCGAGCGGAGTTTGTTGCGGAGCGTCATGCGCGAGATGCCCAGGCGTTCGGCGGTTTGCAGTTGGTTGCCATCGAGGTGACGCATCGTTTCTTCGAGGATCGTGCGATCCACCACTGCGATGAGTTGTCGGTAGAGATCGGTCTGTCCTGCGGCGAGCAAGCGGCGGGTTAGCTCCGCGATGTCGAGCTTGGAGTCAGACGGCTCCGAACCAAGGTTGTTCGGCACCGAGGCCGAAGCGGACTCCGAGGCATTCGTCATCAGACGTCCTTCGCTGCCTGAAGCCGAGTCGCCGTTGGTTTTCGGTCGGCAGTTTTCCGGGAGGCAGTCGGGGGTGAGGACATCGGTTGTCGCATGGACCATCGCGAACTTGATCGCGCTTTGGAACTCGCGCACGTTGCCGGGCCAGTCGTGAGCTTCCAGAATCGCTCGCGCTTCCGGTGTGACGGTGTGGACGTTCTTGCCCAGTTCGCGATTGCAGACATTGACGAAATGGTTGAGCAGTACGGGGATGTCTTCACGGCGTTCGCGCAAGGCCGGCAAGCGGATTGTGAAGCCGTTCAGACGATAGAACAGGTCTTGCCGGAATCTGCCGTCGGCGACCATCGTGGCGAGATCTTGATTGGTGGCGGCGATGATGCGGACGTCCGTCTGAATCGTGGAGTTGCCGCCGATGCGCTCGAACTGTTGTTGCTGGAGCAAGCGCAGCGCTTTGGCCTGAGTTGCGGCACTCATGTCGCCGATCTCGTCGAGGAAGATCGTGCCGCCGTGGACTTGCTCAAACTTGCCGATGCGGCGTTGATCCGCGCCGGTGAAAGCTCCCTTCTCGTGGCCGAAGAGTTCGCTTTCGAGCAGCGATTCCGACAACGCCGCGCAGTTCACGGCCAGGAACGGTTTCTGGCTGCGTTGGCTGTAGTGATAGATGGCTCGCGCGACCAGTTCCTTGCCAGTGCCGCTTTCTCCGAGGATCAGCACCGTCGCGTCTTGCGAGGCGACGCGGCCGACCGTCTTGTAAACCTCCTGCATGGCGGGGGAGAGGCCGATGATCCGCTCGGCGTTGGGATCGTCTTCGTCCGACTCCAGTTCGCCGAGCACCGCCGGGACGTGACTCAAGCGGCTGACTTCGAGGGCTCGCTGGACCGCTTGCTTGAGCGCCTGGAAGTCCATCGGCTTGACGAGGTACTCGAACGCTCCGCGACGCATGGCCTCGATGGCGGTCTCGGTCTTGGCGAACGCGGTCATGATGATGACCGGAATACGCGGGTCGATTTCGTGCATCCGGTCGAATGCGTCGAGGCCCGACAGGTCCGGCAACCGGACATCGCAGAGCACGACGTCGGGACGTTGCCGACGCAACAGCTCAATCCCTTCGCGCGCCGTGCCGGCCGTGAGCACTTGCAGTTCGTCCGAGCCGAGCGTCTCGGCAATCGTGAACGTGATGTTGGGTTCGTCGTCGATGACGAGAAGTTTGGGCATGATCGGTCCAAGGTTACATCGCATACGGCAAGGACAACACGAACTCGGCTCCTTTGGACGGTCGATTGT
>CAMDDX010000038.1 GCA_945893075.1 Planctomyces sp. SH-PL62 | reverse complement strand
GCCATGAGGCTGCGTGGGTTGTGGATATTGATCGTGAGTGTCGGACTCGTGCTGAGTCTCGGCGGGCGTGGTCATTCCGCCGAACCGATGCGCGAGTTTCTCGACGGGCTACGAGCACGGCAGTATTACGACTGGGCGATGCTGTATTTGGAGCAGCTTCAGGACAGGCCCGATCTGCCGGCCGAGCTACGGGTGCTCATTCCGTATGAACGAGCGGTGACGCTCAGCGAGTCGGCCAAGCATTCGGTCAGCCCGGAGACGCAGCAGCGGCAGCTCGATCAGGCGTTGGGGTTTCTCGAACAGTTCACGAAGGACAGCCCAAAGCATCCGCTGGCCGCGACGGCGAACAGCACGCGGGCCGGGTTGCTGCTGAGCAAGGCTCGCGTGGACATCTTGCAGGCCAAGCTGCCGGCCAACAAAGACAATCATGCGGAGTTTCAGGACAAGGCTCGCGAACAAATCACGCTCGCCCGTGCGGTCTTCGAGAAGGCTCACGACCAGTACAAAGCGGCGTGGGATGCGTTTCCGAAGTTCATCGACAAGACGGCCGAGCCGGTGAAGTTCGAGGCTCGGCATCGGGCTGAGGTCAATTACATGCGGGCGCAGTTGGATGTCGCGCTGTGCGAGTTCGAGGAAGCACAGACCTACGATCCCAGCACGACGAATCGCAACTTCCATCTGAAGAAATCGGTCGAGCTGTTTCATGGCATCTTCACGAAATACCGCTCGACGGTTGGCGGCTTGCACGCGCAGATGTGGGAAGCCAAGTGCTACGAAGAGATGAACGACCCGCGACGAGCGCTCGGCATTTATGCCGAGTTGCTGACGCATCCGCCGGAGGGCTTGAAGCCATTACAGGATCAAGTGCGGCACTTCCGGTTGATCTGTCTCAACCACGATCAGCGGCGCGAGTATTCGATGGCGATCGTCGAGGCCGAGGATTGGATCAAAGCTGCCAAACAAATCGAGCAGCGCAGCGCGGCCGGGCAGGGGGTGCGTTGGGAATTGGTCACAGCTCTCGAAAAGCAGGCCGACAGCAGCGGGATTTCACAAACCGAAAAGGACAAGCTGTTGCGGCAGGCGATCACGCATCTGACAACGCTCTCGAAGTGGCCGGGCGCGTATCGGGATCTCGCGACTCAGCGAGTCCGTGACCTCAACCTGCGGCTCAAGGGCAAAGATGGCGCGGGTGATCCGAAGGATTTCTATTCCGCGTTCACGCTCGGCCAAGACTTGGTGAAACGCGCGGGCGAGAAGAAGACCACACTCGATGCGTCGATCCAGAACAAGCAGGCACGCGACGAAATCGAAAAGCTGCGAGCCGATCACCGCGGACTCGTCAAAGAGCAAATCCGCGTGCTGCGGTTGGCACTCGCGCTGGCAGATAAGTCGGCGACACGCGCTGATTTGAATCAGTGCCGTTATCTGTTGGCCTACGGCTACTACCTCGCCGACAAGCCGTATGAGGCGGCGATCTGTGCCGAGGCGGTCGCGTTCAATCCGACGAAAGACAAGCAAGACGAGCAGACGGCTCTCGACGCCGCGTACCTTGCGGTCGCCAGTTACATCAAAGGCTTCAATCAGACGCCGGGGGAATTGAAACCGCTGCGCGATGTGGACACGCGGCTGATGGTTCGGCTGGCGGAATACATTACCGCGAAATGGCCGTCGCACTCAAAGGCTAATGAAACACGCATGCTCGTCGGCCGCACGTTCGCTCAGACCGATCAGCCCAAGATTGCCGCCCAATGGTTCCTGCGCGTCCCGGAAACCGCCGAGAACTTTCCGGAAGCTCAATGCTCTGCGGGGCAAGCGTTGTGGCAGCAATACCTGATGGGTTCGATTGACGAAGACATCGCGCTGCGGCCGACTCCCGAAGAGTTGTCGAAATGGCGCGGTGATGCGGAACGCTTCCTGCAAACCGGCATCGACCGCTTGCAGAAGAAGATTCCGGAACAAAGCAAGACGCCGGACGAATTGGTCGCGTCGAAGTCGGCTCTCGCGGAAATCCTGCTTTCGGCCGGGAGGTATCAGCCGGCGATTGATCTGCTCAGCAAGCAACCGCACAGCGTGTTGGTCGCGATCCATGTGGACGACGAAACGCGGCGGCCGGCGCATCCCAGCATTCGCAGTGCGCGGTTCGCGTCGCACATCTATCAATTGCTGCTACGCGGCCGAGTCGGCTTACAGCAGTTGGACGACGCGCGCGAGGTCATGGCGCAGTTGGAACAGCTCGCCGAGCACAGCGGCGGAGCGGACGCGGTCACGGCGGTCTATGTGCAGCTTGGCAAGGAACTCGAAAAGGAACTCACCCGGCTCAAGGGAGCCGGCGACAAGCAGCGGTTCGGCGAGGTCCGCAAATCGTTCGAGCAATTCCTCGACAGCATGTATCAGCGCACCGATCAAAACCTTTCGTCGTTGACCTGGATCGCCGAGACGTACTACGGACTCGCGCAGTCATCGCTCGATAATGCTGCGGAATCGAAGACGTATTTTGAACGAGCCGCCGCAACATACGTGTCGGTTCTCGATCGAGCGAAGAAAGACAAGGCGTTCAGCGACAAGGACCGACTTGCCGGCGTCCGCTTGCGACTGGCGAACTGCAAACGACGGCAAGGGGATTTCGAGGAAGCGGAATCGCTGCTCAAGACGCTGATCATCGAACGCCCGCGAGCGGCCGACGTTCAGTTCGAGGCCGCTTACGTTTACTTCGATCAAGGACTCGTCGGCAAAACCGACTTCCTCAAGAAGGCGGTGGACGGCGTGAATCGCGGGCAGAAAGGTGAGGTCTGGGGCTGGACGGAACTCAGCACACGCTTGCAACGGCTGATCGCCGACGGCCGAACCGAGACACGCGATCGGTATGGCGACAAGCTGTATGAGGCTTGGTACAACGTTTCCTTTTGCCGGCAAAAGCTGGGGCAAGCTCAGTCGACGACGGCGAAGAAACAGGCGGAATTGGAGACGGCCAAGAGCGTGATCGAGACCTTCGTCCGCATCACGGTTGATATCCCGGACGACTGGTGGAAGAAGTTCGATCGGCTCTATCGCCAGATTCAATCGGATTTGGGTCAATCACCGAATCCGCTCGAACGCCCGACGACGTTGGTGATCGCCGCCGCGCCGGCCAAGACGAAACCGGAGAAAATTGAAACAGCCAGCTCGAAGAAGAAAGACAAGGCCGAAGCGGCGGCGACCCCGAAACCCTCTGGCGGAGGTGGCATGGCGGTCGCGGTCTTCGTCCTGATTCTGGTGGGTGGCGGCGGTGCGTCGGTCTGGATGGTGCTCAAAAACAAGAATCACAAACGATTGGATCGAGTGTCTCACGATTCCGGCGAAGTCGCGTTCTCGGCCGCCGCAGATGAACCTGCGGTGGGACCAGTCTTCGATATGCAAGACGTCGCCACGCGACGCAAAACGACAGTGACCAAGAAAGCCGTTAAGAAATCAACCAGGCCGAAAGACGCATGAATTCAATCGTAGCCGCACTCGCCAGAGTGCGGGCAACCTACGCCTCACCCCGCGTTCTGGCGAACGCGGCTACATTTTTTTCGGAACTCACACCATGACCAAATTTTGCAACCTCGCCTTCGCTGCCCTCGTTCTGTCCGCTTCGCCGCTCTGGGCCATCGACACCGTCACGGTTAAGAGCACCAACAAACAAATTGTCGGCGAGATCAGTACGGCGAATAAAACCGAGGTGACCATCAAGCCCAAGACGGGCGACGCGGTGAAGATTCCTTCCAACGATATTGCCGCCATCAAGTGGGAAGGGGAACCGGCGAAGCTCAACATCGCCAAAGGGGATGAGGATCGCGGCAATTTCGACAAGGCTCTCGAGACCTACGGCGAAGTCCACAAGGACGCCAGCGGCAAGCTCAAGACGTATCTCGATTTCTTGATCGCCCGCACGATGGCCAAGCAGGCGCTCGAAGACGATTCCAAGCTCGACGATGCCGTGAAGAAGATGGAAGCGTTTCTGAAAGCGAACCCCGAGCACCTGGGCTTCTATGAGTCGCAAAGCTACCTCGGCCAGCTTTACTCCACGAAGGGGGACTTCGCGAAAGCTCAGGCCGCATTTGAAGGTTTGGGCAAAGCACCTTGGAAAGATTTCCAAATCGCCGCGAAGGTCGCCGTCGGCCGGATGCAACTCAAGCAGAACAACATCGAGGGAGCCAACAAGACTTTTGATGAAGCCGCCTCTGGCAGCGCGGAGACCGACGCTGAGAAGGCCCGCCGCGCCGAGGCTCAAGTCGGCAAAGCGGCCTGTCTCGTCAAGCAATCTAAGCACGAAGACGCCTTGAAATTGATCGACGAAATCATCAAGGCCACCTCGACCGAAGAGGCGGGAACAATGGCTGTCGCTTACGTGCTGCAAGGCGACTGCTATCAAGCTCAGAAGCAGTTGAAGGACGCTGTGCTGGCCTACCTGCATGTCCCCGTGCTGTTCCCCAAACAGAAGGCTGCCAAGGCCGAAGCGCTGTATCACCTCGCGAAGATTTCGGGGTCCATCGGCCAGCCCGATCGTGCCGCCGAGGCCAGGGATGAGTTGCTGGAAGACTACCCGAACAGCGAATGGGCCAAGAAGCTGCAAGCCGACGGCGCGGCCGCAACCGGCGACGCGGCCAAGACGAATTAAGACGGAGGGTGGGCACTCTTGCCCGTCCACTTCGTGGGAAGTCGCACAAAGAAGACGGGCAAGAGTGCCCGTCCTACAAATCAAATGACGGAGACCACAATGTCGTTGGAACGACCATCGTCCGAGAGGATTCGCCATCGGCGATTCGTACTCGTGGCTGTGCTTTTAACCGCTCTGTTGGGCGTCATTCATCACGCGGCCCCGGCCATCGCCTTCCAAAACGAAGCGAATGATGCGATGCCCGCGGCCGAACCGGCCGAGAAGCCGGCAAAGGCCGCGCCGGCCGCTGAACCGGCGGCCGATGTGCCGCAGCAGAAGACGTTTTTGAAATGGCTGATCGACGCCTCCGGGCCGTTCGGTGCGTGCGTCTTCATCGAGTCGTTCATCATGGTGGCGCTCATCATCATGAGCATCATGCAGATTCGCCGGACCGTGTTCATGCCGCCGGACTTCCTGACCGAGTTTGAAGGCAAGCTCACCGCTCGCGATTATCAAGGTGCGTTCAATACCGCGAAAGAAGACGAGTCGATGTTGGCGCGGTTGTTGGTCGTCGGTATGGCCAAGTTGCAGAAAGGTCCGGACGAGGCACTCGCGGCGATGGGTGAATCCGGTGAAGACGAAAACATGGCGCTCGAACATCGGCTGAGTTGGCTGGCGCTGATCGCCACTACCGCGCCGATGTTCGGATTGCTCGGCACCGTGCAGGGGATGGTGCAAGCGTTCGATGAGATCGCCAGTTCCAGCACGACTCCCAAACCTTCCGAACTGGCCGAAGGCATTCAGCTCGCGCTGGTCACGACGCTGGAGGGTCTGATCGTCGCGATCCCGGCGATGATCGCCTACAGCCTGCTGCGGAATCATTTGATTCGTTTGATGTTCGACGTCGGTCGCTCTGGTGAAGACTTGCTGAAACGAATGCAGGCTCGGCCGGCCGCGGCGACATCGGCGGCTCCGACTGCGTAGAGCGTTCAAAAATGGAAAATGAAAAATGAGAAATGGAGAATGCAAAATGGATTTTGCGCGGGTCGTCATTTTGCATTTCTCATTCTCCATTTCTCATTCTCCATTCTTGAAATTGGCAACGCCTTCATCGCCTCGCGGACCACTCCCATGAAGTTCAAGTCGCCTCCCATGCCGTCGGCGGAAATGGACATGACGCCGATGATGGATCTCACGTTCCAGCTCATCAGCTTCTTCATGATGGTCACGAACTTTGACCAGACGCAGGTCGATGAGCGCGTGCGCCTGCCGACCGACGCGCTGGCGAAGCCTCCCGAAATGAAGGTCGAACACGAGTTGGTCGTCAACATTGGCTTCAAGCGAGCCAAAGACGGCAGCCGGCTCGATCCGCTGCCGTTCGTGTTCCTGCCGGGCGAAGAACTGCGCGTCCCCGAATACAAACAGCGATTGTTGCAAGAGGCACGAATCTATCAGGCTAAGTCCGTCAAACTTGCCGACGTGACGATCGTCGTGCGTGCCGACGCGGACGTGCCGACGGGACAAGTCCAAGAATTCATCAAGCTATCGCAGGACGCCAAGTTCGAGAAGTTTGCTCTGCGAGCACAGCAACCGACCGATTGACGGAAAGGGGTCGGGAGTCTTTTTCTCGTGCTCCGCGAGCTGAATCCGAATCATGTATTGATTGAAGGGGCACGAGAAAAAGACTCCCGACCCCGTGACTCCGTGAGACCCATCATGAAGATCAAGCAGCAAGAACCGGCGAGCTTGCAGCAGCAAACGACGCCGATGATCGACGTCACGTTTCAACTGCTGACGTTCTTCATGTTCACGCTGAAGATCGTCGGCCCGGAAGGTGACTTCAACATCAACATGCCGCCGCCCGGAGCCGGCGCGGCGAAGTCAGAAGTGCTACCCGACATCAAAGTCCGCCTGGTCGCCGCGGCGGACGGCGGCCTCGCCAGCCTGAGGCTCGGCGAACGCCAACTCGGCAACGGGCCGGGAGCCTTTCAAACGCTCAACAACGAAATCCTGAAGCTGATCGGCCGCGAGAACTCCGCACGCAGCAAAGAGATCGAAGTCGAGATCGACGCTGACTACCACTTGAACTTCGACTTCGTTGTCAAAGCCATCGGAGCCTGCACCGGCCGCCTCAGCCCCGATGGCAAGACGATCATCCGCTACGTCGAGAAAATCAAATTCGCGCCGCCGAAGCAGAATCCGGACGCCTGACGTGGGGCACGTTTTCAACGTGCCCACTCGATGCTGGCACGTTGGAAACGTGCCCCGCGGCGTCCTTCGACAAGCTCACGACGATGCCAATCGACACAAGGCTGATGACCAAGTTGCTGCCGCCATAGCTGAGCAGCGGATGCGAGATGCCCTTCGTCGGCATCATCGAGGTCACGACCGCGACGTTCATCACCGCTTGCAGAACCATTTGGCTCAGCAGCGTCACGCCGACGAGAGACTCAAAGCCGCGCCGTTCATGTTGACGGAAGAGACTCAGTCCGGTGACGAAGAATCCCGCCCACAACAGCACAAGGCCCAGCGAACCGACGAGGCCCAATTCTTCGCCGACGACCGCGAACACGAAGTCGGTATTCGCTTCCGGCAGATAGCTCAGCTTCTGCCAGCCCTTGCCGATGCCGACTCCCATCAGCCCGCCGGAGCCGAACGACAACAGCGACTGCTTGACTTGGTACGACGCCTGATCGACGTCGGACCACGCGGCCGCGAAGTCGGTGATCCGCTTCCATTGATACGGCTTGAGCGTCATCGCCACCGCCGCAGCCGGGATCAGCCCCAACGCGAAGTTGCGAATCGGCCAACCGCCGAGGAACAGCAGCAGACCACTCGACATCGCGAGGAAGGCGGCCGTGCCGAGGTCAGGTTCCTTCAACACCAGCGGCAGCGCAATCGCGATCGGCAGGACAAACGGAATCGTTCCGGCCAACCAACGCCGCAGGTTCTCTTGTCGTTTGACGAGCATCGCTCCCAACAGCAACGGCAGCGTGATCTTTGCCAGTTCCGACGGCTGCATCTGAAACGGACCAAGACGAATCCATCGCTGCGAGTCATTTACTCTTGTCCCGATCCCCGGAATCAACACGGCGACCAGCAGCACGACCGTGCCGAGAAACAACCACAGAGCGGACTCTCTCCAGAACCGCGACGGCAGCAGCGAACACAAGCTCGCCGCGATCACTCCCACCACGAGATGCGTGACGTGACGAGACAGATAGATCTGCTCAAATTCTGTCGGTCGCGACGTGACGCTGGCGCTATGGACCATCAGCACGCCGAAGCCCAGCAGCACGCACACCAGCGTCAGAAACAGATTGCGATCCGAGTTCACAACAGCCTCAGCACAAGTTTGTCGTCGCCGCGTTTCGCCAGAACGCGGGTCTTCCGCCAATCGCCCGCGTTCTGGCGAAGCGCGGCTACCCGCTCAATCGGCCTGGCCGAGCGAATGCCTCAACACCTTATCTCGTGCGCCGGACTGTGACGGCGAGAACTTCGTTCGCGTGCGACTGAGCCACGAAGAGTGCTCAGCCGCGTCCGCTGAGTTTGCCTGACCGGCACATGACAATCCGTCGGCGCGGTCGGCTCAAACCGACTTTTGGATTCCTCCTCAGTCAGGGATCGGAGAGGTGAATCCAAATCAGTGTCTTGAGCCCCAGTCGCGACTCCGGCGTTCACGGACGAGGCGTGACGTCCCACACTTTCACGGTTTGATCCGCGCTGGCTGACGCGAGCCGGTTGCTATCGGGGCTGAACGCTACGCCAAAGATCGCGCCGGTGTGCCCTTTCAACGTGAGCAACTCCTGGCTGGTGGTGGCGTCCCACACTCGTACTTCGCCTGGTTTGGTCGCATCCTTCCAATCTCCACTGGCCGACGCCAATCGCTTTCCGTCCGCGCTAAATACGATGCTCGTGACTTCGCGGGTGTGCCCTTTCAACGTGTGTGTCTCTCGGCCGCTCATTGAGTCCCACAGTTTGACCGTCTGATCCTCGCTGGCCGTCGCCAGTCGTTTTCCGTCCGGGCTGAACGACACGCTCCAGACCACGCCGTGATGTCCTTTCAAAACGAGTGTCTCTTGACCGCTCGCGGCGTCCCACAACTTCACCGTCTGGTCGATGCTTGAAGACGCCATCCGTTTTCCGTCCGGGCTAAATGCCATGCTCGTGACGAGGTTGGTGTGCCCTTTCAAGTTGAGCGTCTCCTGACCGCTCGTGGCGTCCCACACCTTTGCCATCCAATCGTCGCTGGCTGTCGCCAGCCGTTTGCCGTCCGCGCTGAACGCCACGGTCGCGACGCCAGCGGTGTGACCTCTCAGTGTGAGCGTCTCTTGACCGCTCGTGGTGTCCCACACCTTTACCATCCAATCGTAGCTGGCCGACGCCAGACGTTTCCCATCCGGACTGAATGCGACGTGCCGGACTTGGTTGGTGTGTCCTTTCAACGTCAGCGTTTCTTGTCCGTTCGTGGCATCCCACACCTTCACCGTCTGATCGCCACTGGCCGACGCCAATCGTTTTCCGTCCGGGTTAAACGCCACACTTGTGACTCCGGCGGTGTGCCCTTTCAACGTGATCGGCTCCTCGCCGCCCAGCAGGTGGCTGACGAAAGTCACGCAGACCACGACCCAGCCCGCCACGGTGGAGAATCCCGCCACCCACGGAACGCTGCGAAACCCACGCGCGATACGTTTGGAGATCTTCTGCATGTTGGCAACTTGCCTTGCGTGCCTGTCCCAAGCGGAGCGGGTCCGTCGCGGACCTCGAATCACTGAGCCTTGCGCGGGCAGTTTATCCCGCTTCTCGCGACCCTCAAGCAATACGCTTGCGACCCTCCCACTCGATCACGCGACCGTTGGAAGCGTTTGCGGCTGATCCGTGTCACGATTACTGTTCCGCCAGCGTTGCTCATTCGGATTTCGGATTTCGAGTTTGGAACTTCGGATTTCTCCTCCTCATGCCTTCTTGGCTGCTGCAACATTTTCTGAATCCTGGCTTTGTCATGGCCGGCACGGCGCTGATTTCCGCGCCGATCATCATTCATTTGATCAATCGGCTGCGGTTTCGCCGGGTCCGATTCGCGGCGATGGAATTCCTGCTGGCCAGCCAGCAACGCAATCGTCGCCGAGTGCTGATCGAGCAGTTGATTCTGTTGCTGCTGCGAATCTTGCTGGTGCTGGGATTGATGCTGCTGATCGCTCGGCTGATTCTCGATCCGAGCCAGTTGTCGGTGTTTCGTGGGGCTCGCACGCATCACATGGTCTTACTGGACGACAGCGGCTCGATGCGCGATCGGATTGGCGACACGACGGCGTTTGGCGAAGGGGTGTCGGTCATCAAGAAGTTGGTGGCGGAAGGCTCGCGGCGGCCGGGGACGCAGATCTTTACGCTCGTCCTGCTGTCGAACCCGGAGCAGCCGGTGTTTTCGCAGCGGGATGTCAGCGATTCGTTCGTCGCGGAACTTGATACGAAGCTGGAAAACCTCAAACCATCGCACCGAGCATTGTCGCTGGTCGATGGCCTGACGGCGGCGCGGACGCTCTTCGGAGACAAGGAAGACGTCGGAGCGATCAAGCATCTGCATGTGCTGTCCGATTTCCGGCAGCGCGATTGGCAGGATCAGAAGGCGATGTCGTCCGCCGCCGAGATTCTCGACGCGGCGGGGGTGACGTTGAACTTCGTGAAGACGGTCGAGCAGCGGCACGCGAATCTCGCCGTGACCGATTTGTCCGGCGACCTGCAAGTCGCGGCGGCCGGAGTGCCGGTGCGGTTGCGAGTCACCGTCAAGAATTTTTCCGAACAAGCCGCGACCGAAGTCCGCTTGAGCGTGCATCAGGACGGCCAGAAGCTGCCGATGACGCTGACGTTTGACAAGATCGAAGCGGGTGAGTCGGTCGAGCGCGAATTTGATCTCGTGTTCGAGACGCCAAAGAAACACGACGTGCGAGTCAGTCTCGAAGGGGATCCGTTGTCGGAAGACAACTCGCGGTTGCTGGCACTTGAGACGTCGGCGGTTCACAAGGTCTTGATCGTGGACGGTGATCCGAGCGGCGATGAAGGCTCGTATGTCGTCGATGCTCTCGCGGCCGATCCACGCATCACCGGGTTCGCTCCGCAGATCGAGACGGTCGATTATCTGCGGCGGCGTCCGATCGACGAGTTTCAAGCAATCTATCTGTTGAACGTTGCCGACTTGCCGGCCGATGCGCTCGATCCGCTGGAAAAATACGTCGCGGCGGGCGGAGGTCTGGCGTGGTTCGTTGGCCCGTCGGTCAAGACGGCGTTTTACAACGAGTCGCTTTTCAAAGAGGGCAAAGGTTTGTTCCCGGTGCCGCTCGATACGGCTCCGCGCGACCTGCCAATCGTTGAGGACTCCGGCCCGGACCTCGTGCTCGCGTCGCATCCGATCTTTCGAGTTTTTGAAGGGCAAGAGAATCCGTATCTCGATGTGACTCGCGTGGCGAAATTCTTCCCGGCTGCCGCGAGCTGGCCGCGAGACGATCAAGCTCGCGGTGACGGAGTGCAGACGATTGCGACGCTCCGCAATCGGCAGCCGCTGATGTTTCATCACCGCTTCGGCAAAGGGAACGTCATCACTTGTCTGACGACCTGCGGTCCGGCCTGGAACAACTGGGCCAAGTACGCCAGCTATGTCGTGCTGCAACTCGAACTGCAAAAGCACATCGCTCGCAGCGACCGCCAACTCGAACGCCGCCTCGCCGGTGAACCGATTGAACTGTCGCTCAACCCCAGCGAGTTCACCGACATGATCGACATCGTCGTCCCCGATCCGGCTGGCGAACGGACGATCCGTTTGCAAGCCGCACCCGATGCGGGCACGTCCGGCCGAGAGCCGAAAGCCGATGGCCGAGAGCCGTTATCCCAAACCTCAGCGCCGAAACTGCGCCTCACCGCCACATTTCGCGACACCGACTTGCCGGGTCTGTATCGAGTCCGCTTGCTCGACCTGAATCAAGTCCCGTTCGAGCGGTGGATCACCTACAACTTTCCGGCTGACGAAAGCGATCTCTCGCTGGCGACGACCGAACTGATTCGCAAACAACTCGGCGAAAAAATTCGCGTCAGCATCCAAGAGCCGGGCGAGTTCTCGTGGATTGCGGGCCGTGACATTGGCAGCGAAGTCCGCGACGCTCTGCTGCTGCTGCTGGCCGTGTTGCTGATCGCTGAACAATTCATGGCGTACCGATTGAGCTACCATCATCGGCCGGCTGCGGGAGCCAGTCGATGATCTATGAGATTGAGTTTTCAGCGGACTCCGAACGTCAATTGGCGGAGTTCTCGTCGCGAGATCGAAGAACACTGTTGGATTCGATTGAAACACAACTGAGCCATGAGCCGACCACTCCCACAAAGCATCGGAAGCTACTGCGGCCAAATCCGGTCGCCGCTTGGGAACTTCGAGTTGGGGACTTCCGCGTCTTCTACAACGTCGAGCACGAGCGTATTCTGGTCATCGTCGTCGCTGTGGGCCACAAGGAACACAACCAACTGACGATCGACGGAAAGGTGATCCCATTATGAAGAGCGCCACACTCGATTCGTCACGATCAACTTTGTCCGAAGTCTTGGGAGCCGCCGAGCAGAACGACGTTGTGTTTCTCCAATCGAATGGGCAAACACGCTTCGCGATCGTTCCAGCGGATGACTCGGACGAAGAAGTCCTCGCCTTGCGATCGAGTGCGGAATTCATGGCTTACCTCGCCGATGCCGAACGCCGCGCTGCCATCGGGCCTCGCAAGACGCTCAAACAGATTCGCGAGTCTTTGGGAACGTAGTCCTGTGCTGTTGGAATTGTTGCTGCAAAGCTGATTGACCTGGAGGTTGAAAAGAACTGTCGATGACCAATGCTGCCTTCACCGCTGTGACTCTGGCCGCTGACACCCGCATAGCGTGGGAAGTCGATTTGCCGACCAGTCCCTTGATGTGGTTGGGCTGGCTGGCGTTGGCAGTGATCGGTGTCGTGTGGATTGTCTCGTTGTATTTGCGGGACACTCAGGAGTTGCATCCGGCTTGGAAGGTGTGGTTGCTCGTCCTGCGATTGGGAGCGTGGGGCGGGTTGATTGCAATTGCCGTCAATCCGCAGGAGCGGACTCAGACAACATCGTTTCGACCGTCGCGAGTCGCGATCGCGGTGGACACCTCGCTGTCGATGCAGTTGCCGGAAACCTCACCTGATGAGGCCGACTCGGCGAAGTCAGACGGTGCTGAGGCTAAGCCGGCTCGACCACGAGCAGATGCGGTGCGCGAGTTGTTGGAACGGTCGCCATTGATTGCGGAGTTGCAGCGGAATCATGACGTCAGCGTTTTCACGTTTGACTCGACGCAGGCGGGGCCGCATTGGCTGTTTCGCACGAAGGATCCGCGCGTCGTGGGGCAGTTTTCCAACCTGCCCGGCCCGGAGAACGCTGACGGCAAAGGACGGGCAGGTAACAAACCTGCCCCACAGGAAGGCGGTCCCAATTGGGATGAAGTTCTCAAGCCGCGCGGGGTCGAGACTCGGCTCGGCGAGTCGGTGCTCGAACTTGTGCGACAGGTCACGGGCAAATCGTTGTCGGGAGTGATCGTGATTTCCGACGGTGCGGCGAATGCCGGCATTGATCCGTCGGCGGCGAGTCACTTCGCGGCGCAGTCGAAGACGCGGTTGGTCACGGTCGGAGTCGGTGGGACTCAGCCGCCGGTCAACTTGTCGATTGCCAGTGTGCAGGCTCCGACCGATGCACATCTTGGCGATCCATTTGAGATCACCGCGTTTGTGCAGGCCGAGGGACTCGCGGGGAAGAGCGCGGTCGTTGAGTTGCTGTCGCGGCCCGAAGGGGAGACGTCGGAGCCGAGTCTGGTCGAATCGAAAGAGCTCGCGCTGGCGGATAACGGCGTGCCGATCGAGGTGAAGTTTCAGCAGAACCCGGCGACGACCGGTTCGGTCGAGTACCTGCTGCGCGCGAAGCCAGCCGCGAAGACCAGCGAACTGAGCGACGCCGACAACGAACGTCGCAAGACGATCCGCGTTACCGACCGCAAGACGAAAGTGCTGCTGTTCGCGGGTGGGCCGATGCGCGATTACGTCTTCTTGAAGAACATGCTCTTCCGGCACAAAGCCATCGAAGTCGATGTGCTGCTGCAAACGGCCGATCCCGGCACGGCGGTCAGCCAGGAATCGAACAAGCTGCTGTTCGACTTCCCGAAGACCCGCGACGAACTGTTTCCGTACGACGTGATCGTGGCGTTCGATCCCGACTGGCGCAAGGTGACGCCGGAGCAACAGTCGATCCTGCGTGAATGGGTCTTCGCGCAATCGGGCGGCCTGATCCTCGTGGCGGGAGACGTCAACACGTCCTCGCTGGCGAGCGGCGGCGAAGAAGTGAAGCCGATTCAAGAACTCTGTCCGGTGACGCTCAGTTCGCTGGCGTCTGATCTGCTCGCCGACGCAAGCGGCCCGGCAGCTTGGCCGATTGGCTTCTCGCGAGCCGGTCTCGAAGCGGGATTCTTGTTGCTGACCGAAGACCCGATCAGCAGCGCGCTCCTGTGGAAAGAGTTCCCCGGAATCTATCGCTGCTATCCGACGGCCGGCTCGAAAGCGGGAGCGACCGTGTATGCCAACTTCACCGATCCGCGCGCCGAGACCAGTTACGGTGCTCCGATTTGGTTGGCGTCGCAGTTCTATGGATCGGGTCGCACGCTGTATGTCGGAGCCGGCGAGGTCTGGCGGCTGCGAGCCATCGACGAGGACTATTTCGATCGCTTCTGGACGAAGGCGATTCGAGAACTCAGCACGACGCGGCTTAAGCGGGGCACGCTGCGCGGCATGTTGTTGCTCGAACGGAATCAATACTTGCTCGGCCAAACGGCGCATGTGCGAGCGTTGCTCAGCGACGCTCAGTTCCAACCGCTCACGGCCGAGTCGGTCAACTGCGACATCTACGATCCCTCCGGTCGCCCGCTGCTTCCCCCAATGAAGCTATTAGCCGACCGCCAACGCCCCGGCCAATTCGTCGGAGATTTCCGGCTGAGCCTGCCGGGGACGTACCGCTTGGAACTGACGATCCCGGACTCGACCGACAAGCTTTCGGAAAAACTTGACGTTTCACTCCCGAACTTGGAAACCGCCAACGCTCGGCAGAACGTCCAACTGCTCCGCGCCTTGGCCGACGAAACCGGCGGGGCGTACTTGCAACTGGATGAAAGCACTGCGGCCGCGTTACCGAAACTGCTGCCGAATCACGGCGAAGAATTCTTGGTCGATGAGCGGCTGCGAACGCTTTGGGATCGTGACTGGGTGCTGTATGTGTTAGTGGGCCTGTTGTCGGCGGAGTGGTTGACGAGAAAACTGTTGAAGCTGGCGTGATGATTTGACTTGGGCTTGACCGGATACTGCGATGCCGAAGTTGGTCTACATTGAGACGACGATTCCCAGCTATCTCGCGGCGTGGCCAGCCAGCGACATCAAACGAGCGGCAAAACAGCAGGCCACTCACGATTGGTGGAACAACCAACGCAAGTCGTTCGAACTTTGCACCTCGCAAGTTGTACTCAGCGAAGCGGCGGCCGGAGATGCCGATGCGGCCGGACGACGAATGGCATTTCTCGACGGACTTCCACTCTTGGAGATTAGTGCTCGTGTTGATGAACTGGCGGCGGCCATCCTGGCGTCTGAATTGTTGCCTCCGAAAGCTCTGCGCGACGCGGCTCACATCGCCGTGGCCTCAGTCGCGGAAGTCGATATCCTGTTGACGTGGAATTGTCGGCACATCGCCAACGCAACGATCATGCGAGAGCTTTCCGAGTTGATCGCGGCGTTTGGTTTCCAGATGCCGATCCTCTGCACACCGCTCGAATTGTTGGGAGAGTAACCATGAATTCGCCTGAACTTGATTGTGGCTCGGCCGATGACATCCTCGCAGAAGTGCGCCGCATCAAAGAGGAACTTGCTGCGGCGAGTGGCTACGACGTCCACAAGATGTTGGACGACGCTCGACGTGACCAGGCCAAGAGCGGACGCCGAATTCTTTCGCCGCCGAAGCGGGTTGACGTGAAGTTTCAAGAGGTCTCCGAACAAGTCGTGGCCAAGAACGCTGATCTCTATCAACGACTCTCTTAATCGGCTGCGAATCACCAAATCTTATTTGGACGGCAAAGCCATATGTTCGAGCACATCCAACTTCCTCCCGAAGTCGAAGCGATCCTCGCGGAGTTGAAGTCGCGTATTCGGCGATACGTCCTTTTGGAAGGGATTGCGCTGGCGTTCGTCGCCCTTGGATTGTTCTTCTGGTTTAGCCTCGGCCTCGACTCGGCGGTGTTTGCGGTGCGGCGATTGGAGCCGGCTCGTTGGTTGCGAGTCGCGTTGGACATGGCGGTCATCGGAACGGTGACTGCGGTCGTGTTGGTGCTGATCGTGTTCCGAGTGTTTCGCAGCTTCCGCACGAAGTCGCTGGCGCTCGTTTTGGAGAAGCGGTTTCCGGAATTGAACGACCGGCTGGTGACGGCGGTCGAGTCGGCGGGGCAGACGGAATCGCACACTGCGCTGACTTCGGCGATGCTTGAACGGACGATGCTCGAGGCGGTGTCAGCTTTGAAGACTGTTGATGTTGGCGAGGTGTTTGATCGGCGACCGCTGCGTCGAGTGACGACGGCGGCGGGGGTGTTGATCGTGTCGCTGATCGCGTTCGCGGCGATGTGTCCGCAAGCGTTTGCTCGCTGGCGAGCCGGTTACGTCGGGTTGGAAGACACGTATTGGCCGCGCGAAGTGGAGCTCGTCGCGACCGTGTTGGCTCAGCCGGGAGATCGGGTGAAGCCGTTCGTCGAAGGCCAGTACAAGCATCCGCGCGGCAGCGATCTGGTGTTGCTGTTCGATGTGCCGGCTGGCAAGAAAGTCCCGGAACGGGTTGATCTGCAATATCGGCTCGGTGGCGGCCGCGGTTACGGCCGAGCGACCTGCTTCTCGGCGGGTGAGCGGCGGTTCAAACACGCGATTGATGATCTGCTGGACGACGCCGACTTCTGGGTGACGGCCGGTGACTTCACAAACCGCGATGCGTATCGCGTGCGAGTCGTTGATCCGCCGCGCGTCGATGTGCTCGCGGCCGAGTGCTTCTTCCCGGAGCACACGAAGCGGAGCAAGCTCGATGAGACCACGAAACAGCCAGTGCGCGAGACTGTCTCGGTGCAAGGGACACAGATGTCGTTTCCAGTCGAGACCGATTTCCTGTTGCGAGCGAAATCCAATAAGCCACTCGTGCGTGCTCGGCTGCAATACGGACCACACGAATTGACGCTGTCGCCGAGTGAAGCCTCGCTGACGACTCGATCCGCGGACGGACAGACGCTGCAAGTCGAACCGATCTCCGCCGACCGCGCCGCGAAGTTCTTCGATGCCGAGCGGCGTGAGATTGTGTTGCCATTCGTGCTCACCGAGTCGGCAACCGATCCGGCGAAGCAACGCTTCGAGAAGCTCGACACTCCGTTGGGAAAACCGTTCGCGATGCCACCGGATGTGGCGCTGAAAATCTTCCTCGAAGACACCGACGACATCATTGGGGCCGATCCAGCTCGGATCACGATTCATGGTATCGCCGATAACGCGCCGAGCATCGCGGCGGAACTGGAAGGGATCGGCACGTCAGTGACTCGTAAAGCGGAGATCCCGGTCGCTGCGCTCATCACGGATGATTACGGCATCAAAGACGTGCGGTTTGAATTTCAGATCGATGACAAAGAACCGTGGGAGACACGATCGCTGACAAAATCTCCGAATGGCGAGCCGCGTGAGTTCAAACTGCAAGCGGATGACGATGATCCGACCGAACGCTTTGAGATCCTGAAAATGGATTTGGAGATCGGCCAGAAGCTGACGCTGACGGTTGTGGCTGAGGACGCCGACAACCTCAACGGCCCACATGTCGCTCGCAGTCAGAAATTCACGTTCAAGATCGTCAGCAACGAGGAACTGCTGTCGCTGCTTTATCAACGCGAATTGAACCTGCGGAAACGCTTCGAGCAGATCATCTCCGAAGTCAAACAGACGCGGGCCGACTTGATTCTGTACCGCTCGAAGGCCGACGACGCGGCGAAGCTGCCGGCAGAGCAAAAGGCCAAGAAGGCCGAGGCCATGACCAGCGTGATCGCCAGCGTAATTCGGTCGCTGCACGCGATTCGCAAGAACTCGACCGAGACCATTTCCGTCGAGGAATCGTTCCGGGACATCCGCGAAGAGCTCATCAACAACGCGGTTCACACGCCGCAAATGTTGGAGCGAATCGACGAGAAAATCGTAAAACCTCTCCACTCGTTGAATGCCGACGACTATCCTGCCGTGGACGAATCGCTAGGGGCGCTCAAGCTGCTGCTCGACGACGGTCGAGACCCGCTGCCGGGATTGGACGAATCCATCGTCCAGATCGGCACGATGCTCGACCAGATGGATACGATTCTCAAGGAAATGCAACGGCTGGAGACATTCCAGGAAGCGATCGAACTTCTCAAGTCGATCATTGACCAACAGCAGCAGCTCGAAGACCGCACCAAGTCCGAACGGAAGAAACGCCGCATTCAAGAACTGAAAGGGCTTTCCGATGATGAGGCCAAATGAGAAATGCCAAATGAGAAATGAAAAATGCAAAATGACAGAACGGCGTCGCTGGCGATCCATTTTGCATTTTCCATTTCTCATTTCTCATTTCTCATTGCTGCTCCTGGCCGCGCTGCTCCTACCAGCGGTCTTCTCCGCTCAAGAGACTCCCGCTCCGCCAAAGCCCAACCTCGCCAACGATCAGGACGCCATCAAGGCGCGCTACAAGCGATTCAACCTCACGCTGCAACAGATGGCGGAGATTCTCCGCAAGCAAGATCCCGAACGGGCCGACTTGCTGTTCCGGGCGCTCGGCAAGTCGCAGGAGACTCGGGTCGAAGATCAGATGCAACTAATCTACGCGCTGCTCAACAAAGAACAGCCGCAGCTCGGCGAAGCGATTGAGCGACAAGAGGAATTGGTCTCGCAGCTCAAGAACCTGCTCGACTTGTTGCAGTCGGAAGATCGCCGATCGGAGATCGAAAAAGAAAAGCTGCGGCTGCAAGAGTTACTCAAAGACATCAACAAGCTGATCGGCAAAGAGAAAGACGCACGGGCCGGCACGGAACGGGGCGACGATGCCAAGAAGCTCGCCGACAAGCAGAGCGATATCGCCAATGAGGCCGACAAGCTCGGCAAGAAGATCGACAAGCAGGATGCCGAGAAGAACGGCGAAGCTCCGCCGAATTCGAAACCCCAGAAGCCCGGCGCGGAATCGAAAGACCCCAAGAACGGCGATCAGAAGCCGGACGACAAGGACGGCAAACCGGGTGACGACAAAAAACCGGGCGATGACAAAGACAAGAAACCGACAGACGACAAGAAGCCGGAAGACAAAGACAAAGACGGAAAACCTTCCGACATGGGCAAGGAGGACAAGCCCAAGGACGGAGCCAAGCCGTCAGACAAAGATGGCAAACCATCGGAGCAGAAGCCGGACAAGAGCCAGCCAGGCAAGCCGCAAGATGGTCAGCCCCAAGATGGCCAACCCATGCCGAAGCCGGAGGGAGATCATAAACAGGATGGACAGCAAGACGGCCCGCAGCAGGACGATCCGAAGAAGAAAAAGACTCCCGGCCGAAAACAACTGGAAGAATCTCGCGACGCGATGCAGCGGGCGATCGAGGAACTTAAAAAACAGAAACGAGACGACGCCTCGAAGGAGCAAGACGACGCGATCAAGAAGCTGATGGAGGCCAAAGAGAAGATCGAAGAGATCCTGAGGCAGCTTCGCGAGGAAGAACAAAAACTGATGCTGGCTGCGCTCGAAGCCCGCTTCAAGAAGATGCTGGCCGCGCAGCTCATCATTTATCACGACACCGTGCGACTCTCGAAGGCCGGCGAATCGGAGAAGGCTTCCGTCCAAGCTCGCGCGGTGAAGCTGGCCCAGGGCGAGCAGGAAATCCTGATCGACGCGGACAAGGCGTTGATCCTGCTGAAAGAAGAAGGCTCGTCGATCGCGTTCCCGGAATCGGTCGCCGGCATTCGGCAAGACGTGCAATCGCTGGTCGGCTGGCTGCGTGACGCGAAGGTCGGCGAACTGACACAAGCCGTCGAGAAGGATGTCATCGAAGCCCTTGAAGAGTTGATCGAAGCTCTCCAAAAAGAGATGGAGAAATCGGACGAAGACAAAAAGAAGCAGCAGCAACAACAGCAACAGCAGCAGGACCAATCGCAACCGTTGGTCGATCAGCTTGCTGAATTGAAAATGCTCCGCTCACTGCAACTGCGAGTGAATCGCCGCACGAAGCAACTCAGCCGCACCTTTGACGGCGAGCAGGCCACACAAGAAGAGTCAGTGCAGCAACTCCAACAACTTTCGGGACGCCAGGCTCGCATTCAGCAGGCGACGTCCGATTTGGTGAAGGGGAAAAACAAATGAATCACCCAGCGTCCAATTCGGTTCGCCAGTGGGCCGCGGTCCATCGGCTCAAAGTCTCGCCCAACATCGCCGCGTCCGCTCGTTCAGGAACTGGTGCCGTCTCCCGTGTGGGTGGTCAGGTCGCTTCCAGGCCGCAGGTCGTGCCCCCGGAAAGCGCAGTGGTGCGGGTGATGATGAATGTGTCGCTATTCTTCAATCGAGCGACTTGGTTTTCGTTGTGGCTCGTGTTGCCGTTGCTGGCTGCCAACGTCTCGGCGGCCGACGCGGTGTTTGCTCCGCCGACTGCCGCGGATGCTCGGACACAAGTCTTGCAGTGGGTCGCCGAACGCGGTGTCACCGACAAAGCCGTGCTCGAACGAATCGCCCAAGAGTGGACGCTCGGCGAAATGCCGCTGACCACCGAAGACATCTTCCAACGAGTCATCCGCACGTTGACGTCGGCCGATGCCGATGCCAAGAAGATCGTGGACGCCTGCCAGGAAGCGACACCGATCGCCACCTGGCCGCGCGAGATCATTCCGCAAACCGACGCGATGACCAACTTCGCAAAGCAGCATCTGCGATTGCACGTTGGCCGGTTCTTGGCTCAACGGCAGTTGTACGAGGAAGCCTTGGAAGTGCTCGTCGCCGTCGATCCGAAACAGGTCGTCGATCCCGCCAGTTACTTCTTTCAACGGGCGATTTGCGAGCATCAACTCTTGAAGAAGGGGGACGCGATGCGGTCGCTCGGCAATCTGCTCGACAACACGCAGAACGTTCCCGAGCGATACAAAGCGGTCGCGTTGCTGATGCGGCATGATCTGGAGCAACTCAAAGATGCGTCGCTCGGTGAGGTCGCCAAAAAGATGCTCGATGTGGAACGGCGACTGACGCTTGGCCGAGGCGGCGAGAAGACGCAGAAGGTCGAAGAAGAAATCGTCGAAGCCCTCGATGAGATCATCAAGAAGGTCGAGCAACAGCAACAAAACGCCGGCGGCGGTGGCGGACAGGGGGGCAACCAGAATCAATCCGGTGGCGCGGCTAATGACAGCAGTATCAAGGGTGCCACCGCTCCGGGTGAAGTCGATAAGAAAGACATCGGCAACAAAGCCGGCTGGGGCACGCTCCCTCCGAAGAAGGCGACCGAGGCCAAGAACGTCATCAACCGCAACTTCCCGTCGCACTACCGCGAAGCGATCGAGCAGTACTTCAAGAAGCTGGCCAACCGCCCGGCCGGGAAAGAGTGATCGATGCCGTTACCGGAGTTCAACGAGGCAGGCGATCTGCCGCCAGGCATTCACGTCGCCACGCTGGCGGAAGTCATGGCCCGTTTCGGTTCTTCGAATGTCGCACGTCGAGTGGTCGGAAAACGATTTCAAGATATTTACGATGTCGCACGCTCGACGGGGCATTTGGCGCGAATGATTGTGTATGGTTCGTTCGTGACAGCGAAGCCTGAGCCGAACGATGTTGATGTCTTCTTGGTGATGGACGAGTTGTTTGAAGTTTCGGACTTTAGTGGCGCGATTCGACTGTTGTTCGACCATTAATCGGCGGATGGCCATTTTGGCGCGAGTGTGTTCTGGGTCTTGCGGCCGGTGGAATTTGGCGGCGAGCAGGCCATGATTGAGTACTGGCAAATGAAACGAGACCGAACCCTGCGTGGGATCGTGGAGATTTCGAAGGAACCGTCATGATTGCAAACGATCAAGAATTAGAAACGACTCTGAGTCGAATCGCGTGGTTTCAGAATCAGGTTGCGTCTTTGCGCCGGAAGGAACAGAGCGTCACGAATTATCACGCCTCGGCTTCAGGATTCTTGGCGGAAGTCGAACGAATGCAATTAGAAGTTCGAGAATACTTCATGTTTCATCCGCGCGAACTCGAAACAACCGCCTCGTAACCAGCCAGCGAAAGCCCCAATGATGATGAGTGTATTGCTGATACTCCTGGCTGTGTCCGCAGTCACGCCGAATGTGGAGATCGTGTCATTCCAAGGTGAGCCGCGTATCGGCGAATGGCGAGGATTAGCCGATGGCCGAGTGAGTTTGGTGATCGCCGGCAAGGAAGAGTCCGTCCCGTTAAGCGAAGTGCTGGAGGTCCGGTTTCGTGGCGAGCCGGCGAAGATCGACAAGCCAGCGGCGGTCCTGTCGCTGTG
The DNA here is from genome assembly GCA_945893075.1 of Planctomyces sp. SH-PL62. Classification (GTDB taxonomy): domain Bacteria; phylum Planctomycetota; class Planctomycetia; order Planctomycetales; family Planctomycetaceae; genus SXKJ01. Next base: position 11,521 of record CAMDDX010000038.1, on the reverse strand, counting down.
GGATGGTTCGAAGCTCGGCGCGGCGCAGACGCGGATCATCGACAAGCAATTGAAGCTGACTTCGGCGACGCTCGGCGACTTGTCGCTGCCGCAAGGTGAAGTCGCGAGTGTGCGATTCTCGGATCGCTTCGATGAAGACGAGCAGTGGGCGAAGCTGGTCGAGAAGGCGAGCAAGTCGGATCTGCTGGTCATTCGCAAAGAACAGACGCTCGATTTCCTCGATGGCGTGGTGGTCGAAGTCACGGACAAGTCGGTGAAGTTTCTGCTCGATGGCGAGGAAGTTTCGACGAAGCGTGAGAAAGTCTTCGGATTGATCTTCGCTCGACGGCCGAGCAATCCGAAGCCGCCGGCCGTGCGATTGGAATTGAGCAATGGTGACGTGCTGATGGCGGCATCGGTCACAGGCACGGACAAGGGAGTTTCGGTGACGACGGCGTCGAAGGTGGAACTTGCCTTGCCGCTGGAGCAACTCAAGCGGATCGACTTCAGCCAAGGGAAGCTGCGATATCTCTCGCAAGATCCGCCGCGCGACGTGAAGTACACACGCGGAATTCAAGATGGCCCGGCGTTCGTTCAGGACCGAGCGTTCTATGCTCCGGAATTGAAGCCGATCGGACTGCGAGCATACTCACGCGGGTTGTGCATCCGGCCGCAGACTTCGCTGCGTTATCGGTTGGGGGGCGAGTACCGCCGGTTCCAGGCGATTGTTGGCATCGACGAGAGCGTGAAGGATGGCGGCGGCGATTGCGATCTGTTGATCACCGGCGATGGTAAGCAGCTTTTGAAATTGCGAATGACTTCGCGCGATGCGGCTCGGCCGATTGATTTGGATGTGACGGATGTTGTGGTGCTGGAGATCATCGTTGGCTTCGGCGGCGATGCGGCGACGAACGTGGATCTTGGTGATAATCTTGATCTGGCGGATGCCAAGTTGATTAAGTGAGGACTGCAATGATCGCAAGACGCGCAGTGATGTGCTTGGTGTTGGTCGGCTGGTTGGCGGCTTCGGCTCCAGCGGCAGATCAGATCGTGCGCGAGGCCGAATTGAAGCGGGTCGAAGTCATCACGCGGGTGACTCCGACGGTCGTGGCCGTCTTCGCGAAAGGTGGAGCCGGTGGCGGATCGGGAGTGCTCATCAGCAAGGACGGATTCGCGCTGACGAACTTTCACGTCGTCAGCGGGCTGGGGCCGTTCATGAAGTGCGGACTTAATGACGGAGTGCTGTACGACGCGGTGCTGGTGGGGATTGATCCGACCGGCGATGTCGCACTCATCAAGCTGCTCGGCCGTGAGGATTTTCCAATTGCGACGCTCGGCGACAGCGACAAGTTGGAGATCGGCGATTGGACCTACGTGATGGGCAACCCGTTCCTGTTGGCGACCGACTTTCAGCCGACGGTCACTTATGGCATCGTCAGCGGGACACATCGCTATCAGCCGCCGGCTGGGACGTGGCTGGAATACACCGACTGCATTCAGGTCGATACGTCGATCAATCCCGGCAACTCTGGCGGGCCGCTGTTCAATTCGGCGGGGGAACTGGTTGGCATCAACGGCCGCGGCTCGTTCGAGAAACGCGGTCGAGTGAACTCCGGCGCGGGTTATGCGATCTCGATCAATCAGATCAAGTTCTTCCATGATCAACTCAAAGCCGGCCGAGTGGTCGATCATGCGACGCTCGGTGCGACGGTCACGACAGACAGCGATGGTGGCGTGGTCGTCAACGGCATCTTGGAAACATCCGATGTGTTCCGTCGCGGGCTGCGTAGCGGCGATGAACTGGTGAGCTTCGCGGGGCGGCCGATTCATACCGTTAATCAGTACAAGAACATTCTCGGCATCTACCCGAAGGACTGGATGCTGCCGATTGTCTTCCGGCACGAAGGGGAACGCCGCGAGATTCAGGCTCGGTTGCGCGGCTTGCACGCGAAGTCCGAGTTGATGCCGAATGCTCCCAAACGCCCGCAGCAACCGCCGCCCAAGAAGGGCAAGGACGGCAAGCCGGAGAAGCAACCGGACCAGCCGCTGCCCCCTCGGCCCGATCCGCAGGCGGAAGCTTTGAAAAAGGCGATTCCGGAAGAGTGGAAGAGTTGGTTCATCGCGAAGACCGGCTATGCGAACTATCGCTTCAATCAATTGGAACAGGACCGAGTCTTTGGGCCGCTGAAATCTCTGGGCGATTTCGCATCGGCAACGGGTTCGTGGCGTCTGATTGGTCAATCGACGACGGGTGATAAGTTTGAACTGACGCTGGCTGTGAAAGGTGTCGGTTTGGAGATTCGCGACTCGGCATTCTTTCAGCAGCTTGAGGATTCGGATGCGGCGGACGAACCACCCGGCAGCGGCGGCTTCTTGATCGCCGCGCATCAACTCCGACTGTTGCTGAGCAAAGGCTCGACGGCATTCACAGAGTGTTTCTATTTCGGCAGCGAACCGCTCGACGGACGTGGCGAACTGGTGGATGTGATCGACACGACGCTGTCCGCAGTCGAAACCCGCTGGTTCTTCAGCCGCTCGTCGGGGGCGTTGCTTGGGATGGACAGTCGGCTGCACGAAGACGCGGAAGCGTGCTCGGTGCGGTTTGATGGCTGGAACGATTTCGGAGGGCGGCGAATGCCGGCGACGTGGCAAGTCCGGAGCGGTGAGAAGGAGTTCGCGACACTGAAGGTTTCGACGGCGGACTTCGCGGGGAAGAAGTAATGGGGGATTGCAAATTGAGAATTGCAAAATGCAAATTGCAAATTGAGCGACAGCCGGACAACGTGCCGTACCGCGACCGTCACGGAGCGGCCGCGACGGAGTTCCGCTCGGGCCGCTCCCTGACGGTCGCGGTACGGTTGGGGAGCCGTCTCATGCAATTCGCAATTTGCATTTTGCAATTTGCAATTTGCAATGCCTTCCTCACCTCCGACGCGCGTGCTCAAACCACGCGCGACACCATCGCCGCCGTGCAGCCCAAGGTCGTCAAGATCTTCGGAGCAGGCGGTATCAAGGGCTTGGCGTCACACGGGACCGGCTTCCTGGTCAGCAAAGAGGGTCACATCGCGACGATCTGGAGTCATGTGCTCGATGCGGATGTGGTTGGCGTCGTGCTGTCGGATGGCCGGCGATTTACGGCGAAGGTCTTGGGAGCCGAACCGCAGTTGGCGCTGGCGGTGCTCAAGCTCAATAACGAGGACGGAACGGAGTTTCCGTTCTTCCATGTCGACGAAGCGATCTCGGCCGGGTCGGGGACGCGTGTGCTGGGGTTCAGCAACATGTTCAACGTCGCGGCCGGGGATGAGCCGGTCTCGGTGGTGCATGGTGTGATCGCGGCGAAGACGACGATTGAGGCTCGGCGCGGCGTGTTCGACAGCCCGTATTCGGGGCCGGTCTTCGTGGTCGATGGCGTGACGAATAATTCCGGTGCGGCCGGAGGCGTGCTGACGACTCGCGATGGTTTGTTGCTCGGCATGATCGGACTCGAACTGCGGAATGCGAAGTCGAACACTTGGATGAACTACGCGATCCCGGTGAAAGAGCTGAGCAGTTCGATCAGTCAAATCATCTCCGGCAAGTTTGAGCAAAAGCGCGATCCTCGCAGTGACGACACCGAACCGTCGGCCAAGCCGCGCCGTTACAAGCCGCTCGATTTCGGATTCCTGTTGGTACCTGATGTGGTCGATCGTACGCCCGCGTTCATCGACTCGACTCTGCCAGACAGCGCTGCCGCGAAAGTCGGCTTGAAACCGGACGATCTTGTGCTGTTCGTGAACGACGAATTGATTCAGTCCTGTCGAGCGTTGCAGGATGCGATTGGGCGGCTTGAATCCGGCGATCAACTCCGTTTAGTCGTTCGTCGCGGCAACGAATTGGTCAACGTTGAGATGCCCGTCCCTAAGAAACGTGAGAAAGAATGAGTCCGGCTGATGGCTGATGGCTGATGGCTGATGGCTGTTATCTCATACTCGATCTGACGAAGAGGTTGGGATAACGGCCATCAGCCATCAGCCATCAGCCATCAGCCAGACAGAATGGCCGAGGTGACTCATGATGAAAAATGCTTCGCTGATGTTGCTCATCCTGTCGTGCTTTGCGAGCACATCGGCTTTTGCCTGGCAGGCACCGACGCGCGAGTTGGAAGAGGCTGAAGAGCAGGCTTTCAAGCGAGCGGTATCGCAGGTCGCGCCGTCGCTAGTGCGGATTGAGACCGTTGGCGGTCTCGATCAGGTGCAGAACTTTTTGCTGGGGAACGGGCCGACGACGGGGTTGGTGTTGTCGGCGGATGGGTATGTGATCTCCAGTTCGTTCAACTTTCTGTCGAAGCCGGCGTCGATCCTGGTGACGACCACCGATGGGCGGCGGATGACGGCGAAGGTCATCGCCAATGACACGGTGCGCAGTCTGACTCTGTTGAAGGTCGAGGCGGATGGATTAGTTCCGGCTCGCGCGGCGGCGAAGGAGTCGATCAAAGTCGGGCAGTGGGCGATCGCGGTTGGCCGGGCGCTGGATGCGAATGCGCCGAACGTGTCGGTCGGGATCGTCAGCGCGGTGAATCGAGTTTGGGGCAAAGCGATTCAGACCGACGCGAAGGTCTCGCCGGTGAATTACGGTGGCGTGCTGGTGGATGTCGATGGCACGGTGCTCGGCGTGCTGGTGCCGCTGTCGCCTCAGGACAATTCAACGGTCGCGGGTGTCGAGTGGTACGACTCAGGCATCGGCTTCGCGATTCCGCTGACCGATGTGTTGGCGACGCTTGACCGATTGAAGCAAGGCAAAGATCTGCGAGCGGGACTGGCGGAATTCACGTTCGCTTCGACCGACATGTTCGGGGGTGACACGAAGATCGACCGCGTTCGTTACGACTCGCCGATGTATCGCGCGGGGTTCAAGGATGGCGATCAGATTCTGGAACTCGATGGCCACAAGGTGACGCGGCCGGCGCAGGTGAAGCATGTGCTCGGAGGCAAGATCGAGGGAGAGAAACTGGCAATCACGATCAAACGGGGCAACGAGACGAAGCAAGCAGACCTGACGCTGGTCGGTGAATTGCCGCCGTTTGAAGCAGGCTTCCTGGGAGTCTTGCCGACGAGAGAGAAGTTGGCTGGTGGTGCCGAAGGCGTCGGAGTGCGTTGGGTCTATCCCGATAGCCCGGCCGCGAAGCTGGGACTCAAGCCGCGCGATCGGATCGTGAAGTTTCGCGATCAGGCGATTACGTCGGCCGCGCAGTTGATCGATCAAGTCAGTCGAGTTCGCCCGACGGAGAAAGCGGCTGTCGTCGTGCGCCGCGAAGGCAAGGAGCAAACGCTGGAAGCGACACTTGCTGGTTATCCGGCCGATGTGCCGAAAGAGTTGCCGACGTCACCGATTGAAGCGGCCATCGAGGTCGAACCGAAGAAGCCGGACGGCAAGGTGGAAGCGGACGGAGACAAGAAAGCGGAAGGCTCGGACAAGCCGCGCACGGGGCGCTTCGGCGAAGAAGTCGCTGACAGCAAGAACGCTTGGTGGGCGTTCGTGCCGGAGAGCTACAACCCGGCGTATGGATACTCGTTGCTGGCTTGGCTGCATCCGCCGGGCGACACGCTGGAGGCGACGATATTCGACTCGTGGAAGCTTGAGGCGGAACGTCGTGGGATCATTCTGTTGGGCCTGAAGGCGGCGAACGTCGGTGCGGGTTGGCAAGCGAACGAGGCTGAGTTCGTCCACGAGATGGTCGTCTCATTTCAAAAGAAGTATTCGATCGACGCCGGACGAGTCGTGCTGCATGGGTACGACAAGAGCGGCCCGTTCGCGACGCATCTGGCGTTCAAGCATCGCGATGTCTTTCGCGGCTTGATCCTCGCCGCGTCGCTGATCACGGAGCGTCCGCCGGAGAACTTGCCGGAGTATCGGTTGCAATTCCAGTTGATCTGCGGCTCGAAAGACCCGGCTCACGCTTTTCTCGATCGCAATGCCAATAGCCTGCGCCAGCTCAAGTACCCGGCGAACTTCACGAGCCTGCCCGACTTGGAGCATCGGTATCCGAACGCCGACGGAGTGGATGCGATGGCTCGCTGGATCGACTCGCTCGATCGGCTGTAGGTCAGCCTTTCCAGGCTGACCCGATGAGCGGACGACGCTGTTGACGAATGGAGTTTGTTGGAGCGTTCGGGTCAGCCTGGAAAGGCTGACCTACAGGGAGGAATTCATGGCGACTGTGACAGAGCCGGAGAACGCTGAGCTTCCGGTGCTCGATTACTGGAGGTCGCTCAATCCCGAACCCCCGTCGGTGCGCGGCCGCGAATTGCTGGCCGTGTCGTGGTTGGTGGTGCTCAGCGATTCGACGATCTATCGCGGGCAGGGCTTCGCCGGATATGCGCTGTTCTTCGTGGTCGCTCCGGTTTTGTTGGCTCTTGGTTCGCTCAGTCAACAGCGCCAGCGAGTTGGTTGGTTCATCGCGCTGCTGTTGTGGGCCTTGGCCGCGCGGTTGGTGTGGTGTGGTTCGAGCCTGGCGGTGTGCTGTGGATTCGCGGGTGTGGTCGCGTTCGCGATGACGTTGGCGAATCGCACGCCGTTTGTGATGGCAGTGCTCGCATTCGCGGGGCAGACCGTGGCGGCGGGGGCTCGCGGGTTGGGGCATTACGGTCGCTCGGCCCACGGCGACTTGCGGCCGCTCAAACATTCGTCGGCGATGTCGGTGATGATGCCGTTGGCGGCGTTCGGTTTGTTCGGATCGCTGTTCGTGCTGGCGAATCCGGATTTGGTCTCGTCGTTCTCGCAGCGGTTTGGGCGTTGGCTGACGGTTATCAACGATTGGCTGATTCACTTCTCGTTCTTGGAAGTCGCGTTTTGGGTCGCGACCGCTTGGTTCTTCGTCGGCCTGCTGCGGCCGACGCCTGCCGAGCCAGCCGTGGGACCGCTCGCGCCGAGTCGGACCGCGGCCACGACGACGTCTGGGTCGGCCCCGTTGTATTCCGCGTATCGCAACACGCTGCTGACGGTGATTGGACTGTTCGCCGCGTATTTAGTTTTCGAGTTTCAATCACTGTGGTTCCGCGAGTTTCCAAAAGGCTTTCATTATTCCGGGTACGCTCACGAGGGCGCGGCTTGGCTGACGTTCGCACTTGGGTTGGCGACGGTGATGCTGTCATTGATCTTTCGCGGCGATGTCTTGAACGACGAGCGGCTGCCGAAACTGAAACGGCTGGCGTGGATTTGGTCGGTGCTCAATCTCTTGCTGGCGATGGCGGTCTATCACCGATTGTGTATCTACATCGGCTTCAATGGCATGACGCGCATGCGGATGGTCGGCTTCTACGGCATGACGGCGGTTGTCGTTGGCTTTGGCTTGGCGGTCTGGAAGATCGCTAAGCAGCGGGATTTCGTGTGGCTGTTCCGAGCCGACCTGTGGGCTTTGGCGGCGGCGTTTTACTTGTACGCGCTGACTCCCGTCGACATAATCGTGATGCGCTACAACGTGTCGCGCATTCTGGCGGGCGATCCGGCTCCGTCGGTGCAGATCAGCGTGCATCCGATCGACGCCGAGGGCGTTCGCGAATTGTTCCCGCTCATGGAGTGCCGGGATGAAACCATTCGCGAAGGAGTGAAGGCGCTGCTGGCTCGGCGCGAGAGCACGATGGCAGCCGAGGATCAGCGGAAGGGAAATGCGTTCTCAAACTGGGAGCAACTCACGGCGATTCAATTCGCCGAGGAAGCGTTGCTTCGCGAATTGAACAACGATCGCGATCGGATAAAGCCGTACTCTGGTCCCGTCAAACTTGAGGAAGCGTGGGAGCGGTTTAAGAAGTACGCCTATCAGTGGTATTGAGTCGGTTGCCGTTGGACGTGCTCGACCCGATAAATCGGGTCACTACGAGTTGGCGTGCTCAGGCTCGCAACGTTGGTGACGAGTTGGTCGGGCAGGAATGCCCAACCTACGGGAGGCAGTTGAGATGGTGAGTGTTCGGGAAACCGATGTGGTTGTGATTGGCGGTGGGCCGGCGGGTTCGACGGCTTCGACGTTGATTGCTCAGAAGGGCCATCGCGTGCTGCTCTTTGAGCGTGAGAAGTTTCCTCGGTTTCACATCGGCGAGTCGTTGATCCCGGAGACGTATTGGGTGCTCGAACGGCTCAACATGCTGCCGAAGATGCGGGCCAGTCGGTTCGTGCATAAGCACAGCGTGCAGTTCGTGAATGCGGCGGGGAAGCTGTCGGCTCCGTTTTATTTTTGGGACAACAAGCCGCATGAGTGCTCGCAGACGTGGCAGGTGGTCCGTAGCGAGTTCGATTTGATGATGCTCAACAACGCTCGCGAGCATGGCGTCGAAGCTCATGAAGGCGTGCGCGTGCTCGACGTGATCTTCGAGGGAGACCGCGCGGTCGGTGTGAAGATTCAAGAGGCGGATGGGACTCAGTGTGAGGTCCGGGCGAAGGTCGTCGTCGATGCCAGCGGGCAGAGCGGGCTGTTGCAGAACAAGTTCAAACTGCGCGTCTGGGATCCGGTGCTCAACAAAGGAGCGATCTGGACGTATTGGGAAGGGGCGTATCGCGACGTCGGCCGCGACGAGGGTGCGACCATCGTCATTCAAACGCCGAACAAGCAAGGTTGGTTTTGGAACATCCCGCTGCACGACAACCGGCTCAGCTTGGGGGTCGTCGGGCCATTTGACTACCTCTTCAAGGGACGTGGGACTCACGAACAGACTTATCACGAGGAAGTTGCGAAGTGCCCGGCGGTCCAGGAACGGATCGCCAACGCGCAGCGCGTGACTGGTTACTTTGCGACCAAGGACTATTCGTATCGCTCGACGCAGGCTGCTGGTGACGGTTGGGTGACGATCGGCGATGCGTTCGGGTTTCTCGACCCGCTGTATTCATCGGGCGTGCTGTTGGCCTTGAAGTCCGGCGAGATGGCGGCGGATGCGATTGTCGAGGGATTGCAGTCCGGCGACGTGTCGGCGGGCCAACTCGGCAAGTGGTCGACGGTGCTCAATCAAGGCATCGACCGGATGCGTCGCTTGGTCTGCGAGTACTACGATGGTTTCAGCTTCGGCAATTTCGTGAAGAACTATCCGCACCTGAAAGGCAAAGTCACCGACTTGCTGATCGGCGACCTGTTCACGGACAAAGTCGATGTGGTTTGGGAACCGATGGAATCGTTGTACGCCGAGGGCAAACACACTCCGAACGCTTGGGATGCTGGGACGCCGGCCGAAGTCGCGGCGACAAAGGTCAACGAACTGTTTCTGCCGGAAGGGCCGCGACCGTAAGGGAACACGAGTGCGTGCTCATAGATACCAACCGAGGTCAGGCACTTCGGAATTTCGGAATTGGCCTCGGCCAATTCCGAAATTCCGAAGTGCCTGACCCCTGAGCCAAGAGGGATGTCATGCCACCCGAACGATTCCTAATTCGACAAGACAAATTGCTGTCGCTGATCCGCGAGGCCGAGGTCGATGCGCTGCTCGTCACCGGCGTGTCGAACGTCCGCTATCTCACGGGCTTCTCCGGCGACAGCAGTGCCTTGCTGATTGGGCCGAGCGTGCGAGTGCTGATCTCGGACAGCCGGTATCAGACGCAGATCGTTGAAGAGTGCCCGGGGCTGGAAGCCGACATTCGGACGCAGAAGACGAAGCCTCACGACCAGTTGGCGGCTGTGATCGCGAAGGCTCGGCCGGGCAAGCTGGCGATTGAGTCGCACATTCTGACTGTGCATGAACTCGGCAAGGTCAAAGAAGCGATCGAGAAGACGGATGCAGGCAAGACCATCGAGATCAAGCCGCTGGCGGAGACGGTCGAGAAGCTGCGGCAGATCAAAGATGACGAGGAGGTCGCCGAGACACGCCTAGCCATCCGCATCGCCGAGCGAGCATTTGTCGCAATGAAGGCGACGCTCACCGGCGAGTTGACCGAACGGCAGGTCGCTCACGAGTTGGAGCACACGATGCGGCGACTCGGCGCGGATCGCTCCGCGTTCGAGCCGATCGTTGCCGTCGGTGACCGCTCGGCCTTGCCCCACTACCGATCCGGCGACCGGCGAATTGGTGAATCAACCTTCCTGCTCGTGGACTGGGGAGCGGCCTTGCCCAGCGGTTATCGCAGTGACTTGACCCGTGTTTTGGCCACAGATACCGTCCCCGGCCAACTTCAAGAACTTCATGGAGTTGTGCTCAAAGCTCAGCTTGCCGGCATCGCCGCGATTCACCCCGGAGCCAAGCTCAAGGACGTGGACTCGGCCGCCCGCAGGGTGATCGAAGAGGCTGGCTACGGCGACTTCTTCGGACACGGGTTAGGGCACGGCATCGGACTGCACATTCACGAGGAACCCCGGATGAACAGCGTCGCCGAAGGGGAGCTGCAACCCGGCAACATCGTGACCGTCGAACCGGGGATTTACCTTCCCGACTTCGGTGGAGTGCGGATCGAAGACGACGTGCTGGTCACGTCCGACGGCCATGAGGTTCTGTCATCGTTACCGAAAGACCTTGAGTGAGATGAAATGACCAAGGTCCAAATCACAATGTCCAAGGAATTCCCAATGACCAAATCCCAATGAATCAAACGAAACCGACGTTGCAGAACAGCCCCGGTTTTAAGATTGGGATTTTGGGTTTGGAGCTTGGATATTCATTGGAAATTGGGATTTCCCACACAATGCCAATCAAACCACGAGGCAAACCGCGTATGGCTGACAAATCCCCATCGACGGGTTCGTTCGATCTCGACCGGGTTCGCGAACTCATCGAGATGATGGAAACACACGGCGTCACCGAAGTGAACCTTCGCAAAGCTGACGAACGCTGGGTGCTCCGGCGCGGCCCGGCCGAGGTCATCAACATGATGGCTCCTGGCGGTTATGCCCCGCCGCCGAATTACGCTCCGGCTCCGCAGGCTCATCACACGCCCGCGCCGCAGGCGGCGGCTCCGAACACACCGGCGGCAGCCCCGGCTGCGGTGGACGGTCCGGCGATCAAAAGCCCGACGGTCGGCACGTTCTACGCGGCTCCCTCGCCCGGCGAAGCGGCCTTCGTGAAGGTGGGTTCGGTGGTGAAGTCCGACACGGTGGTGTGCGTGATCGAGGCGATGAAAGTCTTCAACCAAATCCCCGCTGAGATCTCCGGCACGATCACCGAAGTCCTGGTCAACAACGGCGACGCCGTCGAGTACGGACAGCCATTGTTTCGAGTGAAGCCGTGACCGACCTGGAGTGCTGCGGCTCGACGCAGCCCTCCATTCATTCGTGTGAACGGTCGCGAACTGTCGAAGAGACGCGACGATGGGCGTTAGCTCTGCAACGTGCGGTTTGTGAAGTTTGATTATCTGGATTCCAAATGAATGGAGGGCTGCGTCGAGCCGCAGCATTCCAGGGAACGAAAATGTTTCAACGCATCCTGATCGCCAATCGCGGCGAGATCGCCTTACGAGTCATCCGCGCGTGCAAGGAACTCGGCATCGAGACCGTGGCCGTGTTTAGCGAGGGGGATCGCGGGGCGCATTACCTGTCGCTGGCGGATGACGCCTTTTGCATCGGGCCGGCGGCGGCGTCCGAAAGTTATCTGCAAAT
>CAMDDX010000037.1 GCA_945893075.1 Planctomyces sp. SH-PL62 | reverse complement strand
TAGCCCCGGTTCAACCTGTGTAACCGGGGCTAGCGCCGCGCGGCTAATTTCTGTGACGCGGATAATTCGATTCCCGAAGAGGTACTCTGATGCAGCGATCACGAAGACTCTTCCCCGCGATTCTCGGAGTGATGCTGTTCGCGGTTGTCACGGCGGAAGAATCTGATCGCCCCCAAGACGATCCTCGAACAGTCGCCGCGATTCGCGAACTGGTGCGTCGCGGTGCCGTCGTGAAACGATTCACGGTCCTCGAATCGGAAACTGTGGGGCTGCTCGTCCGGTTGAAAGCGGAGCACTTGGATCGCGAGGGAAAGATCGACTCCGGCATCTTGATGGCGCTGCGTTCGTTGCGCGAGTTATCGCTCGAACTGCGCAGTTTGCCGCTGAGCGACGATGGTTTGAAGTCGCTGTTGGCGAAAGTGTCGCTCGTCGGATTGGACGTTTCGGGGTCAGAGGTTTCGGATCGCGGTCTGCAAGTGTTCGCAGCGACGAAGTCTCGTCTGCGATTGCTCGACTTGAGTTTCACGCGTGTCGGCGATGAGGGCCTGAAATCACTGGCGTCGTTGCCGGAACTGCGGCACCTCTCGCTGATCGGCTGCCGAGTGACCGACAGCGGCACCGATTCTTTGGCGCGGTTGGAACGGTTGCGCGAAATCTATCTGGCCAAGACGCAAGTCTCACCTCAGGCTGCCGAGAAGTTGCGACGCAGGTTTCCGATGTGCCGCGTCGAGCGCTGACGGCCTGAAACCGTCCCCTCAGAACAGGCTCGGTGCCGCCGGCTTATTGGTTTTCTTCTGCGGTGGCTGCGACGGAACCTTGAGCCATTCGAGCGTGTGCTTCATCCGATCTTCGAGATGCAGACTGGGGTCAATGTTTTTTGGGTAAATCAGCAGCAGCGCAACCTGCACGTCTTTAACGTCCAGACGATAGAAGACGGCGTTGATCGGCTGCTCTTCCGGCGGGACTGCGATGGATTCGAATTTCTTCTTGCCAACATAGGGCGAAAAGCCACGCATCGGATCCCAAGGCCACGGAGCGTCGGTGGTCTCCGTCTGCACGTTGTAGGCGTTCGCCAAGACATTGATCAGGTCGGGAAAGTATCGCAGCGGGTCGACATCGACGTCGCTTTGCTTCGCCTCCCAACGTGACAAATTGCTGAGCAGATGCAGGTAAGCGACCCCTTCGCCCCAGTTGCTTCCGGGAGCTTCGGTACGCACGGTCGCCTTCCACGAGGCGATCACACCTTCGAGCTGGACGTTGGGGTGATAACCCAGTCGGTTCGGGTCGTCGCTGGGTGCCACTGGCGGCGGGGCGGGCTGACCTTCGGCCGGCGGCGCGGGGAGTTCGAGCAGAACGAACGGTTTCGGAACTCGAATCTCGATCCCCTCGATCGGCGGCACGTATTTGGGGCCGAGCGCGGCGTTCACCTTTTCGAGATACTCGAAATAGGTTTTCGTTTCCTTGAGGCGATATTCGTAGGTGTCCGCTCCACAGCCGATCGCCATCAGCGACATGCCGACCAGTCCGGCCAGAAACGCGCGGCGATCAAGATTGCGAGATCGCTCCGAGGAAAGTTTGCGCAACATGCTGGTCTCAGGGCGTGTGAAGAAGCAGAACCAAATTAGCAAGCGGGACGGCGCGATTGTGCGAGTGGTTATGTGGAGCGTCAAGCCAGCCCCCGAACGCCGTTGCTGCGCACACGCACCAAAGAGCGCAAAAAAAATCGGGCCGACTCATAATGAGTCAGCCCGATCATTCAGCATTCTCAGTCCCAAAGGGAATTAAGCCTTCGGAGCCGGAGCGGCTTCTTCCTTCGGCGGCGGCGGAACTTCCTTCACGGCCGGAGCGACACCGTGAGCAGCCGGAGCCGCGATACCACCACAGCTCGTCGGAGCTGAGCAGCACGAGGTCTTGGCGGCGCAGCAGGTCGCGGCTGGCTTGCAGCAGCTCACCGTCTGGGTCTGGCACGCGGCCGGAGCACAGGCGGTGGTTTGCGCGCAGCACTTGGTCTTCGGAGCCTTGCAGCACTTGACCTTGGCGGGTTTGCAGCAGTGACTGGCTTCAGCGGCACCGCTGAATGCGGCCAGGACGGCCAGCGTCGCGCTCAACGCGACCAACTTCAGTGAACGACTCATGTTGTCTCCCTTTCATTCCACTATGATGGCTCGGCCTCTTGGCCTCCATCGAGGCGAACATGCGGCACCCTCATGGTGCCACTGTTCAAGACGATTCGCGTCCGACACTCCTTGGACGCTCGGTGATACGCAATGTTGACGGTCGGAGAAACTTTTCCGAATACGCAAACTGTGCGGGCGTAGGATAGCCATGATGCCTTTCCTGTCAAACGACTCAGAGCCTCACCGTTCCTCGGCTTTGTCGGTCATCAGCGATGCCTCGCGACGATGGCGAATCGGGCACGAGCTTTGGGAATTCGGCGGTCTTCCCAAGTTGATGGGGATCGTCAACGTCACTCCCGATAGTTTCTCAGACGGCGGTCAATTCGGCTCGGTGTCAGCCGCCTCCGAGCACGCGCTGAGACTGGTCGACGAAGGCGCGGACATCCTCGACATCGGCGGAGAATCGACTCGTCCCGGCGCGGCACCTGTCTCGTTGGAGGAAGAGTTGCAGCGTGTTGTCGCCGTCGTGCGTGAACTCGCTCGACAGACCCGCGTGCCGATCAGCATCGACACCTCGAAGGCCGAGGTCGCCCGTCAGTGCCTCGACGCGGGAGCGGTGATCGTCAACGACATCTCCGGCCTGACGTTGGATGCCGACATGCCGCGCGTTTGTCGCGAGTCATCCTGCGGCGTGATCGTCATGCACATGCAAGGCACGCCACAGACGATGCAACTCGATCCGCGCTACGACGACGTGGTCGCCGACGTCAGCCGCTACTTCTCGCGGCGGCTCGACGAACTCGAAGGTGCCGGCATTGCTCGCGAACGCATCGTGCTCGACCCCGGCATCGGCTTCGGCAAGACCGCCGAGCACAATCTCGATTTGCTGTCGCACATCGCCCAGCTTCATCAGGTTGGTAGGCCGCTGCTCATCGGCCATTCTCGAAAACGATTCTTGAAGAAGGTGCTCGGCCGCGAAGTCGAGGAACGCAACGCGGGCACGCTGGGTGTTAGCCTCGCCTTGGCGGCTCAAGGCACGGACATCTTGCGAGTCCACGACGTGCGAGCCACTCGCGACGCGCTTCTGGCTTGGCACACCGTGATGAACCCAAAGGGAATCCAATTGCCCGACGAATGAACGGAGACGACGAATGATCTTCCGCATTCGTCGTCTCCTTCGATTCGTCGGGCCTTTCAAACAGCGTCGATCCACCCAGTTGAGGAATCATGAGCCGAGCGACATTAGCACTGCTGTTATTGGTCATCAGCGCGGAATCAATCGTCGCGGACGAGTTCCCCACACCGCCAAACACCGAACAAGGCGATCCTTCGCCGATCTCGCCGCAGGAGGCGCTGGCGGCGATCAAGTTGCCGCCGGGTTTTCGCGCGACGTTGTTCGCGGCCGAACCGGACGT
This sequence comes from Planctomyces sp. SH-PL62, assembly GCA_945893075.1. Classification (GTDB taxonomy): domain Bacteria; phylum Planctomycetota; class Planctomycetia; order Planctomycetales; family Planctomycetaceae; genus SXKJ01. Next base: position 30,210 of record CAMDDX010000037.1, on the reverse strand, counting down.
GCAGAACCCGATCGCGATGACATTCGATGCTCGCGGGCGGTTGTGGGTCGCGGAGAATTACACCTATGCCGAGCGGACTCAGCGGTTTGATCTGCGGCTGCGCGATCGCATCGTGATCTTTGACGATACCGACGGTGACGGGCAGGCGGACAAACGGAAGATATTCACCGACGGCGTGCAGATGCTGACCAGCGTCGCGGTCGGACATGGCGGCGTGTGGGCGATGTGTCCGCCGCAGTTGCTCTTCATCCCGGACAAGAATCGGGACGATGTGCCCGACGGGCCGGCGCAGGTCATGTTGGATGGTTTCAACGTCGCGCCGGAGAACTATCACAACTTCGCGAACGGTTTGAAGTGGGGACCGGACGGCTGGCTGTATGGCCGCTGCGGCGGATCGTGTCCCGGCGAGTTGGGCCTGCCCGACACTCCGGACGAACAACGAGTCCCTCTGCGCGGCGGTCTGTGGAGATTTCATCCGCAACGAAAAGTGGTCGAGGTGCTGACTCACGGCACGACCAATCCGTGGGGGCACGACTGGGACGAGCACGGCGAAGGTTTCTTCATCAACACGGTCAACGGGCATCTGTGGCATCTGATTCCCGGAGCGCACCTCATGCGGCCACACACACTCGATCCGAACCCGCATAGTTACGCGCTGATCGACCAGCACGCCGATCATTGGCACTTCGACACGGGCAAAGGTTGGGCGGCCTCGCGTGACGGCTCGGCCGACGAACTCGGCGGAGGACATGCTCATTGCGGCGCGATGATTTATCTCGGCGACAATTGGCCGAACGAGTATCGCGGCAAGCTCTTCACGTTCAACTTTCACGGCCGGCGAGCGAATGTCGAACGGCTGGAGCGGCACGAATCGGGTTACGTTGGCAAGCACGAGCCGGACTTCGCAAGTTTCGGCGACTCATGGTTTCGCGGCATGGATTTGACCTATGGCCCCGACGGTGGCGTTTACGTCCTCGATTGGAGCGACACCGGCGAGTGCCACGAAAACACCGGCGTCCATCGGACCAGCGGCCGTATCTTCAAGATCACGTTCGGCGATCCAAAGTCGCCGGGTCGCGACCTTGCCAAGCTGAGCTTCGCCGAACTTGGGAAGCTGCATCTCAACACGAACGAATGGTTCGTGCGGCAAGCTCGTCAAAGGTTGTTCGAGGAACATCTCGCCGGACAACCGCTCGTTGGTGCCGCGACCGCGTTGCGCTGGCAGTTTTCCAAGGCTCCCGATGCTGCCACGCGACTGCGAGCCTTGTGGACGTTGCGGTTGATCGGCGAATTTAATGACGACATGCTGCGGGGCGTCTTGCGAGACAGCAATGAGCACGTTCGCGTTTGGGCGATCCGAATGCTCACGGACCTTTGGCCGATCGACACAAGTCTCGGAACGCGCCCAAGTGATGCCGATGTGCAACCGCCCGGCCGGGTGATGGCACACTTCATCCAGTTGGCGAAAACAGACGAATCCGCACTTGTCCGGTTGGCATTGGCCTCGACGCTGCGACGTTTGCCGATTGGCCGTCGTGGTGAATTGGCGGCGGCGTTGCTCTCGCGAACCGAAGACGCCGACGACCACAACTTGCCGTTGCTGGTATGGTACGGATTGACCCCGCTCGCCGATGCCGATTTGCCGGCGCTCGTGGGGTTGGCGACGGTGTGCGAATGGCCGACGACGCGGCGATTCATTGCACGCCGCGTTGCTGGAGAAGTCGAGAAGCAACCGAACGTCTTGAATTCGCTGCTGGAATTGGCGACGACTCGTTCGGCGAAGTTTCAGTCAGACGTGCTGTCAGGCATGAGCGAAGCGTTTGTCGGTTGGCGCAAGGCTCCGCAACCGGCGGCTTGGGAAGCGTTTCACGTGCGGATCGACGCGGGCGATGACGAGAAGCTGCGTGACCGCGCACGTGATCTCAGCGCTCTGTTTGGCGATGGCCGTGCGCTCGATGAATTGAAGAAGGTTGCGCTCGACAAGGAGGCGGACCTCGCGGCGCGGAAGGTCGCACTGCAAACGTTGATTGACGCTCGCGCCCCTGGCGTGCGTGAACTGTGCGAAGAGTTGCTCGGTACGCGGTTCGTCAACGTGGCTGCGGTCCGCGGCCTGGCGGCCGAGGACGATCCCGCGCTGGGTGAGAAGCTGGTGAAGGCTTATCGCTCGTTTCATGCCTCCGAGCGTCCGCAATTGCTGGCCGTGCTGGTGACTCGCGCGTCCTGGGCCGGCGCGCTGCTCGACGCTGTCGCGGATGGCAAACTTCCGCGCGGCGATTTGTCGGCGTTTCACGCGCGGCAGATTCGCAGTCTCGATGACGAGGAACTCACCGCGCAGCTCGGCCAAGTGTGGGGCGAGTTGCGTGACAGCCCGGAAGATAAACGCCAACTCATCGCGAAGCTGAAGGCGGAGCTGACTCCAGAAACGATTGCTCGGTCAGATGCGCAGCGGGGGCGAGCGGTCTTCGTCAAAGTCTGCTCCGCCTGCCATACGCTGTATGGTGAAGGAGGCCGGCGCGGACCGGACATTACTGGGGCGCAGCGGCAGAACCTGGACTATCTGCTGGAGAACATCGTCGATCCCAGCGCGGTCGTGACCGCCGACTTCCGCGTGACAATCTTGGAACTCGCCGACGGCCGCGTGCTCACGGGTGTCATTACAGCGAAGAACGAGAAGACCGTAACGCTCATCACGCAGACCGACACGCTGACCATCGAGCGCGCCGACATCGAAACTCAGAAGGCATCCAAACAGTCGTTGATGGCGGACGGTCTGCTGCAAACGCTGTCGGCCGAGCAAGTGCGCGATCTGTTCGCGTATTTGATGACGCGCCACCAAGTGCCGCTGCCCGAACCGATGAAGTAACCGCCCCGCTCGCCTACTTCGTTTTTGCTGACGCGGGTTCGACGCGCGATTCGGCTTTGGGCTGCTCGGCGCTGGCCGGGACCGCACCTTCTTTCGGCTCGGCTTTCGCGGCGGCTCCGTCTTGAGCGGCTTGGCGGAGCACCGTCATGACCTCTTCCAGCGAGACTTCACGGCGACCGGTTTGCCGTTGGAGTTCGCGGCGGCGGCTGGCGATGTTGGCCTGTAAAGCGAGCTTCATCAATTGGGCACGTCGGAGTTCCAACACGCCCTCCATTTTCGCGGCCACTTGCTCGATCCAATTGGGCTGTTGCACCATTGCGACGTTCATCATCGCGACCCACAGGCTGACTTCGCGGAAGTTACGGTCGGCCATCGCGTGGCTGACGGGTGAGATTAGTTTGGCGGTGATATCCACTGGCTGCGACGGGAACGAGACGAACATGTCCAGCGTGTGAGTCACGGTCGTCTGACCGTCTTCCGTCTTTTGAAACGTCGGTTGCAGGTGCAGCAGCGCTCGCGCCTTGATCGGCTTGAACAGCAGCGGGCTTTTGAACGAGCCTTCGCAGACGACGATCTGCCGTTCGGCGGACGCATGCAAGACTTCGAGCGTCCCGGTCGAACCGTCGTGCGAGTCCGCCTCGAAGCCGGTCGGACTGGTTTGCCACAGCTCGAACGTCGAGATGTCCATCACGCGCCACACGCTGACGGCCACGTCGGGATGAGTCAGAAAGAAGTTGTAGACATCCGGCTCGGAGACAAACTTCAGCGTCGGCATGCGCCGGAACAAACTGATGTTCTTGATGATCTCATCCGCTTTGGGACGGACGTCGGCCGCGATCTTGTCGAGCGGCAGGTCGGCCAACGCCTTCTTCCGGGTTGCGGCCACCGAACTGCCGGGCGACGTGACCTCAACTTCGATTTGAGGCTTGGCGTCTTCGGCAATGCTCGGCATTGCGCCGAGCATCCAGAATGCGCCGAGTGCGACGATTCCCCCGACCCAATTTCGTCGCGGCATGTCTCGAACCTTCCTTGGCCAACTTGCCTGGATTACCTCGGCGAGCATCACCGGCAGCGCATCCGCAGCCGACAGTGATCCAACTGTTTCAATCGGCAAGCTCTTCCCAGCATCCGCATGGAATCTCGACGGCAGAATCTGCGCCTGCCGAATTCCGAAGCGCGGTCGTCGATGAAATGTCTATTGGGACTCAGATTAAGTCTTGCGCTTCGGCCCGAAGGGTCGCGACTCGAAAGCCCAGGGCAACGCCCTGGGTTTTCGATCTCAAAAAAAGCCAAAGCCCTGAAAGGGCGAAACAAACAATCGAAGAGAGTGCCGCCCTTTCAGGGCTTGAGAGTCCGCGACTTCTGTGACCCAGGGCGTTGCCCTGGGCTTTCGAGTGATGACCCTTCGGGCCAAAGCGCAAACATCACAATCGACGTCTCGCTCATTGTGGCGACTTCGCCGGCGGTCCGCCGGTCAGCACTTCGCGCAGAGCGTCGCGCAATTGATCCGCCAGCTTCGCTCCGCCACCGACGAACAGTCGCGCGACTTTGCCCTCACGGTCGATGATGACCGTTTGCGGAATGGCGTTGGCCTGGTACTTCGTCGCGGCCACGCCGTCGATATCCATCGCGACGGTCAATTGCAGCTTATGGCGTTCCAACATCGCGGTGATCGCTTTGGCCGGCTCTTCCAAGTTGACGGCGATCAATTGCACGCCGTCGCCTTCAAACTCGTGAACCACCTTGTCGACCAGCGGCATTGTTTGCAGACATGGCCCGCACCACGTTGCCCAAAAGTCGAGGACGATCACCTTCCCCTTCTGATCGGCCAGATGAAACTTTTTGCCGCCGCTGCCCAGCAGTTCGAGATTGAAGTCCGGTGCCGGCTTGCCAACCAACGGCGATTCGATGCCCGGCGCGCGGCCGTCAGGATTCGAACCATCCACGTCCTGCGCGATCTTGGGTTCGACCGCGCGGTGCAGCTTCCAACGATGATAGGCCAGATCCGCTGCCGACTTTTCGATCTCGACACCAATCAGCAGTTGATCGACTTGTTCCACTTCCGTTCGGCAATTGCCCAGCACGTCACTCTTGCCGGACAGAGCCTTGTCGGCGAATTGATCGGGAAAAAACGTCAGCCGGATGCCGTCACTGCGCAACGCCTGCACGCGAGTCGGCCCCACGCTCTTGGCGAGCGGGGTCCGCTGCGGCGGATCAGCCCCTCGGTTGTCCGGCGATGAATCCGCTGGCAAATTCACCGGGGGGCTGACGCCACCCCGCTCGCCAGTCGCGTTCGCAGAATCTGTCAGTTCATCCGGATGAAACCAAATGATCTGCGAGATGCGATCGCGCGGAATCTTCTTCGTCTCGATACGGACTTCGAGACGCAGTTCCAGATCATCCATGTCGATGATCCGCCCGCGCAGAAAGTCGCCGCTCTTGGAGCGGATCAACTGCGTCGGTGGCGAGTCGCGTTGCATACGCGGCAGCGTCAACAGCCGTTCGCGTTTCGTCTTGTTGAGCTTCGGCGGTCCATCGACGACGGACAGCTCCACGGCTTTGACTTTGTCGTGCGGCACGAACGTCGCGTCAGACAGATTCGTTTTGAAGTTGACCCCTTCCTCGGTGATCTTGGTGACCTCACACGGAATCGTGTCTCCGCTGCGGAGGTGCATCGTGCGTTTGCCGATCGCGGCTGCTGGCGCGGCGGCGTTCGGTCCGCCGGCCAGAGCTTTCAAAAAGGCATCCGCGAAGCCGACCGGTTGCGGCTGCGGCTGTTGTTGCTGCACGACCTTGGGCTTCGGCGGCGGTGGATCGCGATAGACGATGCGACCGGAGACGCCGGTGCGCAACGGGCTGGCGGTGGCACTGAAGTCGGGATGCCACACAAGGCAGCTCGCATCCAATTTTTCGCGGCCGTTCGTCAGCCGGCCGTGCAGTCGCAAACCGTCCGCCTCCAACCGGCCGGAGCGACCTTCGGGCGTGCCAGCGATGGAATACTTCTCACGATTCACAACGGCCAACGAGCGCAGCTCTGACAGTGGCAATCGCAGCGGTTCTTGGATCGCAGGGTTCGTCAGCCGCAGATGGTCGTCAGCGATGCTCGTGAGTTCGCCGCTCAGCCGCGTGCCGTCCAGATAGACCGCTCGGAACGCGCGCGAGGCTTCGTCATCCGGCGGCGAGAGAAACACGCTGGCGATCTGATCGGCGGCGACCTGCGTTTCGTCGTTGCCATCGCGCACGGTGAATTGCTTCTTGCCGGCATCGAACCCGCTCAGTTGGCCATACACGAACGAGCCGTCGGTGCGGTGCAGCCGCGACTTGTCTGCCTGCACTTCGCGCGGAGGCACTCCGTTCCAGCGGCTGATCCGCAGCCGTTCCAGCCGGACGTCGCCGCGCTTGTTGGTCAATCGCAGGCCGGAGTGAACCTGCGGCTTGCGCGGCGTGACGTTGATCTCACCGCGCGGCGTGCCGCTGGGCGAATAGACCAGCAGCCGGCCCTTCTCTTGATCCAGATACGCCAGGAAATGTGCCCGGCCCGCGCCGGCCTTCGTCTCTTGAACCGAATCGACGTCCGCTTCACGACCGAGTTCGCAGCGTACGACCAACTCGTTGTCCCAGGTCTCGAACCGAAACGCGCGTTTGAAGACGGACTCGTCGTCGGCGTCGTTGACCCCTAGCGCGAACACGAAGTCCGGCTTGTTCTTCCAGGCGATCTCAAACTCGATAATCGCCTGAGCCGGGATGCCGAAGTCGCCACGAATGTTGGCTCCCTCTTGGTCCGTGACCGGCTGGCCCCCTTCTTCTCGCCAGAGCTTGGTGGCCGAGGTTTCTTTCCATTCAGTCAAACCACTGGGGCCGAGATAAATCAAATCGGCACCGCTGCTCCAACGATACAGTCGCCGGATCTGGTCCCGCTTGACGTGCAACCGTCCCAGCCGCGCGACTTCCACTTCCGCCGCGTCATCCGTCAGAGCCAGCAATTCACCGAAGAGCACATCACCGGCCGCGAGTTCGAGACAGTACTCACCCGTCGGCTTGGGCAACTTCGACGGGATCACATACTGCACCGCGGTCACGCCGCCCAGCGAGAACTCAAACGGCTGAGTGAACCGCGACGATTGCCAACGCAAGACGCTGGGCTGCTCCGAACCTTTCAGTTCGCCCGGAACGAAACCGCCGTTAGTCAAATGTAGGACGGCTTCGTCCGCACCGAAGGCCGGCACGCACGCGAACAACCAAACCAACAGCGCAAGTCGTTTCATGGATCGGGTCCAGATTTCAGATTTCAGAAGGCTGGCGACAAATGTGGGGAGAAAGACCAGGCGGTTGCAGTCGTGTTTTGATTTTCCGCCCTCCATTTTTCGCCTGCCGCCTGTGTTCATCGTTCATAAATCGGCAGAAACCGGTAATTCAGCGCGACAGCCAGCAACGACAAGGTGGTCGAAGTCGCCGGACCGAACTGGCCTTTGAAGCTGCCGTCGGGGAGTTGCTGCGCTTTGAATTGGCGAATCAACAGCTTGTTCCATTTCTCCCAAGTCTCGACGTCCCCTTGGAACAACGCCTGAGCTTGATAGTAGCGCTGATACTCCATCCAACCGAAACCGGACGGCCCGGTGAATTCCCACTTGTTGACGAGATACCCCAGCGTCGCCTTGTACTGCGGCAGGTCTTTCCGCCGAGCAACCGCGTACACGAGCGTGGCGATCGAAATGCGAGCCAGCGATTCATCGAACCCGCCGATGCCACCTGCGTAAGCGACCTGTCCCGATGCGGCCGTCATCTTGGTGTAGTACGAAATCGCCTTGTCGATGGACTCGTCGGGGATCTCAATGCCGGCATTCCGCGACGCCAGCAACCCAACCAAGATCGCTCCACTGACCGAGGTGTCCGCATCCGTCGCGTCAGGCGAGTACCGCCACGCTCCCGTCGGATTTTTCTTCTGCGAGGTGATCGCCGCGCGCACCGCCAACTCCAGCGCGGCTCCAATCGAGCGTTGATCCTTTCCTTTCCCTTCCGGCCAGAGATTGCGGTCATCGACCGCCCCATAAGCCTCGGCCAAGCCCAACATGCCGAAGCCGGGGTGATACATGCTGCCGCCGAGAATCCCCGTGGTCGCGTTCTGCTGCGTGATGATGCTGCGGCACGCCTTCCGCACATGATTGCTGTACAGCCCGAAGTTCGGGTCTTCCCCCGAAGCCAGAAACACCATCAATCCCAATCCCGTGACCCCCGGCCCTTGCTCGCCGCCACCGCCTGTCCAATCACCGTTTTCCGACTGCGTCGTCGCGAGATACTGCAAACCGCGATCGTACATCTCCCGCACATCGCGCGGGACGACTTCGCCGATGCGTGCGTTGGGAGGCTGAGCCGCGACCGAAGCGGTAAATCCCAAGAACCAAATCCCAATGACCAATGCATTTGAAATTTGAAATTTGAAATTTGAAATTTGAAATTGGCTCATTCTTCCACCTCATCCTTCGCCAGCGCCCCGCTCTGCTTCAGCCACTGTTCCAGCCCGCGCACCTGAGCGAACTGCTGATTCAAGACTTTCCACTCCGCGTCCGTGAACAGCGGCTTGAGCGTCTTCTCCGGGATCTTCGAGATGTTCCACATCACGATGTAGTAATCCTGCTGCTGGCCGAAGCTGCGGGGCGGTTTGGTTTCTTCGACGATCAGCGTGATGACTTTCTGCCGCTGCTCGTCGCGCAACGGCAGAGCATTTTCGAGCATCGCCACGACCAACTCAACCTTCGCCCGGTACTGAAACTTCCGCCGCTCGCCGTCGATTTGCGAGTACTTCGAGAGCTGCTCCCCCTTGAGCATGTTTCGCAGCGTCTTGTGATAAAACGAGTCGTCACTAAACAACCCCGCTTGAAACTTCACTTGCAGCGGCGAGATGTCCTGCCAAATCTCGTTGAACTTCTGCTGGTCTTTGCGCACCAACAGGAACTTCTTGCGGACGACCTCGACCTGCTCGAAGAAATGCACCATGTCGCCGCGTCCGGCCAGTTGCAGTTTCTTCTTCTGAACCTCCGAAAGCTGACACGCCCGATCCACGTCGTCCATTTGCAGCGACAGCATCTGATCCAGCTTCTTCCGTGCCGCGGCTGCCGTCGGGAAATTCTGAAAGACCCACTGGTCGAACTGATTCTCTGGCATCTCGAAATTCTGAACTTGGCCTCGGCCCAAGACCGCTTCCGCCGGCGGATCGTCGTCGTCGTCCTGAGCCTTAACCGCCGGCCCAACACCGAGCATCCACGTCAGCGCCAGGACCGCCACCACTCCAGCGCGAAGCGCAAGTTTGGAAGTTGCACAAATGCGGTTCCGCCCCAACGGGGCAGCAATAAGCCAGCCCAGGGCAACGCCCTGGGTTGGCGCACCACAGATGCCTAAAAGCCCTGAAGGGGCGAGACAAGTTTGTGTGCGAGCGTTATTTCGCCCCTTCAGGGCTTCAGGCTTTTGAATGGCACAGCCACCCAGGGCGTTGCCCTGGGCTGTCGTATTGTCGCCCCATTGGGGCTGCCAAGGCGCAACATCAACACTGGCGCGTTGTGCTGATTGAGATGCCGCGTCAGGTTGTTCCAACAAATGCCTCATCATCAGTCCTTCGACTCGTCACCAGCCTCGTCATCGCTGATCTTGGATCGCCGCGCGGTCCACAGCCCGTAACTTTCGAGCGTTGGCACCTCTTTTTTTGCTTGGCCGACGAGCCATTCAAAGTCGTGCCATTCGTCTTCGGTCAGCAGCGGCTTCACACGATCGCGAAGCAGGTTGGCTTCGAGCAATACGATGTATCGCCCGTATGAGGCGACGTTCTGCGGCAGTCGGCCATGATCCAAGATCAAATCGGTGAACTTCTGCCGGACCTCGTCCGCCAACTTGAAGTCAACGGCCATCCGCCCCCAATCCTCGATCGCGGTTTCGATGATGGCTTTTTGCCGTTCGCGTTCGAGTGCCTGCCATCGCAATCGCTGCTCGTCGGTCAGACTGTGTCGCAGAGTCTTCCGGAACAGCGAGTTCTCGCCAATGATGCCAAACTGCTGTGACATTCGCAGCGATTGCATTTCCCGCATGAGCGCGACGTACTCCTGCTGATTCATCGGCTTCGACGTCACCTTGGGACGCAGTTCCGCCGCACGATCGACGACCCTTGCAATGTCGCCGCGTGCGGCCAGCATCAGTTTTTTCTTTTGAGCGTCCGTAAGCGACACACGGCCACCGATCGCTTGAATCTCGATAGCCACGACATTTTCCATACGCTGTCGAAAGTTCTTCTCAGGAGTATTCACCGCGATGACAGTCCGCTGGCTCCCACTCGCTCCCTGAACGAGTTGCACCGGATTCACCGCGCGCGCCCCGCGTTGCACCCCCTGAAACACCATCTGATCGAACTGCTCTTCGTTGATCACGAATTGCCGCTCGTCAGCCGCAGGCGCAGCTTTATCGTCCTCGATGTCGTCACCAGCCACCGCCGCCGGGCGAGTGATCAACAGCCACGACAACGCGACAAACACCAACAAAGAGCCTCGCCAATGACGGCGTGTGCCGCATCGAGAGGTCATCCCCAACTGGTGTTTGTTCTGGAGCATCGTATCGTCACTCTTTCGCCGCATCGGCCACTTCATCGTCGTCTTCTACCGGACGCACCGGCCATTCGCCGGATCTGCGGAGCGCCACTTCGTTCTGCTTTGCCTGCGTAATTTGGATCTGGAGCTTTCCCCAAGTTTCTTCGGAAAGGATTGGCTTCAAGCGATCCTCCAGTTTTCCAGCTTCCACAAGCACGATGTAGTAGATGTAACTGTTCCGAGTTTCTGGCAGATTGCCAAATTCGGAAAGCACGTCGATGAACTTCTGCCGGCTGGGCTCAGGGATCTTGCCCCCATTGGCCGTCCGCTCCCAAGTCTGGATCGCGGTTTCGATGACCCTTTTTTGCCGCTCGCGTTCGAGCGTCTGCCAGCGAACCCGCTGTTCGCCGGTCAGCGTGTGTCGCAGAGTTTTCCGAAACAGCGAGTTCTCGCCAAAGTTTTGAAACTGCTGGGACATCCGCAGCGGCTGCAATTCGTTCATGAGGTCGGAGTACTGCTGCTGATTCATCGGCTTGGACGTCAACTTCGTACGCAGTCCGTCCGCGCGGCTGACGAGCTGCGCGATGTCGCCTCGCGCGGCCAGTTTCAGCTTCTTCTTCTGAGCCTCCGTTAACGACACTCGACGATCGACCGTTTCGATCTCGGCATTCGCGGTGGCCTCCATCCGCTGCCGAAAAACCATTGCAGCAGGTTGTGCGACAACGACGACGACTTTCTGGACACCGTTTGCCCCCTGAACCACTTGCCTCCGCTGGAGCTCTGGCTGTCCGCCAAACACCAACTGGTCGAATTGTCTCTCGGAAAGGACGAATTGCCGCTGGCCGACGGGAGGCGCGGCGTCATCTTCCTCGGCGTCATCGCTTGCCACCGCCGCCGAGCCGGTGATGAACAGCCACGACAGCGCGACAAACACCAACAAAGAGCCTCGCCAATGACGGCGTGCGCCGCATCGAGAGGTCATCCCCAACTGGTGTTTGTTCTGGAGCATCGTATCGTCACTCTTTCGCCGCATCGGCCACTTCATCGTCGTCAACGTTGGAGCGGCGTTCGGTCCACAGTCCGTAACTTTCGAGCGTTGGCACGAGCCGTTTCGCCGAGACCATGTGCAGTTCAAACTTTTCCCACTCGGTTTCTGACAGCAGCGGCCTCAATTCGTCGCGCAGCAGCGAGGCTTCGAGCAGCACGATGTATTGATCATAGGGCCCGTTGGATTGCGGGATTCGACCGCGCTCCAGCAGCACTTCGATGACCTTGTCCCGCTTCTCAACCAACAGCCGCAATCCGTTCGTCGTGCGTTCCAGATTCTGCAAGGCCGTGCTCACGATGGTCCGCTGCCGCTCCCGGACGAGCGTCTGAAAGCGAACACGTTGCTCGGCCGTCAGCGTGCCTCGCAGCGTTTTCCGAAACAGCGAGTTCTCGCCGAGAATGCCAAACTGCTGGGACATTCGCAGCGGCTGCAATTCCTTCATGAGTGCGACGTACTGTTGCTGATTGATCGGCTTGGAGGTCAGCTTCGGACGCAATTCAGCCGCGCCGCTGACGATCTGTGCGACGTCTCCGCGTGCGGCCAGCTTCAGCTTCTTCTTCTGAGCTTCCGTCAGCGACACACGACGATCGACCGCTTCAATCTCGGCGACCGCTATGGATTCCATCCGCTTCCGAAAGTCAGCGATCGAGGATTGTACGACGAGGTTCTGCACAACTTCCGCAGCTTCCACGACCTCGATGACTTGCACGCGGTTCACTCGTCGCACCACTTGCGCCCTCGGAACCGCGACTGCCCTCTGGACCACTTGCTGCTGTCCGCCAAACACCATCTGGTCGAACTGCTGCTCCGTGATCATGAATTGCCGCTCGCCGACGACAGGCGCGGCGACATCGTCGTCTTCCTCCAGAATCTGCAAACCTGCGGCAGAATTGACTGACGCGCACAGCATGAGCAGCACGAACGCTCGTCCCAACAAAACCTGTGATCGTCGTCCGCACGGGACAGCGACGTCTGGGTATTGGCTCGCGAGCAATGGATCGCGGCGATCGGTCACGGCTTCTCGTCCTTCTTCTCTTGGACTTCGACCTTGATCTGCACGTCCGCTTGGACGGCCGGTTCGACCAACGCTTCCTCGACTTCCATCACTTGGACGAAACCGAAACCAGCCCAGCCCCAGATTTGGTTGTGCTGTTTGGGGATGCCGGTCCAAATCTGCTTTTGCTTCTCAGTCAGCACCGGCAGGACTTGAGCGTCGGGCAGGACCGGCATGTAGGTGTCGCCGTACATGAAGGTTTCCAGTTGCTGGCCCCAGGCGTCTTGCCAATTCGTATTCAGCGCTTCGGTCAGCTTGCCGCGCTGGTCGGCGGTCAGCACCAAATCCTTGTCGAGCTTCGCCACCAGATTGAGCAGCGCGGCTCGCTTGCGCGCGGCCGAGCGTTTCTCCAACTCCGCTTCGTAGCGCTTCGCTTGATCGGCCGACAGCGTTTCCTTGACCGACTTGAGCAGCGCATCGGACATGAGCTTGCGCGGGTCGGGCCATTGCGGCTCCTGTCCCGCACGCATGCCTTGCTGCATCTTCTTTTGAACCTCGGCGAACTTCTTGACGGCCGTTTTCAAACCGACATCGCCAGCGGCTTTGATCTTTTTGAATTGCTCGGCGTTCGGCTGACAGACCGCGCGGACGAAGTTCAATTCCCCTTTCGACAGTTGGCGAAACTGCTGAACGAATTGCTGCTCGAACGGGTCGACAGCGGCCGCGTCCGCGGGGGCATCACCGGCATCCACGAGCACCGCGGGGGCGGCAATCGCCTCGACAGCGACGTCTTCGGCCATCAGCGCTCGACCGCCCAACGCCGCTCCAAAGACCTCGAACACCTTGCCGAGCGCTTCGATCGTCTCCACCGCCTGCTTGGCTTTTGCCTCTGGATCGGCTGCGGCTTTGACTTCCGCTCTCTTCTCTAAAACCGGCTTCTCGTCGTCAGCCAGGACGACAACCGGCACAAGCAAGATCCCGATGAGCACGATCAGCAACGGCTTCATAATGGCTTCTCATTCTGGTTCATCTTTTTGCCCCTCATTTTTTTGCCAACCACTTTCAGCCGCGAGGAACTGGCAAAAAAATGGAGGGCAAAAAAATAGGAGCATGGACCGGCTACTTCTTGCCGCTCTTTTCGAGTCGATTGAAGTACTCGTCCAAGCCGGTGCGGAATTCTTCGGGCAGCTTCGGTCCTGAATCGCCGGTGGCTTGCGAGACGCCGTGATCCTCGCGGTTTTCCTTTTCGTTGACGCCGCTGCCGATCAACGTCAGCGCCGAATCGTTGGTCGTGCCTCCGCCACCGCCGCCGGGGTTCGCGCCACCACCACCGCCACCTTTGGGGTTGATGCGTTTGGATTGCAGCAGCAGTTCGATCACTTCCGTCTCAGCCGCGATTGCGGGGGAGCCAGTGTCCGGTCGAGCGAGAATCGACTTCGCGTCAAGCATGACCTCGGTCACTTTCGTCAGCAGCGCGATCTCCTTGCCGAATTCTTCCTCGCCATTTTCGAGCGCACGAATGCGGTCAATCACATTCTCGGTTCGCTCACCGAGTTTGTGCTGCACCCCGGAAAGTTGCTCGGCCTGCTTCGTGTGTTCTTCGGCTTTGATCGCCGGCTTGGCTTGTTCGGCGACGCGAGTTTCTTCTCGCAGATTCACTTCGCCTTCGAGGATTTGCAGAACTTCCAGAACGATGGAGGGCGGCAAACTGCCGCGCGATTTGCCGCCGGGTCAGGTGCCCCCTTTGGTCGGATCGACCAAATCCTCCGCCCACCGGTCCATCACGTCAGACCAGAACTCGCACTGAGCCATCGACAGGCCGTTCTCCTTCTTTAAGTCATCACCAAGCTGCCGCAGTCCGCCGATGACGTCTTGCGATCGCATGTCGTCGAGCACCGCTTTGAAGGACATCATCCGCCGCCGCTCGAAGTACGCCTGCAAGTCATCCATGATGTTGGAGACGGTTTGACTGCTCTTGGCTTCCTGGGTCACTAATTCGGTGAAGAGCTTCGTGGTGGTTTCTTTGGCCGCATTCGGTGGCAGGCCGAACGCATCACTGACCTGATCGCCGATGCGGCCACCGATCTTGTACTGCAATCGCGACTCCGCTTTGAGCCGCTTGACCAGCGTGCTCCCTTCGAGGTTCGCCAGCACCTTGTTGAGTTCGTCGGTGATCTTCTCGAACTCGGCCAGCAAGTCTTGCTGTTCTTTGACCGCCTCTTCGACCTTTTGATCTGCCGGACACTTGTCGTCCCCTTTGCCGGGCGGGCCGATGAGCGTTGTGCTCGGCAGAGTCAGACGTGGTGATCCCGATTTGCTCGGTGCTGCCGCTGGTGCGTTCTTGTCGTCTTTCTTTGCGAAGCCGTGCGACGATTCGACATCGTTGATCGACGGGACTTTGGTCGGCGGCTTCTTCTCTTTGTCATTCGGATCTGGCTCAGTCGGCTGACCGGCGGCCGAGGCTCGCGTCTCGCCCGCCTTCGGAGCCTTGTTGCTGGGCGATTCCGAATTCGACGCGGTCTTCGGTGCCTGTGCCGCTTGCTTGAGCAAGTCGGCAACCGACGGCATCCGGTTCCCGGAGATGTCCTTCAAGATGTTGAGCATCTCGGCCCATTTTTCGAGATGGCCGACGCCGATCTCTGGATTGCGCATCGCCTGCTTGACCAAGTCCTCGCCGTTGAGCGCGAGGTTCGTCAGTCGTCGGCCATTCGCTCGCTCGGCGGCGGCTTGACCTTCGATGCGTTTGCGATTCTCCGGTTGATCCAACTCGCTCGGAGACATTTCTCGCAGCGCCTTGTTCGTCTCGTGTAACGCCATCTCTTTGTCGCGAACTTCCAGCGACTGGCGGTGCCACTTGCTGAGCATCTCCGTCACCCAGATCGCGTGCTGCTCGGCGTTGAGCACATAGAACGTGTAGACCGGCGAATAAACTCGCTCGCGGCCGGGGAAGTAATCCTCGACGAACAGCCGCACCTGAATCGGCTGCGGCTCGATCCCCAGCGACGAAGCTGAGAACGTGCCGGCCAACTCGAACATCTCTTTTTCGGTGCCCCCCGCCGCGAGGATGCGTTCTCCCTTCGCCGGGTTCTTGAAGTTCGTCGTGTCGATTCCCTGCCAGTCGATGCCGACTTGTTTGACTCCGAAATCGTCTTGAGCACGAACCTTGAAGTTGAGCGCTTCGGAATCGAGTACGACCCGCTGCCTCGGCAAGTCTTCGCACGAGATCGACGGGGCTTCGTCCTCGCGACTGCTGATCGTCAGCGTGAACGGCTCTTTGCCAGCGAGATCGTTCTTGTCCCGCCAGGTGAATTCGATCTTGCGCGATTCCTCAACGCTGATGCTGGGACTGACGACCTTCTCGCCATTCGGAGTCAGCGGCTGCCCATCCAATTGCGCAGAGGCCAGCGGCCGGCTGGCCGTTGCCGTGAATGCCGCACTGCTCCCTTTCACCAGTGAGATTGTTCCGCCCCGCACATCTTTCTTCTGCGGTTGCGCGCGGCCGAGGTATTCCGGCAGAGCGACCTGCGCTCCGATCGAAGTCAGTTCCGGCCGCAACATCGGCTGCACTTGGACTCGCCGGGAAAGATCGCCGATGCGAACGCTCAACCAGCCATCGTCGATCTGGCCGGGCAGTTCAAACTCGTAGCGTCCTTCGCGCAGCTTGGCCGCGATCGGACGCTGACCGCCGAGCTGCACTTCGCCCTGCTCTGGCCGCCACACCGTATTGCCAGCCAGTTGAATTGCGACGGTGAACGGCTCGCCGTGAGCGACCACCAAATGATTCGACACCGGTTCGATCGAGGTAAACGTGTAACGCGGCGTATCGCCCCAAGGCATCAGGAACCGCGCCCAGGCATTCGTCGCCGCCGCCGGAAACATCGCCAACAACACAACAGCGATCATCCCTGAAAAGCCCGCCATGATCGCGCGGCGGCGATGCTTGGGGTTCGGCACCGAGTCACTGAAGTCCCGCTTCGTCGCGACCTCGGCCACTTGCTGCACGGCCGCTTCGCACAACGTCAACGAGCGAGCTTGCTCCGATTCGCTATGAACCAGCTCGATGATGCCGAGCAACTGATCGCCGACGCTCGGATGCTTGCGGCTGAGCAATCGCGCGAGCTGCTCCAGCTTCCGCTGCCGCCAGATCCAGCGATGCAGCGCCAGCGGGATCAACCCGCAGCCCACCATCGCCGCCACGAAGATCCCCAACCGGACCTCCCACGGCGTGTCAAACACGCGGTCCAAAGCGAACGTCGCCAGGAACGCGAGCAAGATGCCGATGACCGAGCCACAAACGGCCTCGACCAATTTGATCGTCCACACGCGCCGCCGAAAGTCGAGCAACTGAGTCTGCAACGACTCCGGCAACGTCAAACGATGATGAGCAAGACTCATGGGTCACTCCTTCGGCTCGAAGTGGAGAACAGAAATCACAATTTCAAGACTCTGATGTCATCCGAGGATGGAATCGTATTCGCCATGATGGCCGATCCAGAACCACAGAAATCCTTCGGCACGTTCTTTGGCCAACGCGCGATAATGAAGGCCAACACGCACCGACCAGTACACACCAACCTTCTTCAATCGCAATGAGGGATGATTCGGATCGCCTTTGAGGATCGTAAAGTTTTTATCCGCCAAAGCCTGAACTTCATCGGGTAGTCTTCGGTAGTGAAACCAGAATTCGGGAGTCGCGAAGTGCGTCATAGCGGTGTGCAGCGTCCCGCCTCAAAATGTTCATCGGCCTTCCGTCCGGCGGCATTCAACCGGCCGGCCTGCACGTCTTCCTCGAACTGCCGATCCCATTGATCGGCCATGAACTCATCAAACCATTTCGCAAACGTCACCAACTCGGTCTCAGACAGGCGAGTCACGGTGTCTTCGAGTTCTTGCAGACTCATGGTTCAATCCTTTGCTTCCAATCGAGCAAGTGCGATCGTGAATTCCGAATGCAACGGGCGAGGATCATATCAACCCAATTACCTTCCGACCCACCCAAAATACCCCCAGAAGTAACACTAATAAGCCGGCATAGGCCGGGTGGCTCCAGAGTTGGACGCGGCGGATGGACGGCAATGGTTCCGGCAAATTGGCGAGGGATTGCACGATGTCGTTGAGTTTCGTCGGTTCGATAACTTTACCGCGCGTCACGCGGGCGATCTCTTCCAAGACCTCTGGCCGAGCCGGTTTGCCGATTCGTTCGGCGGCGACGCCCTGCACGAAGAACGAGGTTTCCAGCGTCGAGTTCGTTTGTTTGCAGAGCAGTGTGACCTCGTGCTTGCCCGGCTCTTCGGCGGTAAAGCGGCTGTCGAAGACGCCCCACTCTTCGCCGGCAGAGGTAAATCGCACAGTCTCAGTCTTGCCGGACGGAGCCACGATGCGCGCTGTCACGTCACCCTTCGCGAGCGGTTCGCCGCTCCGTTCCATCACGTTCGCGTGCAGAGCCAGAGTTTGTCGCATCTGCGGCTGATCGGGGGAGTAATACAGCCGCATCGTTTCGCCTTTGGCCATGTTTCGTTGGTACGCCATCCAACGCACGACCTGCCCCCAGAAGCGATAGTGGTATTTGTCTTCGACTCCTTTGCGCCAGCGCCACGCGCCGTCGGTTCCCATGAACAACACCTTGCCCGCTCCAAACGTGCGAGTCACCAGCAGCGGCAAGCGGCCGTGTTCATTGGTGATGTCTTTGTGAACGGCGAGCACTTCGCTGCCGGGTTTTGCTTTGACGACCGGCGCGTACCACTGGAAGCCGGGGAGGTCTTCCCAGACTTCCATGTTGTCGTCCGTCGTGTCGGCCAGTTTCGTGAGCAAACTGCGGCGTCCGAGTTCGGTCAATTCAAAGTGTCCCGGCGTGCGCGAACCCCAGCCGCTTGGCTGGCCCTCGTCGAGGATGACCGGACTGAGATGCTCCAACTCCGTGTCGATCAAACTGAACTGCCGCCCCTGCATGCCTGGCATGAAGACGAGTCCGCTCGCCTGATGTTCCACCAAGCCTTTGAGCAACCGGCATTGTTCCTCAGTGAGTTGCCCCCCTTCGAGTCCGACGTCTCCCAAGAACACGACGTCGAATTTCGACAGCTCATCGAGGCCGCTCGGAAACTGTTTGATGTAGTCCTTGTTGCCGCCGCCGACTTTGCTCAGCCCCGGATGAAACAGCAGGCAGGAGACCTCGACCCCCGGATCGCGCGACAGCGCGTTGCGGAGATAGCGGTACTCCCAGCGCGGATACGATTCGACGACCAGCACTTTCAGTTTCTCTTCGCGGATGACGATCGGAGCGGTCAGCTTGTTGTTGTCGATCAGCGTCTCGTCGCTGTGCTTGGGGACGTCGAGCGTCAGCGTGAAGTCGCCGGTTGTCTTCGGTTTCCAGATGACCCACTCGCTGGTCCGTCCCATCGCGGCGATGCGGACCTCCTTCGTGACCTCGTCGCCGTCGGACGTCTTGAGCGACACGGTCGTCGTCGTCTCGCGCGGCAGCGAACTTTCAATCGCGAACGGAATCCGCACCGACTTCCCGGCGATGCCGAACGTCGGTGCGTCGAGGCTCAGCAATTCCAAATCCGGCAGCCGAGTCGGACTCCCCACCGGCACCGTGAAGACCGGCACTCCCTTCAATCTCAACCGTGAGGCGGCCTGCACAGGCGGCGGACCTTCGTTCCAATCACCGTCCGAGATCAGCACGACCCCCAGCAAGTTCTTGAACTTCTCCGGAGCCTGCGCGAGCGGCTCATGCAGATCGGTGCCGTGTCCCGGCTGCGGCGATGCGAACGGCTGAATGACGACGTTCATCCGCTCGGTCAACTTCACCCAGGCCGAGGGTTCGATCATTCCGACAATCGCTTCCTTGCGAGCCATCAGCGTCGAGTTCGGCGTTCCCGGCGAACTGCTCGGCGAGACGTCCTTTGTCCCCATACTCGTCGAGTCATCCCACAGCACGGCGATCGACGGTTTTTCATCGGGCCGAAATTCCTCGACCCATTCCGGCTGATTGAACATCACCGCCGCCAGCGCGACGATCACCAACCGCAAGACTTCGAGCATTCCAAACGACGGCCGATAACCGGATCGCCGCCACGCCGCCCAGCAGAATCCGGCCGCGACCAACACCGCGAGCACCGACATGGCCAGCGAGCCGGGAGTCCATAAGAACGTAAGTGAGCGGGTGGAATTCATCGTGAATCAATCAGGTTGTAATAACGGCCATCGGCATTCGGCATTCGGCATTCGGCATTCGGCATTCGGCCGAACGCCGTGAGCCGATGGCCGAAAGCCGTTATCTCACTTTTTCAAGTCGTCGGTGCGACCTGAACTGCTTTCCTCGGAAGACACAGCGCCGCCTCGACGATCAACGCGATGATCATCGCGACGAGGAACAGACGCCAAATCTCTTGAATCAACGCGGCGAGGTTGCCAGCTTTGTCATCAACGCGAGCGAAGTCGAGTCCTTGAAACAACTCGGCGACTCGCCCATCGGCCAGCACCACCGCCTGATCCTCGGCACTCGCGCGGTTGAGCGCCAGCAATCGCTCACCCGCCGAATAGACTCCGCCATGAAACGCGAACTCTGTCGAGAGTGCTTCGGGCGGGCCGGCGACTTGCTGCCATGCCGTTGGTTGCTCGCCGGACACATCCCCTGAAATCAGTTGCCGAGTATTGCCGAGCACCGCCGCGCCTAGTGCGAGCGCTCGTTGCACCAGCACGTACAACACAACTCCGTTCTCCGCCAACGACGAATCGCTCATCGCCGGAGTCGTCGCACAGAAATAGACACCGCCGCGATTCGTCGTCACCCGCGCGAGCAACGGTGCGCCACCTTTCAACGTCGCGAGCGGAATGTGCTCGCCCGACAGGCCACAATGTTTGCGGACCTGCAATTGCCCGACCGGCAGCGCCGCGCCGCTTTGCGTGTGCGCGAGCAAGTCTTGATCGCCGCGCCACGTTTCGATCGCGATGCCATCCGGCGATTCGATCCACGACTGCCACGATGCGCCGGCGAACGCCGTGCTAGCCACACCCTGAGTCGGAAAGAAGACGACTTGCCCGCCGCGATCCACGAAGGCTTGAATCGCGTCCGCCGCTGGACCGTCCGGCAACGGAGCCTGCCACAGCACGAGCGAGACTTGATCCCACTCGACGGTCGGCAGTTGATCGACCGTGAGCACCTCCGCCGCGAGTTTCAGCGCCGGATCGGGCGCGATCGCCGCCGACAGTTGCAGCGGCCGTGCGGCATTCGCGTCATCGGCCACGATGATCGTCTGCCGGACTGCCGGTTGATCGAACACAAAATAGAAATCGTTGTCCGCCGAGTTCGCATCCGCCGGGATCGAGACTTTTCCCCAACCGCGATCCTTCTGCCGTTCAATCGGAATGCGATGATCCTTCAACTCGAACCGCGAACCGGACATCTCGACTGTGACTTCCGAGCGTGCCCCTTCGATTTCAAACGAGATCGGTATCGAAGCTTTTTCGGCATCGTCCCCGACACCTTCGCGTGTCAGCCTGAGCGACACGAGCAACTCGGCACCATCGCTGCTCTGTTGTCGTCGGACATTCGTAACTCGTAGCGACATGTTGCCTGCCGCTGGCTGCGCATAAGCGAGCAAGTGAAACCGGACGCCTTGAGTCAGCTCCAGAAACGCATCGCGCAACGTCGCCCAGCGACCGCTCTCGGCATTCCAGTCGTTCGCGCGGATGTCCGAGCAGATCCAAATTTCCGTGCGGCCCGATTTGTTCGCCTGAATGTAATCGTGAGCTGCTTGCAGCATCGCCGGCAGATCGGCGGAGGCACTGGCCGGTTCCGTCGCGGACAGATTCATCAGCTCATCGGGCGATTCGATTTCGCGTGCGGTGTTTGTCGTGCTCTCAATCAACACCCATTTGGCTGAACCAAGCATACTCAGCGACCGAGCCAATTGATGCCGGCCCGTGTCGAGCTTCGTACCGACTTGTCCCTCGCCTTGTTGTCTCATACTCGGCGAACGGTCGAGCAAAATGATCGTCGTATCCGGACGGCCTCCGGCAGTCAGGCCGAGCCAACCGCTCGCCAGCGGCCGAGCGACGCCGACGATCAAGCCGGCAATCGCCAACGTGCGGAACAGCAGGATCAACCACTGCCGCAGTTTCGCGTACCCGCGCGACATCCGATTCGCCGCGAGCAAAAACATCATCGCCCCCCAGCGGATCGTCTGAAACCGGCGCTGGTTAATGAGGTGAATCAAAATCGGCAACGAAATTAGCGGCAGCCCGGCGAGCAGAAGTGGTTGGAGGAAGCTCATCGCACCCCCTTCGTCCGCGTGCGGCCGACGAGGAAGCGCATCAGCACTTGCTCGAAGTTTTCATCGAGGCTGACTTGGTGAAAATCCATTGCGGACTCCAGCACGACTTGCTTCAGACCGGCGAGGTATTGCTTCAACGCCTTTTGATAACGATCGGCGATCTCGTTGGGTTCGGCGAAGATGGCCGGGCCACCTTCCATGTCGATGAACCGCATCGGACGCCGAAAACTAAAACTCAGTTCCTGCGGATCGAGCAACTGAAACAGTGCGACATCGTGTTTGCGGAAGTGCAGATGCTGGAAGCAACCGCGCAGCAGATCTGGTTCCACGAAGAAGTCGGACAGCACGACGATCAACGCCCGCTGGCGGATCGTCTCGGCGAGTTCGTGCAGCACCGGAACAAGTTGCGTCTCGCCGTTGGGTTCCGCTTGTTCGAGGATCTCAAAGACGTTCATTAAGTGGGCCGGACTCCGTTTCGGCGGAATGTTGCGGACGATTCCATTCGCGACGCACGACAGCCCGACCGCGTCTCCCTGTTGCGAGGCTAAGTAGGCCAGCGATCCGGCCAGCTTGCGGGCGTATTCGATCTTCGTGACGCCGGTCGAACCGAAGTCCATCGAGCCGCTCGTATCGAGCACGACGCACAATCGCAGGTTCGTGTCCGCCTCGAACTCTTTGACGTAGAAGCGATCGGAGCGTCCGTAGGCTCGCCAATCGAGCCGCCGCAGGTCATCGCCGGGGACGTATTTTCGATACTCGGCGAATTCAACGCTGGCCCCGCGATGCGGGCTCGTGTGCCGCCCCGACACGCCACCCAGCATCGGCCGCCGAGCACACAGCGGCACCGCCGCCAAGCGCGACAACGCGCCGGTGTCCAAGAAGCTGCGAGGTTGACGATCGGCGAACATCAGAAATCCCCCGTGATGATGACCGCTCGTTTGCCATCAGGCATCCAGCAGAGGTTGGTGTTGTTGGAGTTGGGGTCTTGGCCAGGAACCAGCGTCGGTGGCCCGTCGACGTCGGGATTGATCTCGTAAATCTGATAGAGCTTTCGCTCGGGGGAGAGCATGCCGAAGGCGACTCGCTTGCCGTCGGGGTGCCAGGCGAAGTCTTCTGTGATGCTCGTGCCGGTGTAATGCACTTTCATTCGGGGCTGAGCGGGATCGGCGAAGACAGTGGCGATCTCTTGCTGGCCGGTCTTATTCATTGCCTTGAACATGATTCGCTGGCTGTCGGGAGACCAGGTCATATTCCAGTAGAGCTGTTGGTATTCGCGGACCGCAGCGTTGTAGACCGACTTGGTTTCCTGAGTTGCCAAGTCGTGAAGCATGATCCTCAGCCCGTCATAAAAGAGGATTCGCTTGCCATCCGTAGACCATTGCCCACCCCATCCCTTTCCGATCTGCCGCGACTCCTTGCTGGCGAGGTTCATGATTTGGATGCCGCCGTGCGAGTAGACCAACTCGGTGCCATCCTTGTTCCAGTTGGGCATCATGCCGGGGCCGAGCACTTCCAGATTCTGGCCATCGAGGTCGGCGAGCATCATCACCTGGCTGCCGAGACCCTCCTTTGCGCGGTGCCCATCAAACGCGATTCGCTTGCCGTCGGGTGAGACGGCTGGTGAACCGAATTGAGGATACTCCTTCACGTCGAACAGGCGTTGCCACCCGGTTCCGTCGGCGTTCAGCGCATAAGCCGCCCGGCGGATTTTTAGCTTGAACTTGAATTCCTGCGTGTCGAGCACGCCATCGCCGTTCGTGTCCAGGATTTTGAAATAGACAAATCGCAGCAGCGGGACCGCTCGGTCGTAAACGAATTCCGCGCGTGAGATTTGTTCGTCGCCGTCCACATCCACCAGCACACTGGCCCAACCGGCAACCGGGTTGGCACGCATCGTCAGGCGATACTCACTGAGCGACAGCTCGCCATCGTGATCGAAATCGAATCCAGGGAACGCCGACGTCGCCGAGACCTTGATCCAGTCGGGAGTCCCCGCCATCAGTTCGATCAAGTTGAGCTTGCCATCCAAGTTGGTGTCGAGCCGGCGAAATTCATTGATCGGGTCATCAATGCGACCGGGGATCTTGCACCACTCGTCCCACGAGATGAACTCGTCTTTGTTCGTGTCGCCGCTGACGAAGATCTCTTCCGCCTTGGTCCCGGAATACGAATGGTTGATGAATTCGTTGCGATCGACTCGGTCGTCGCGGTTTCGATCGGCGTTCTTAAATTGGATGAATTGAACGACTCGGCCACACGGTTCGCGGAGCAGCTTGCCATCGCCGCGGCGCATGCCGAACTGAATCTCGACAAACCGCCGAGCCTCCTTGCGAGTGACTTGGCCATCTCGATTCGGATCGGACTCAAATTGCATTTGCTGAGTGATCGGCTCCTGGATTGTCTCCCCGAACTCCGAGACAAACCGATTCGTTGGGATCGTTCGATCGACGTCCTTCTCCCAGTCGTCGAAGAACTTATCCATCACGGCGACGAATTGATCGACCAGCCCCGTCATCGGATCGGGGAGCGGCCCGCGTTGTTCTGGAGCAATGACCGTCGGGACGCTCCAGAATTCTTCCACCGAAAGCAGTCCGTCGGCATCCAAGTCGAACAATTGAAAGTCCCGTATCGCGACGGCGGCTTGTTCTTTGGCGACGGACCCCTGGAACTCTTCCAACGAAAGCTTCTTGTCGCTGTTCCGGTCGAGCTTCACAAACTTCTCGACCACCGCGACCGGCATGACTCGCACTTCGTCGTCAGCGAATGCGCCGCCGACAGCGACCAACAGCGTCAGCGCGACGCCGCACGCCAGCCATTTCGATTTGCGAATCTCGATCGGTCTCATCATCACGCTCTCAATAATCGCCGCTGACCACGATCAGCCGCTTGCCGTCTGGAGTCCAGCAGGCATCGGTGTTGTTGCGAGTTTTGTCCTGGCCCGGCACAAGCTGCGGAGGATCGTTCTTGTCCGGGTTGAATTCGTACAACTGCACGCGAGCCCGCTCGGTGCAGGTCATCGCGAAGATGATGCGGTCCCCTTGCGGATGCCAGGCGAAGTCGGCATTCACCTGCACCTTGCCGGAGTGATGCACCTTCAGCTCGGGAGCGGTTCCCGACATCTTCACGGTGGCGACTTGCAGCAGGCCCTCCGGCGTCGTCCCTTTGAAGCACAGCCGCCGGCTGTCGGAAGACCAAGTCATGTTCCAGTAAATTTGATTGAACGGCCCGTCCAAGTGCGTGACGGTTTCTGTGGTCTCGACGTCATACGATTTGAGAGCGGTGCCATCCGTGAAAGCGATCTTCTTCCCATCCGGCGACCATTGGGCTCCCCAGCCGGCGCAAACGTGTTTGTGCAGATCCCCTTCGAGCTGCATGATCCACACGCCGTATTGCGGAGCACCTCGCGAACAGGCCAAGTTCCGGCCGTCCTTCGACCAGGTCGGCATCATGCCCGATTCGATTTGGCGAGGATTGCCGCCGTCGATGCTCATTACGAACACCGCTGAGCTCCCCTGTTGCTTGACCGGCCAGGCGTCGAACGCGATCTGCTTTCCGTCGGGGGAAACCGCCGGCGAACCGCAGGCCGGATACCCCTTGAACTGAAACAGCGACCGCCAACCCGTGCCGTCGGCGTTCATCACGAAGAACTCGTCCTGAGTCTTCGTGCTGAACGAGAACTCGTTCGTGTCCAAGACGCCGTCGTGATTCACGTCCAGCTTTTGAAAGTTGACCCAACGCAAGAGCGGAAACTCAAACTGATCGAATTTGAATTCGGCAAACGTCAGCCCGCCGTCGCCATCCGGATCGGTGATCGGGTTGTGCCAGGGGACGACCATGTTGGCTTGCATCGTCATCCGGTACTCGGCCAGCGTGAGTACACGGTCCCCGTTGTCATCGAAACCGGGGAACACGCTGGCGGCGAGCTTCTTTTTCCAATCGGGCGTCCCCGCCATCAGCTCGTGCAGATCGACGAGCCCATCCAGATTCGTGTCCAACTGCCGAAATTCGTCCACCGGATCGGTCCACGCGCGATGTGGGATGAGACACCACTCATTGAACCACAGCCCTTCATCCCCGTTGGTGTTGGCCTTGTCGAATTCCTCGGCCACCTTGGCTCCCGCGAAGGATCGTTCGAGGAACTCCGACCGTTCAAGAAGGTCGTTGCGGTTCAGGTCGATGTACTGGAACAGCATGAAATTGTTGACGCGACCAGCCGGTTCACGCAGAAGCTTCCCGTCACTCCGGCGGATGCCTAACTGAATCTCCAAAAATCGCCGAGCCTCATCGCGACTGATTTTTCGATTGCGGTCCAAATCCGCTTCCGCGACCGTCGGCCGAGCCCCACCGGAAAAGGTCCGTGCGAAGGCCGCGATGAATTGGTTCGCGTCGATTTCCACATCGGGCTTCTGATCCCAATTGTCGAACGAGACATCCATCGCGGCCACGGACTTCGCGAGTAACTCCAGCATGGGATCGGGCAACTTGCCGCGGTGCTCGGCAGGGACGACCGTTGGCAGCGTCGCGAATTCGTCCTGCGAGAGAAATCCGTCCGCATCCAGATCGAACAGCTTGAAGTCCCGCTTGGCGATTTCCGGCTTCGCGGTGTTCAACGTCAAGAATTCGTCGAGCGACAACTTCTGGTCCTGATTCTTATCCGCCCAAGCCAATGCTTCAGTGACACGTTTCGCGTAGTCCACCTTGGGTTCATCCGCCCAAGCCGACCAACTCAGCATGCCAGCCAACGCGACGAGCAACACACGGCGAAACATGACCATTCCTCAATTCGTGGAAGTGAGACGATTCATCCCGACATTGCCAAATTATCCCTCGGCGTTCGTCTCTTCGATCAGCCGCCGCACGATCTTCTTGGCGTCGACCCCTTCGGCCTGCGCGGCGAAAGTCGTAATGATGCGATGGGTCAGCACGGGCGAGGCGACCTCTTGAATGTCTTCCAGCCGAACCATGTAACTGCCCATCAACGCCGCGCGAGCCTTCGCGCCGAGGATCAGATTCTGCACCGCTCGCGGCCCAGCACCCCAAGCGACCAGCGGCTTGAGCCAACCCGGCGCGGTCGCGCCGTTCGGCCGAGTCTTCCGCACCAGACGCGCCGCGAATTGATAGATGTGATCCGGCACCGGCACACGCCGCACGAGATGTTGATGACGGATGATGTCTTCCGCGTGCAGCAGATGAGTCAACTCCGGCAAGTCATCGCCGGTCGTTGTGCGAGCGATCCGCACCTCTTCTTCTTCCGACGGATAGTCGAGCTCGATCAAGAACATGAACCGGTCGAGCTGCGCTTCGGGCAAAGGGTAAGTCCCTTCCTGCTCGACGGGATTCTGCGTGGCCAGCACGAGAAACGGAGCCTCCAGCGTGAACGCTTTGCCGATGACTGTGACCTTGCGCTCTTGCATCGCTTCGAGCATCGCGGCCTGCGTTTTCGGCGGAGCGCGATTGATCTCATCCGCCAGCACGATGTTCGCGAAGATCGGCCCATGCACGAATTCAAAGTCGCGTTTGCCCCCCGCCGTGTCTTGCAGGATGTCGGTGCCGGTGATGTCCATCGGCATCAAGTCGGGAGTGAATTGGATGCGGCTGAACTTCAGCGACATGGTCTCGGCCAGCTTGCTGACCAGCAGCGTCTTGGCCAGCCCCGGCACCCCCATCAGCAAGCCGTGCCCGCGAGCGAACAGGCAAATCGCCAGACGCTCGATCGTGTCGTGCTGTCCGACAATCACTCGGCCGAGCTCTTTCCGCAGCTTCGCGTAAACCTCCCGCAGTTGATCAATCGCCTGGACGTCATTTTCCGAAAGCCGTTCCGATGAAGTGGTCGCCACGGGTTGGGACATGAATGAATTCCTCAGTTGTCGTGCAAGAGATGTCGGCCGAACTGACAGTTAAATGGACCGCGAACGCGGTTCGCAATTGGGGCGGGATTGTTCCCAGATGAGTGGCGAATATCCACTCGCGGTGATGAGGGAGAGGTCAATTTCACTCGCGGCCTGATGAAGGGGGCAAATTCCCAAAGAGTTTCGCACATGCGAGCCGAAGAGAAGGTCATCGTCGGCTCTACGCTTGAGATTACGGGCCACTTGTTGAAAATACTCCGAGGACGGATCTCTATCCGAAACACGGAGGTTCCTTGAAAGCGTACTGATTCGCTTTCGCCTTCTGTGTCGGGAGCCGGTTATGTCGATGGTCGCGGTGGGGCTGGCAGTGTCGCTGCTGGTGTGTGGTTGGATTCAAATTGGATTCGTGTTCCGTTATCAGCGCAGTTTGCGAAGCACGTTTCGCCGCGAAAAGTCAGCCGTGGGCGACGCCACCTGGACACCGCGAACGGCGATCATCTTGTGTGTTCGCGGTTACGATCCTCTGTTGGATGAGTGCCTGCGCGGCTTGCTCAATCAAGACTACTCGGACTACGTCGTCCATGTGGTTGTCGATTCGGTAAATGATCCGGCGTGGGCTTCTTTGAATGCCTGGCAACAAAAGTTTGGTTCGGAGCGGTTGCGAATGTCGGTCCTGCGGGATCGTCGCAAGACCTGCAGCCTGAAGTGCAGTTCGCTGGTTCAGGCGATCGAGGATCTTGATGCGTCCTTCGAGGTCATCGCTTTGGCCGACTCAGACGTGACTCCGTTGCAGAACTGGCTCCGCGAACTGGTCTCGCCGTTGGCGGATTCCGGCGTGGGCCTCTCGACGGGCAACCGTTGGTTCGAGCCGAGCGGAGAACGGTGGGGCACCAAGGTCCGCGTCGTGTGGAATGCCGGGGCCGTCATCCAGATGTTCAATTTTGAGATTCCCTGGGGCGGTTCAATGGCGATGCGTCGTGCCGACGTGGAGCAACACCGCGTCACGGACAATTGGTCGCGGTCGTTCAATGACGACGTCATCCTGCGCGAGCTGTTTCACCAGGCGGGACAGCGAATCCATTGCGTGCCCCAGTTGCTGATGGTCAATCGCGAGGAAGTTCCACTCGCTAAGTTGTGGGATTGGGCGTTGCGACAGTGCTTGCAGGTTTGGCTGTACCATCGGAACGCACGGCAGGTCGGCTATTTTAATGTGGCGGTCTCGCTGTTGACGGTGGCGCACCTGGTGGGGCCGCCCATCTATTGGAGCCTGGGACAAACGGCCTCGGCCACGATGCTGCTGGTGGGGTTGGCGGGCTATCTGCTCAACATGATGGGCCTGGTTCTGTGGATCGAATATCTCGCTCAACGATTGCTGCGGCTGCAGAAGCAAACGGTGGCCAGCCTCGGTTGGTCGGTGCTCTGGATGATGCCGCTGGCGCATCTGGTGTATGGCTACAGTTCGGTGAGCGTGCTATTTCGGCGCACGCTCCTGTGGCGCGGAGTGCGTTACCGCATTCATGCTCCGATGCGAGTGGAGGTCTTGTCCGATGCCCCCTTCACGGGTCTGAACGAGGGACTCAACGTGTCCATCATCTGACGGACGCGGGTGGCTTGACCGAGAACGGTCGATCGTGTTCCAAAAAGTCGCGCCACGCCGGTAAGCCGGTCAGCGGTGCTTGGCAGGCACCTCTCTCGCAGACGAACACCGTCAGTTCAGTCGCCGCCGGTTCCTTGCCCGCCAAGAGACTCTGCAACACTTTGGGTAATGCCGCGTCCTCCGTGACATGTGGGCGGCGTGACACCACTTTGTTCGGCCAAAATCGCCCATGCAGTTCCCGCAACGCGGCGTTCCCCTCGGCGGCATTTTCGAGTTTGGAATCCGTCAGCACGATTTCGTGGGTTGGTCCAAAAACGAAATCGAGAGCCAAGAGCGATTGCCCGCTGGCCAGCGCGAATTTGTCGAGTTGACCGGACATCGCTTCGAGCGTCGCATACGCCTTGCCCAGAAGTTGTGGCTGACCGGCGAGCGTACCCAGCCGCGCGAGCGCGTATGCCGCCATGCCGTTGCCCGACGGCGTCGCGTTGTCCTGCGTGTCCTTCAACCGCGCGACGAGTTGCTCGTGGTCGGTGGACGTGTAAAAGAATCCGCCTCCCTGCGAGTCGTCAAACCGCGCGAGCATCTGGTCCGCAAGTTCGAGGGCGATCTCCAACCAACGTGGCTCGAACGTCGCTTGGTAAAGGTCGATCAGCCCGTCGATGAGACAGGCGTAGTCATCGAGATACGCATTGAAGCGTGCTCGGCCATCTTTGAAGGCGTGCAGCAATCGTCCGTCAGCGTCACGCATGTTGCTCAGGATGAAGTCGGCCGCCGCGCGTGCCGCCGCGGCGTAACGCGGTTCTCCCAAAATCGCCGCAGCCTGCGACATCGCGGCGATCATCAAGCCGTTCCAACTGACGAGCACTTTGTCATCCCGGGCCGGAGCGATCCGCTGCGAACGGGCCGCGAATAGCTTCGCGCGGCAGCGAGCGAACACATCGTCGTGGGGCAGGTTTTCAACCTGCCCGTCCCGCATGGTTCCGTCTTTCACGGGCAGGTTGAAAACCTGCCCCACG
>CAMDDX010000036.1 GCA_945893075.1 Planctomyces sp. SH-PL62 | reverse complement strand
TCCCGGTTGAGCACTTTCGAGAATGCCCGGAACTGCTGAATGATCCCGCGCGGCGACTCTTCCAATCGGTCGTGCTGTTTCGTCAGCCGGGAGAAGTGGACTCGATGAGCTTGTTGCTGTCGCCGGAACGACTGCATCGCGATGCGGTGCCGCTGACCTCAACGTGTTCTGGCGAGCGGGGCGGCGTCAGCCCCCCGGTGAATTCGCCTGGCACTGAGCGTTCCCTGAACCGGGGGGCTGATCCGCCGCGGCGGACCCCGCTCGCCAAAAGTGGTGGGACGAACTCGGATCGCATCGTGCTCTTCCCGCTGGCGAACACACGCGTCGATGGACACGAATTGTTGTGCGGCCTGAGCGTCGCGCAGGTCGTGGAGATTCTGGAACCGCTGCCGATCATTCCTGTCCCGCTGGCTCCGTCTCACGTCGCTGGATTTGTCATGTGGCGCGAACAGCCGTTGCCGGTTCTTCAGTTGAGCCGGAGCTTGGGTGTGGTCGACGCGGCGACGACCTCGCGAATGATGATCGTTCGCCACGGCCGTGAGTTCATCGTGCTGCTGACGTCTCAGTCGATGAAGGCCAGACGCCTGCCGCTGCCGCATCTGCCCTGTCCGACGCCGACAGGGCTGGACTCGGCCGCGATCTTGGGAACGTTTCAATCAGACTCGGAAGTCTTGGTGGTGCCGAACTTGTCACGGCTCGCGCGGCCGCAGTCGCTGGGAGCATGAAGGTCAACAATCCTCGTTGTTGGAAGGGCTGAAATCATGAAGGGCAAAGGGGCCGAAGTTCACGCGTGGCTGGTCAGTTTCCTGACTGGATCGGATAGCCCGAACCATACCTCTCGCAAAGAGTGCGTGTTTCTGACCGACGGAGTCGATCTGGGGCAGCTTCAACAGGAAGTCGAACTGCGGTACAGCGTCGGCGGCCGCAACGTGGATATCCTGGAGATCAAGGCGCTGGGTCCGATTGGGAACAGCAAGACGTGACGAGGAATGTTGCGTTTAGGGCCGCATCGACCGAAGGAATGGAAAATGAGAAATGGAAAATGAAAAGTGCAAAATGAGGACGCCACCAATTTGCATTTTTCATTTTCCATTTCTCATTTTTCATTCCCGCACAACGTCGTGAATGGCCTGGCCAATTCTGCCCACCGCTCGTTTGCCTCCCGCCACGCGACCCAATACCTTCCCGCCGCTGTCAGCGATCACGTCCTCTACAGCTCCGGGCCTTCCGATGATCCTCTCCGGCAACGAGATCAAAGCCCAGCTTGGCGACAATATCGTGATTGAGCCGTTCGACGAACGGTTGCTCAACGCGAATAGCTACAACCTGCGCCTGCACAACGAGCTCTTGGTCTATGAAGAGATCGTGCTCGACATGCGGCGGCCGAATCGCTTTCGCCGCTACACGATGCCCGAGGATGGCTTCGTCCTGAATCCGAATCAGCTTTATCTGGCACGCACGATGGAGCGGACCGAGACGCACAATCTCGTGCCCATGCTGGAAGGCCGCAGTTCCGTCGGCCGCCTGGGCTTGTTCGTGCATGTGACGGCCGGTTTCGGCGACGTCGGCTTCTGCGGCTATTGGACGCTGGAGATGTACGCGATTCAGCCCGTCCGAATTTACCCGGGCGTGCCGATCTGCCAGATTTTCTATCACCAGATCGTGGGCGACATCACCGAGTACCACAGCGACAAATATCAAAACAACAGCGACATCCAGCCCAGCATGTTGTTCAAGGAATGGCAGGCTCAGAAAGACCCGCAGTTGCGGCTGGCGTTCGGCCGAGAGTCCGAATAGCCGTTCTCAAAGTCGGAGCTCAGGGATGGCAGCAGGGACGGGCACAGCATGGCGACTGGAGAAGGTCGTCTCTGGCGGACAGACCGGAGTGGATCGCGCGGCCTTGGATGTGGCTTTGGAGTTGAGCATCCCCTGCGGCGGTTGGTGTCCGAAAGGACGTCGCGCCGAAGACGGACCGCTCCCGGTGAAATACCCGCTGCAAGAATCGCCGACCACCAACTACGCCGAACGGACGGCTCTGAACGTCAAGGATTCGGACGGCACATTGATTCTCTCACGCGGACCATTGCGCGGCGGAACCGCGCTGACCAAGACGTTCGTCGAGCGTTATCGACGTCCCTGCCTGGTGGTCGATCTGCGCCACGCGATTGAGCAGCAGGTCCACGATTGGATGACCGCGAATTCGATTCGAGTACTCAACGTGGCGGGCCCGCGTGAAAGTTCCCAACCCGGAATCACACGCCAAGCATCGGCATTTTTGCGAGCGGTGTTTGGCAACACCAACCCGACGCGCAAGCGAGGAACGGCAGCGAAAGCCCCTCGCTCGCGCGTCGCGCAAGCGTGAGTCTTTCACCCTGCGGTTCCGCAGGCGTCCCATTCGCTGTCTCTCTAACTTCGCTGTCGATCTCTCCGTCAAGTCGCAGAGGCGACAGCGAATTTAGAGAGACAGCGAATGGGGCGCACTCACTCAACGTGACGCGCCAAAGAACTTCAGCTCACGTTCCGCCGCGAGCTTCGCGACGGCGAACGCACACGCCGCATCGGAGACGCTCGGACCGAACAGTTCCGGGAGCGCGGTGATCGTCGCGTTTTGCAGTCGCGGCGTGTGGGCTGCGACGCGCCGAGCTAAAAAGGCTCCGCTGCCTGAGATCAGCACGTTGTCGCACGGGCCGGACATCCGCGCAGCGATGACTTCCGCGGCATCGCACAATCGGCGGAGTTGCTTCTCCGCAATGTGTTCCGCGATGCGGTGTGTCTCGGCGAGCGTGATTTCCGAAACGTCTCCGCCGATCGACCGCGCGAGCCGATCATGTGCGGCGGCGATCGTGGCCGGTCGGCCATTTGCCGTCAGACAGTCGGCCGAGTTCTCGGGGATGTCACCCAACGACAGATAAACGTCAAAGATCGTCGCAAACAGTTCGGCCGCGACCGCACAACTCGCATTGCCCAGCGGCACGCATTCCGTCAACGCACATAACGGCGTGCGACGCACTCCGCAGTAAACCAACTCGCCTGATTGCAGGCGTTTGATGTCGGTGTGGCCAGTCGGATTTGGTAGTCCATCCAACAACGGAATCAGATCGGTGGTCGTCGAGCCGATGTCGATGAGCATGGCCGAACCGCGCGGAGTCAGTCGGCCCACGAACGTCGCGAGCGCGTGCCAGTTTGCTGCGGCCGTCAGTCGCGATTCGTCTCTCGCTTCTTGCGTGGAAGCAAACTCGCCCGATGTTTGCCACACGCGAATCGGCCGTTTGCCAGCGACGACTTCCACGGTTCTCAAAACTCGGTCGATACCATCGGCTTTGGTGGCAAAACAGTCGGCCAACTCGGCGGTCATCGTGACGGCTAAGATCTCGGCGGCCGAGAACCGATCCATGATCGGCACCAACGTATCGACCAGCCGATCCGGCGAGCGCCAGATTTCTAATGGGACTGACAACGCCTCGGCGGTGTCGGTCGCCGCTTTGATGTTCGCTCCGCCAATGTCGAGACCAAGGACTTGCATGAGGGTTGAGGCCGCTAAGTGCAGGAAGGAAACTGCTAAGCTACGTTCGGCGAAGAATAGCCGCAGCGGTTCGCTTCCGATAACTCTGGGGATCATCTGATGTCAGACCAAGCCGCCAAATGGTACGTACTCACGGGAGTGGACGATGTGCCGCCGGGCAGCAGCCAGGAATTCACGGTCGGCGGACGGATCGTCGCGCTGTTTAACGACGCTGGTCAGTTTCATGCGATCGACGGAATCTGTGCGCATCAGGGCGGCCCGCTCGCCAAAGGAAAGTTCAAGGATGGAGTCGTGACTTGCCCGTGGCATGGCTGGCAGTTTCAAGTCGCCAATGGAAACCACTGTTTGAATCCGCGCATCTGCCAGACATCGTTTGAGGTCAGGATCGAAGAGGGCGGCGTATTCGTCCGCGTTTAGACGCGCAGAACCGGCGAGGGGTCAGGTGTTCTGATTTCTGTTTTGGCGTCGTAATCGGAACCAAGTGTGGATTGAAAAATTGTCAGGCCATGACCATCGACGGCAATTCCACAGCCAAAACAGAAATCAGAACACCTGACCCCGGCTCGCGCGCAAAGAGCATCGTGCGTCCAAGGCGCGCAGACTCGTATTGACGCAATTCCGGAGGTGTGCAGAATACGCCGCCCTTGGCCAGGACCGCGTTGGCTTAACGCGATCCGCAACCGAGAGCTGTGACCGAATCCGCTTCTGCGGATCTCGGATCACCAACCCCGATCATTCGTCTCGGCCCGCAAAGGAGTGCATTTGCCGTGAGAAAACTTCTGATTTCATCTGCTGTGTTGGCCTGCTTGGCCAGCGTGTTCGTCAACGCCTACGGGCAGAACCCGGCGACGGGCGGAACCAAGAAGGCGACCTCTGCTGCTGCGGCAGCCGCTCCCGCCGCCGATCCGCCGCACAAGATCGCCCTCATCGACATGGGCCGCGTCTTCAAGGAATACAAGAAGATCGAGGCGCTCAAAGAGGACTGGAAGGCGGAGTTCTCCGTCAGCGAAGAGAGCGCCAAGAAACAGTCTGCCCAAATCCAGAAGATCATCGAAGAGATGAAGCAGTTCAAAACGGGCAGCGCCGAATTCATCCAGCTCGAAAAGAAGCAGACGCAAATGGCGGGTGAATTCGAATCGTTCCGCAAGAACTCGCAGCGCGATCTGATCCGCAAAGAAGCCGAACTGCTCAAGACCGTCTATCTGGAAGCGATGGAAGTCGTCGGCCGGTTCGCGGACAGGTTTGGCTACACGATGGTCATGCGGTTTAACTCGGATACGTTCGACGGCGACGACATGAACAAGATGCAGTTGGTGATGAACCGCGTCATCGTCTACCACCGCCCGGAAGACGATTTGACGGACGGCGTCATCAAGTATCTGAACTCGACCTACGACCGTTCTCTGAAGCAGACCGGTGGCCCGGCGACTGGCACGCCACGCATCGCCAATCAGAACAAGTAGTCGATTCTCGCGCGAAAGTCCGCGACATGCTGCTCCGCTCGCAACGCACTCTTCGGCAATCGGTCGAAACGCAGGGCGTCGGTCTCTTCACAGGGTCCGACGTCCGACTGCGTTTTCTTCCGGCTCCGGCGGATCATGGGATCGCGTTTCAGCGAGTGGACGTGGCTGGTTCAGCGCCGATTCCGGCTCGGATCGAATTCGTCGCCTCCAGTCTGCGGCGGACCACGATCGCTCGCGACTCCGTTCAGGTTGAGATGATCGAGCACGTCATGGCGGCCCTCGCCGGGTTGCAAATCGACAACTGTCTGATCGAACTCAACGGCCCGGAAGTCCCTGGCTTTGACGGTTCGTGCCTGGAGATCTGCCGTCTGCTGATCGAAGCCGGCTGCGTCGAGCAAGACCATCTGCGCGAAGTCATCTCGTTGCGGATGCCGGTGCAAGTGAGCGCCGACGAATCCGAGGTCGAGGTCTCCGCTCGGCCGATGAATCACTGCGGTCTCGCAATCACTTATCAGCTCGACTACGGCGACCGCTCTCCCATCCCGCCGCAAAATCTGACGGCCGAGATTACTCCAGAATCATTCGTCCGCGACATCGCCTTCGCACGCACGTTTGTCTTGGAATCTGAAGTCACCGCACTTCGAGCTGCCGGCTACGGCCTGCGGATGACTTCTCAAGATTTGCTTGTGTTCGACGCCAGCGGCAATGTCATCGACAACGAACTGCGCACTCCCGATGAACCGGTGCGTCACAAAATTTTGGATTGTCTCGGTGACTTTGCCCTGATCGGTTCAGACCTGCGCGGCTATTTCAACGCGTATCGCTCCGGTCACCGGCACAATCACGACCTCGTCCGACACATTCTACTGACCCATCAAAGCTCGACTTGTTCAGAAGCCGTTTAAGAAAGTAGACGAGTCACTCCGTGACTCGACGGTTCCGGTCACGGAGTGACCGGTCTACTTTTTGCCGTTCAACGACCAAACGAACTACGACAAGGATGTCACATGGCCAACACGATTCACCCGCTTGCTTGCGTGGACCCTCATGCCGAACTCGGTGACGACATCGAGATCGGTCCGTTCTGTGTTATCGGCCCGCATGTGAAGATCGGCAACGGCTGCTGTCTGGCCAACAACGTCACGGTCATCGGTCACACGACGATCGGCGAACGGAACCGCTTCTTCACGAATTGCGTCATCGGGGGCGAGCCGCAGGATTACAGCTATCAAGAATCCGCGACCTGGCTGGAGATCGGCGACGACAACGTCTTCCGTGAAGGGGTGACGGTCAACCGCGGAGCCGAGAAGGAAGACCACGGCACTCGTATCGGCCACAACAACATGCTGATGTCGAACTCGCATGTCGCACACAATTGTTGTCTGGGCAATAACGTGATGCTGGTCAACGGCGTGTTGCTGGGTGGTCACGTGCATGTCCACGACCGAGCCATCATTTCCGGCAACACAGTGGTGCATCACTTCGCATCGGTGGGGACGATGGCGTTCATCAGCGGCGGCTGCCGCTGCACGGTGGACGTGCCCCCGTTCATGATGGCTGCCGGCAGCGACAAGTTTGAGGTCAAGACCGTGAACAACGTCGGCATGAAGCGCGCCGGTGTGTCCGAGTCTTCGATCGGGATCATCCGGCAGGCTTACAAGCTGCTGTTCCGCGAACACAAAACCGTCTCCGAGGTGCGTGAGTATTTCTCGAAACAGAATGAAGACATTCATTCCATTGAGCTGCACACGCTGCTGAACTTCATCGACCTGACGAACGCCGGCAAGATGGGACGCGGCCGCGAAGTCTTCCGCAACATGCCGTCGATCAATACGCACGAACAACGCAAAGCGGCATAACTTGTCGCCGAAGTCGTGAGACTTCGGATGTCTTCGACCAACTCACCGAAGTCTCACGACTTCGGCTACGCGCTTGAGGCATAGCCTCGTTTTATTCAGGGGATGGCAAGCATGTCTCAATTACGAATGGCCGTCATTGGAGTCGGCGCTCTTGGCCGGCATCACGCGCGGATTGTGTCGCAGATTCCCGGGGTCGAATTGATCGCCGTTGCGGACCCGAACCAAGCTCAGGGCGAGAAGGTGGCCGAGGCCGCGAACACGAAATGGGTCGCGGATCATCGGGTGCTCATCGACGACGTGGATGCCGTGACCATCGCGGTACCGACCGGCTTCCATTTTCGGGTTGCGACCGACTTCCTCGAAAACGGCATTCATTCGCTGGTTGAGAAGCCGCTGGCCGCCGACCTGGCCGAAGCCAGACAGCTCGTGCAGCTCGCCGACCGAACGGGGGCGACCCTGCAAGTCGGCCATGTCGAGCGGTTCAATCCCGCGTTCCAAGCGCTGCGAGAGAAGTGTGACGCACCGCGCTACATCCGGTCCGAGCGGCTTAGCCCGTTCAGCTTTCGATCGACTGACATCGGCGTCGTACACGACATGCTGATCCACGACTTGGATTTGATCCTGTCGCTGGTCCATTCGCCGGTCAGCCGAGTCGAAGCGTTCGGAATCCGTTTGATGGGCGAACATGAGGATGCCGTACAAGTTCGGCTGATCTTCGAGAACGGCTGCCTGGCCGATCTGTCCGCCAGCCGGATTCATCCCACGACTCGCCGTGCCGCCACAGTTTGGACAGCGACGCAATGTTTGAACGTGGATTATGGCTCGCGGGAATTGACGACTTACTCGCCATCGGACCGCTTGCGTCACGGCCTGTCACCGGTCGAGCAAGCTCGGCAGCCGGGTGCGGACATCGAGAAGCTCAAGCAGGAAGTTTTCGGCTCGCTGATCGAAGTCCACCAGGAGATTCCCGCCCCGCAAGACGCTCTGACCGCGGAGATTGCGGAGTTCGTCGAGTGTGTGCGAACCGGCTCAACTCCGACCGTGACCGGCTCGGTAGCCTTGGAAGCTCTGACCGTGGCCGAACGGATTCTGGGAGTCTTGGCCACTCAGCAGTTGATCTCCGAGCAGATGCCGGTGGCAACGGCTCGCCGAGCGGCGTAACTCGCTTGCAGGGTTATTGGTTGCAGCTTCGGAGCGATCCGGAGAATCGCTCGCCTCCTGGCGGAAACTGGCTCACTTTTTCGCACGACATCGGCTATCAGCTTGATAACGGCGAAAAACCAGTGATAATCCGCCGCTTTTTACCGGCCGAGGGACGTGGCCGGTTCGGGTTTCGGCCTGAAGTTGCTCAGGGAGGAAGGTGCTCGGACGGCAGCCTCGCGAGGCGGGGTGACGGTTTCCGGACATCCCGCGTGGTCAGCCGTAATGGGTCTCCTCAAATGCTAAAAAAGACTGAGCTGGGCGAGTTTAAGTCACTTTTGTTGGTCCTCCAGACACGTCTCCGCGGAGACGTCCAGCAATTGGCCGACGGAGCCTTACGCCGCGCCGATGGGGATGGCGACTCGAAGAGTCCGACCCATATTGCCGAACTGGGGACCGACAACTACGAGCAGGATTTCTCGCTCCGGTTCGTCGAGAACGAGCAGGAGATTCTGGACGAAATCTCGCTGGCTCTGAAAAAGATCGACGCCGGAACCTACGGCCTCTGCGAAAGTTGCCTCGCCGAAGGGAAGCCGCCCGCGAAGGCGGTCATCATCAAAGAGCGGCTCAAAGCGATCCCCTACGTTCGCACCTGCGTCCATTGCGCCGAGCAACAGCGAACCCGCAAGTGGCGACGGTAATCCATCGCAGCGGAACCGCAACCACAACGTAGAACGGACAATCCTGTCCGTGCCCAAGGCCATTCGACGGACAGGATTGTCCGTCCTACGTCTGGCGCGGGACGACTTCCTCTAGCGTTATTCCTCTAGCGTTAATCGTTGCGGGAGCCATAGTTTCCCGGCTTGGAGGATTTCATGGACGAGCCGCAATCTCAAACTGCTTCGACAGCCCCGATGCCCCGCATTTTTCGGCGGCTGTGTCTGATCATCCCGCTGACGACGTGCTGTTTGGCTTTGGATCTGTATTCCAAAGCGGTGGTCTTCGACTGGCTCGGCTACCCCGGCGGGCAAGGACGCATCTATCGCTGGCTCGGGCAGATCTCGACGTTCCGTCTCTTCACAAGCTTCAACGAAGGGGCGTTGTGGGGCATCGGCCAGGGTCTGACGTGGCTGTTCGCCGCGCTAAGCGTCGTGGCTGTCGTGGTCATCGTCTACTGCCTGCTGAAGACGTCCGCCGGGCAGAGCAATTGGCTGACGGTCGCTCTCTGCTTGGTGCTCAGCGGCACGCTCGGAAATCTTTATGACCGGCTGGGCTTGTACGGCTACAGGAATGCCGAGACCGGAGAACCCTATCGAGCCGTGCGCGATTTTTTGCTCTTCACGTTCGGCAACTATTCGTGGCCGGTCTTCAATTTCGCCGACGTGTTTCTGGTCACGGGGACGGGAATGCTGGTGGCTTACTCATTCTGGGCCGAACACCACGCCGCCAAGCTGGCGAATCGCTCGAACGAATCCACGGTCGAGTCGCTGCCGGGTGCAATTCATCAATAGGGCGACTCTGAATCGCCTCAGATTTCATTTCACGGCAGGCTGCGGTTCGTATTGAACAAACCGGAGTTCTCAAGCAGGTTGAGATCGAAATCCTCTGCCGTCACCTTCGTCAATTGATCGCCATCGCCACCTTCGAAAATCACCGAACCGGTACAGACGACGCGCGTCACGTCGCTGTCAGGAGTGAACTCGAACTTTTCATTGACTCGCGCGAAAGAGTCGATCACCGCTCGATCAGCTTCGATTCGCCATTTCGAACCATCGGATTCGATCCCTTCAATTCGCACGCCGCCGCTGAACGAAGTCCGATGGCGAGGCGGCGATGAGTTTTCGATCAAGCTGCTCTGAACCTGAAACGGCTTTTTCGCGTCGCGCGGTTCGATGCGCAAACGGCGACTCATCAGCTTCGGCTCTGGCTGGCCCGTCAGCGAGAGCAGCGCCAAGCTGGTTGCGATGAGTTCGTTTTCGACGGCCGGTGCGGTGGCACCACTCCAACTCCCTTTTGGACCTTGTGCATCCAGCAGCCGCTTGGTCATGTCGGCTTTCCATTCGAGCTTGCCGAATTGAGTCTGACCGCTGACATGTCCCGCTCGTTCCAGGCAATGCAGGGCATAAAACGCGAACGGGGCTCGTTGCAGTTCGGGGATCACCTTTTCGAGATACTCGGCCGGCTTGCGAATGGCGGCTTCGCGAGTTTTCGTTTGCTCATCTTGAGGCAAGTACCGATTCGCCGTCGCCAAGCCGGCCACTCCTGCCAGAGTCATCGTCGGTGATGGCGGCCCCTGTGCTGCGTAGCTCCAGCCCCCCTCATTCGTTTGAGTCGTCAGGTAGTAGTCGCTGACTCGTCGCCACGTTTCAGCCTGCACCTCGAAGCCCGCTTTCTTGGCGGCTTGCAATCCCAGCAGGGCAAACCGCGAACAGGAACCATCCCCTCGTCCGCCGTGAGCCAACGCATAACTCCAAGCTCCGCGCGACTTGCCGTCCGGCACTTGAGCCTTCTCGATCCAGGCCACGTTTCGCCGAATCAATTCCGCATCCTCTTTCGGTGACGCGGCGCAGAAGACCATCGTTTGCAACGCGACCGCGTAGATCTGCGCCGGCTCGATCTTCCGCAAGGGGGCGATCGCTTTCTGGATTCCGGCGTCATCCGGTTTCACACCCGCTTGCAACAACGCCGCGACACACAGCGAGGTCACAGCACCGGGAGCGCTCGCAAACCCATCCCAACTGCCATCCGCTTTCTGCTGCGATTTCAAGAACGCGACCGCACGCTCGACGGCCTGCGCTCGGCGCGGGTCATCCTGCGCTCGGCGCGGGTCTCCTGACCCCGCCGCTGGGTTGGACCGCAGGTCTCCTTCGGGTTTGTTTTTCTCGCCAGCTTGTACTTCGCTCACCGAATCCGGGAGACCTGCGGTCGGCTTCGGGGCGGGGTCAGGAGACCCGCGCCCAGCGCTGACGTCGGGAGCCCCGCTTCCAGCGCCGGCGTCTGGTGATTCCCGTTTCGCTTCGACTTTTGGAGCGGCCGCCGGTACGCGTGGAACTCTCGGCAGAGGAATCGGGTTCCTCACCGAGTCGATTTGCCTTTGGCCCCAGTTCAGAACATCGGGCTCGTTGAGTTCGAAGCGGCTGGGTTCGTACTCCAAGGCATTGCGAGTGGGTTCGCCGGCCTTAATCGTGACGCGGAGCTTCTTCTCCAAGTAGCCGACCCGTTCGTGCCAGACATGGAACTCGTGATCGCCTGGAGGCAGGCCGTCGATGTTGAAGCGACCCTCGTCATCCGTCACGGCGGCGAAGGGATGATCGAGCGTCAGCAGATGCGACACCATCCACGGCTGAATGTCCGACTGAAGCTTAAACGGGAAGGCTTCCGAATATCGGAACGCCTGAATTTTGACATGCTCCTGAATCTTCACCAGGACGTTGAAGGAAACGTTTTTCAGTGGCCCCATGCGAAAGTTGACTGGCTCAGTTTGCCGGTTCTCAAACACGACCGGCCTACCGACTCGCACGAACGAGGCATGAGGCCAGAACCGTTCTCCCTCCGCAATCAACACGAACGGTTTCGGAGGTTTGTTGCTCGGCGGTGGTTCGATTGGGAAAGTCGGCTTCTGCAAGTACACGAACACATTCGCCAAGCCGCCGTCCTTCGAGAACACCAACGACTCATCCAACACCTTGCCCGCCGGGACGATCACCTGCTCCAAATTCGGCAGCGGTTTCTCCGTCTTGAGTCGCACTCGGCCAGTGAGCTGTCCGACGTCGCGCTCGGCGCGGGTCTCCTGACCCCGCCGCTGGGTTGGACCGGAGGTCTCCTCGTTCGCGTCGGTTGATTTCGTTGATGTTGGCCGCGTGTCGTTCGGGAGACCCGCGCCGCG
Organism: Planctomyces sp. SH-PL62; assembly: GCA_945893075.1. Lineage (GTDB taxonomy): Bacteria > Planctomycetota > Planctomycetia > Planctomycetales > Planctomycetaceae > SXKJ01. The sequence goes on along the minus strand of CAMDDX010000036.1, from coordinate 22,606 downwards.
CGCGGTTTTGATTTGCCGATTGCCCCAGTTCTGGATCTCCGACTCTTCCAGCTTGAAACGAGTCGGTTCGTAGTCCAAATCGCTGCGTGATTTTTCACCCGGCTTGATCGTGACGACGAGTGACTTTTCCAAGTCGCCAGCCCGCTCGTGCCAAACCCGGAACCCGTGTTCGCCGGGTGGCAGACCGTTGATACGGAAGTTGCCATCCTTGTCCGTCACGCTCGCGAATGGATGATCGAGCGTCAGCACATGCGCCAGCAACCACGGTGTGAAGCTGCATTTCACCGAAAACGGGACGCTCTCAGCACGCTTAAAGGGAGCGACCTCGCTCTGATGATCCTTCCCGACAGTGACGTTGAAACCATCGCTTCTCAACGGTTGCGCGTGAAAATCGACGAGATCCGGTCCGCTGTTGAGTAAGGTGAGCGGACTTCCCACGCGCACGATCGCGGCACGCGGCCAGAACTTTCCGTCACCTGCAAACAGAAATGCTGGACTCACTCGGTCGCCGATCGCCAGCTCGTCGATCTTGAATGTTGGCTTCCACAAATAAACAAACACATTCGCCAAGCCGCCGTCCTTCGAGAACACCAACGACTCATCCAACACCTTGCCTGCCGGGACCACCACCTTTTCCAAATCCGGCAACGGCTTCTCCGTCTTGAGCCGCACTCGGCCGGTGAACTGGTCGAACATCTTTGGATCGCGATCTCGGCGGTTGCCACTGATCGCTCCACTCACAGCCCCTGATTCTCGATTCGGCTTTACGCGATCATTACGGGGACGCGCGGCGTCGTAGATTTCGCCTTTCGGCGGTGGCAGTTTGCGTTGTCCTTCAATCGGCTCGTCGTTCGTCTGTGTGGTTTCAAAGAGTTGAACGACTTCATCGCCTTTCGCCACAGCATTGTTTTGACCTTCAAGAATGCGAGCCTCAGCGGTGTGGCCGTCAATGATTCGGAGGACTTCGATCTTTCCCTTAACCGCTGGCGGCGGATCGCCATTCTTCGGAGTCTCCTTCTCGACGACTTGAAACTTCATCCGCCGAACGACGCCATCAGCCTGACCAAGATTGATCCAGACTCGGCTATTGGGTGGATCAACCCATCGGATTTGCCCCTTGATAGGAGTAGCAGCCTTCGGGGCGGTGTCAGCGTTTTGAGGATTCACCGCCTGTGCTTGGCGCGAGTCTCCCGCTCCCTCAACCGGGTCGGACCAGGTCAAGAGTCTCAGTGCATCCGCTCGGCTTTTCAGTGAATCGGTTCGTTTTTCAACGGCCACCGGAGTCCCCCAATCGAGGTCTCTTGTCGAATCTTGTGTAGTGGTCGTGACACCGCCATTTCGCAACCGAATGCTGAGCGACCGATAAGCAAGGTCGGTGACTTTTGTGCCCGCAGGATCGATCATCCGAATCGCTCGAGGCAAGTGCGTCTTGCGATTCAGAATGGCGATCATGAGTTGATAACACCTGCGTTCATCGCCATTGGGAGTGATCTGCAACCAAATCTCTTCCCCGGTTTTCTCGACCTGCCTGACCTTCTCGATGTGCTGGGGTTTTGGTGGGATAGCGAACGGTCCACGAGCAACAGCAGCGATCAGATCAGCGAAAAAGTTCGTGGGGAGATCACTCTCTCTTGGGATCTGAACCGACCATTTCTTGCCAAGCGATTCTTGAGTGAGGGAGTTGCCATCGCGAGTCCAGATTTCAGGTTGACTCGCTTCAACCTGAAACGTGTTGAGTTTGCCAGTTTCCCATTGTTTGGCCGTGACCGTTTTGCCTTTCGGAACGTCGAACGGCTTGAGTTCATAATGCCACGATTCCGCGCCGCTCCAACGAAAGTGACCGACTCCGCGCTTCATGACTTGAAAAACCGAGTCATATTCGTAGCGATCAAAATCCGCTTCAAACGAAGCAAGGTTGTCCGTGGCTTTTCGCCAACGCTCAAGTGCGTCAAGTGCTTCCGCGTCACCTTGTGGCAATTCCTGCGCTCGGCGCGGGTCTCCTGACCCCGCCGCTTCGCTGGACCGCAGGTCTCCAGTTTTGTCAGGTTCAATCCGCTTCGTCCCTGCAGGGGGATCGACTCGGAATTCCTCGGATTGGATTTTCGCAGCCTCACTCAACTCGCAGCGTTTCACGGTGGTGATGATTTGCTGAGCCGTCTGACTGACGCCAGCGATGGGGGCGTCATCCCATTTGGTGAGAATCTTCCGAGGAGCCCAGACTCCGGCTCGCAGTTCGATGAAGTCGGAGAACTGTGTTTCGCTGTCGAGTCGGGACTCGGAGAAAGTGCGGATTTCCAACGGGAGATACCCGCGTTCGGGACACAACAGCAGAGCGACTCGAATTTTCTTGCTGGGACCGTTGGCATGTTCCGCTTCGATGCGAAAACAGCTCAACCCTTGATGCACGGCCTCGGTGATTCTGGTGTCTGGCGACGTCAGCACCGTCTGCAAGTCCGCGGAAGAGTAGCCCCAAAACAATTGCGGCGGCGAGTACTGCAACGCCATCAAGAACGGACGACCGATCTCGATCTCGCGGGCGTCTCGGTCCCACGAGTAATGCTGTTGGCCATCGAAGCCCGCAGACCATTGATGCGGCAACCATTCATGGACGAAACGATTCTCAACTGGCCGCAGAATCCGTCCGTCGAAATCGACACGCCACTTCTGGCCCTCGCCAATCCAGCCCGCGGTCGCCGTCGACTTGAAAACATCTCCCTCCGGCTTTTCGGCGGTGGGCTTGACCCGGAATTCCTGCTCCAACGCCAACTCCAAGCGGCCGTCAACCAACGCTGCCATCGCGTCACGAACGCAGATGGCCAGAAACTTTTTCATCGCCGGATCGTTCTCGTCGGCTCGTGGTTTTGCCTCACTCTTTTGCTCCGCATTGTTCGGGAGACCTTCGGTCGGCTTTTCCGGCGGGGTCAGGAGACCCGCGCCGAGCGCACGCGGTTCAATCTCCGAATTCACCGGTTCCGACTTGGGCGGATTGACTCCCTGCCCGCGCGGAGACTGCGTCATAAAAATGGCGACCAAGACGATCGCCAGACAGCCGGTCACGACGGCGAATTGCGACGAGGCGGTCAATCGTTGATTCGACGACGGAGCAATCACTCGCTGAACACGATCACGCAATGACCCATCCGCCGCTCCCAGCGCGAACCGCGACACCGGTGCTCTTAACTCTTCGAGTGCCACGAGTGCCTTCGCATAGGCCAGCCGATCGCCGCAAGCTTGCACGGCGAGGTCGTCACAGCATCGCTCGCGTTCGATGCGGATGCGGCGCGATATCCACCAGACGGCCGGGTGATAGAACAGCAGCGTCTCGACCACCGTTTGCAGCAGGTTGATGAAATAGTCGTGCCGCCGCACATGAGCGAGTTCGTGAGCGAGTAAGGCTTCGAGCTGCTCAGTCGTCAGCCCCGTCACCGCACTGGCCGGCAACAAAATGACCGGCCTCAGCCAACCGATGACCGCGGGAACTTCCACCAACGCCGACTCGACCAGCTTCACCGGCCGAGTGACCCGCAACCGCTCGGCCAACCGGCCGAGCAGCGCTTGCCAATTCGCACTCGCCGGCTGAGTCGCTCGCCGACGCAAACGCAGCACGCTCAACCAACTCGCGAACAAGCGGAGCGAAAGAACTCCGACACCGATCAGCCACACCCCCACGGCCCACGGGATGAACGGCTTGACGAACGCCTCGACATCGAAAGTCTCTCGCTTCTCGGACACCTCTTCGAGCCGCGTCGGTTTCGTTTCCGCCACCGCAGCGGCGTGAGGCGTTTTCTCGAACTCGATGCGTTCGACGCTGATCGGCGACTCGTCCAGCGGAGAGAGGTCCATTTCGCGAGCGAGAGGCATTTCGATGGCCGGTGTCGTCGTGACGATCGGCGCGATGTCTTCCGGTGCCGGCACACGTTCGAGCCAAGCGATCGTGCCGATCGGCAACAGCAACATCAGGCTCAACGCGGACACCGCCGTCAAATAGCGAGCGTTCGCGGACCTAGGCCGCAACGCCAGCAGCGTCGCCGCCGCGAGCACCCCCACAACAGCTCCCTGCCACACAAAGTGCAGCAGCGTCCAACCGAGAACTTCGATCGCATGACTCAACATGATCGGTCTCCGTGCGCTACGACTTCGCTTTCTTCTCGAACTCATCCAACAAGCCGCGAATCTCCGCCAGTTCATCGCGTGAGGCGCGCTTGGCCGACAACGCTTGCAACACCAACTGCCGAGCTGAACCGCCAAAGGCTCGCTCCAGCAGATCGCTGACAAGCTGCCGCTGCGTCGTCTCGGCCGAGGCGACCGCTTCATAAGCATGAGCCCGCGAAGTTTCGTCGCGCTGGACGAGCCCCTTCTCGGTCATGATCTGCAACAGCTTCAACGCGGTCGTGTATCCCGTCCCGCGCGCCTCTTGCAGCACGTCGGTCACTTCACGCACGGTGCTGGGCCCGCGCTCCCAGAGAACTCGCAAGATCGCAAGTTCCGCTTCCGTGGGTCGTGGCAACTCAGGCTTAGGCATGTGAACTACTCCTTCGGATCGGAATACTCATTTTTCGCCCTTCATTTTCCGCCAGCTCTTTCCAGCACAATCAGGCGGCTGGCGGAAAATGAAAGGCGAAAGATACGGACAAGCAGACCTCTCCAGCACAAATCAAATCCGGGCGGCACTATTACGAACATGTTCGTAGTTGTCAACGAAGAGTTTCGTAGACACGCACCGAATGTTTGTCCGGCCGGTCCCCTCGCCCCCACATCCATTGATATCTACCCAACTTCGAACCACAGCGATACTTGGCTAGAGACAGTGCCACGCGTCGTCACGAAACCGTCGGCAGGTGCCCCATTCGCTGTCTCTCTAAATTCGCTGTCGATCTTTTGTTGTCCGATAAGCAATCAGCCCCGCGTTCAATTCCTAAGGACAGGATTCGACAGCGAATTAAGGGAGGCAGCGAATGGGAGAATGGCTGGTTCTCTGCACGAGCGAGACTTTGAATGAGAGACTCCTTTTGGGAGTTGTGTAGAGACCAATGCCCAGGCGGCGGGCGCGAGGGGGTCGAAAATTGCAACGAGCTTCGGTGCTACTGCTCGCGACTGAATTGAGTTCTCGGCGCGAGTCACTTCCAATCCCGCTCCTCCGCGATTGCGCGGAAGTAACCGCGTCCCACCGATGTTGAAGGAGATCCTGCCATGCCCCGCCTGCTGCTTGCGTTTGTGGTGTGCTGTGTCAGTTCGCTCGCCGTTGCCGATGTGAAGGTCTTGCCCGATGGGCGTGTCCCGGCTGATAAGCGACTCGGTAATTTGAAAGACCTCAACGGCTACTTTCCGCTGGAGGTGCCCGCCACAAAAGAAGAGTGGGCCAAGCGTGCCGATGTCGTGCGCAAACAAGTGCTGGTCTCGCAGGGCTTGTGGCCGATGCCGACCAAAGGACCGCTCAAGCCGGTCATTCACGGCAAAGTTGATCGCGACGATTTCACCGTCGAGCGAGTTTACTTCGAGAGTGCTCCCGGCTTCTTCGTGACCGGCAGTCTGTTCAAGCCGAAGGGAAAGAAGGGGCCGTTCGCGGGAGTGCTCTGCCCTCACGGTCACTGGAACAACGGGCGGTTCTACGATGCCGGCGAGGCAGCCGTGCGACAGCAAATCGTCGTCGGGGCCGAGCGATTCGAGAACTCAGGGCGGTATCCGTTGCAGGCGCGGTGCGTGCAACTCGCGCGGATGGGCTGCGTCGTGTTTCATTACGACATGATCGGCAACGCCGACAGCACACAGCTCAGCCATGCCCTCGTGCATCGCTATTCGGAACGGCGGCCGGAGATGGAAAAGCCGGACTCGTGGGGCTTCTACAGCGCTCAAGCCGAGGCGCGATTGCAGAGCGTCATGGGCCTGCAAACGCTGAACTCCGTTGCGGCTCTCGATTTCATGCTCAGTCAAAGCGACGTCGATTCGAACCGCATCGGCGTAACCGGAGCCAGTGGCGGCGGCACGCAGACATTCATCCTGTCGGCGATTGATCCGCGCGTCACCGTGCAGTTCCCGGCGGTGATGGTCTCGACCGGAATGCAGGGGGGCTGCACCTGCGAGAATTGCTCGCTGCTGCGAGTCAACACGGGCAACATCGAACTCGCCGGCCTGTTCGCTCCGAAGCCGCTGGGTATGGCAGCGGCCGATGACTGGACCAAGGAGATCATGACCAAAGGGATGCCTGAGCTGACCAAGCTCTACGAGATGCTCGGCGCAAAGGACAACGTGAAGGCGACCGCGTATCTGCACTTCCCCCACAACTACAACCAGCCCAGCCGAGCCGCGATGTACTCGTGGTTCAACAAGCATCTGAAGCTCGGAGACAAAGACCCGATCGTCGAAGGCGATTTCCAGCCGCTGTCGATTGCCGAGCTGACCGTCTGGGATGACCAGCATCCGAAGCCACCCAGCGGCGACAATTTCGAACGGACGCTGACCAAGACTCTGGCCGACGACGACGCCAAGCAACTGGCCGCGCTGACGCCGACCGACAGCAACTCACTGACGAAGTTCCGCGACGTGATCGGCACCGGCTGGAAGACTCTGATCGGCCGCGAACTGCCGGATTCGAAAAGCATCGAACGAGAGAAGATCAAGAAAGAAGATCGCGGCGAGTTCTTCTTCTTCGGCGACGTGCTGCGCTTGAAGAAGCAACAGGAAGAACTGCCGATCGTGTTCCTGCATCCGAAGAAGTGGAACAAGCAAGTCGTCGTCTGGGTCGATGAGTCCGGCAAGTCGGGCCTGTTCAACGCCGACGGCTCGCCGAAGTACGAGATCAAGACGCTGCTCGATTCCGGCTTCAGCGTTGTCTCGCCGGACGTGTTCGGTACCGGCGAACTGGTGCCCGCCGGAACGCCGACACCGCTGCGGAATCGCAAGGTCAACACGCCGCGCCAATTCGCCGGGTTCACCTACGGCTACAACCACCCGCTGTTCGCTCAGCGAGTCCACGACATCCTGACGCTAGTCAGCTTCGTGCGCGGCGACGATCACGGAGCACAGAAGGTCCACGTCGTCGGCTTCGGCGGAGCCGGCCCGTGGGTCGCCGCCGCGAAAGCGATCGCCGGCCCCGCGATTGATCGCACCGCGATCGACACCGCTGGGTTCCGCTTCGCGTCGCTGACCGAATTCGACGATCCGCAGTTCCTCCCCGGAGCCGTGAAGTACGGTGACGTCCCCGGTCTGCTGGCATTGAGCGCCGGCAGCGAAGTCTGGCTGAGCGGCGAGAAGGAGCTTCCGAAGCTCACCGCCGCCAGCGCGAAAGCAGCGGGGGCCAACACACCGACTCTCTTCACCGGCGAGGCCGCCGCGAAAGCGAATGCAGCGGTGCAGTGGTTGTCGCGGTGAAATTGCCCACCCTGGAGTGCTGCGGCTCGACGCAGCCCTCCATTCCTATGAAATAGCGACTCTCAAATTCCAGAAGTTGTTGCTACAGGAATTTGGCTGATCAACAGTCGTTGTCTGGGCAATCAGCGTCGTCATTCCAATTGAATGGAGGGCTGCGTCGAGCCGCAGCACTCCAAGGAAACCGCACCCGGACAGAGCCGGGTTCGTGTGAAAGCGAATGCTTGCCATGAAAGCCTTGCTCCCTTTTCTTGTTCCGCTGGGCATCGGTGTCGCGAGCGGACTGCTCGCCGCGCTGTGTGGAGTGGGCGGCGGGATCATCATGGTGCCGGCGTTCGTGATTCTCTTGAAAGTCAGTCAAAAGGTGGCGACCGCGACGTCGATGGCTGTGATCGTGCCGACCGCTATCGCGGCGACTGTGCGGCATGTCTGGAACGACTTCGTGGATTGGGAGGTCGTCGCGCTGACGGCGACCTCCGCGACGGTGGTGAGCTTCTTCGCGGCGGATTATGTCAAGAAGCTCGGCAACGAAACGCTGACGCGGCTGTTTGCCGTCGTGATTCTGGTGATCGGCGTGAAGATGCTGGCCTTTCCCGAAACGAGCCGTCGCCCGGCACCGGCTGCCGTATCGGCTCAGCAATCGGTGGCACCCGTTGTGAAGTTGACGGCTTCGTCGCCTGAGCGACACAAAGCGAAAGCGGTGGCTCAGAGGTATGTGGTTCCTCTCTTAATTGGGACTGCGAGTGGACTGCTGGCCGCGCTGTGTGGAGTCGGCGGCGGGATCATCATGGTTCCCGCGTTCGTGATGTTCGTGAGCGGCTTCGATCAAACGCTGGCGACCGGAACTTCGATGGCCGTGATCGTGCCGACGGCGATGGCCGCGACCAGCCGCCACATCATCAACAAGCTGGTGGATTGGCGAGTCTTCGCGTTGACCGCGATCTCGGCGACGTTGGTCAGTTTTGTCGCCGCTGATTATGTGAAGTCACTGGGTAACGACACGCTCACGCGCGTCTTCGCGGTGGTGATCGTTCTGGTCGGGGTGAAGATGCTGATCTCGCCGGGTGCGAAGCCCGCGACTCCGCCGGCCAAGTCGGAACCTACGGTGGATTCCGGCACGATGGAATCTGGAAAGACAGACCGCTAATCCTCGCTAATCGCCGCTCATTAGAACTCAGATTGATTAGCGCCAATTAGCGATGATTCGCGGTACTCCATCATTTGGCTGCGAGTCGCCCGCGCCGAGCTCGCCGCGGCTCTGGGTTGCTGGACGGTCAAGTCGATTGTTGGCAATCGACTCAGGCTGCCGCGCCTCAAAGGCCGAAAAACAGTGGAGCAAAGCGGCGAAATTGGCCGCTCGGCAGCAACTGATGTTGCCGCTTCTAAAGTCTCACAGATAGGTTCCCCGACCTTGCCGAGGATGGGGGCCAATCGGACGGCAATCGTGATTCGGATTTGGAAAAAGGATCGTCATGGTTCAACTCGATTGGTTGCGTCAAATGCGACACTCGCGCCGGCCGGCGTTCGCGCGATCTCAACGGCACGACTCGTTCGTCTCGCTGCGGATGGCGGAGGTCTTGGAACCGCGCTGTGTCCTGTCGAGCGTCATGGCAACCATGACCGTGGATGACGCCGCGGATCATTCCGATCCAACCAATCTGGACGATTCGGCAAGCACGGACGGTTCGGAAACGGACTGCCTGACCGACGATGGAACGCAGCAAGACTCTGGCGATCAATCGACCGTCAACTTGAATGAGTGCGGTGATGGCGATCCAGTCGAGGTCATGTTTTATTCGCTCGGCGTGGCGGATGGTGAACCGGCCACTCCGTCCCCGTACTTCAGCGATGCTGAACTGAACGACTATTTGCTCAGCCTGGCGAAGCAACAATGGGGCGGGTTGTTTGGCCAGACGGTTCCGCAGTACGAGTACAACAACTGGTGGCGCGGGATCGACTACCTGGCAGTCGATGATGCCATCGCGATGGACGCTCCCCCGCCAATGGCCGCGGCCGCGGTCAGCAATCGCGTGACCTCCGACACGAACACGCAGGTTTCCGGAGTCGATGAAGCGGACTTTGTTGAAACGGATGGGCGATACATTTATGTGGCTCGCGGAAGCGGGCTGACCATTTTCGACACCGCCGATCAACTGAGCGTCGCATCAGAGCAAGCCTTGTCCGGCAACGTCGTTGGCGAGTTCTTATCGGGAGACCGGCTGACGATCATCACGCAGTCCGGGTATGGCGGCGGTTGGTACGGCGGAGCACTGATCCGCGTCGCCGACTATGCCGGTGGATTCGCACCGGGACGTTGGACTCCGCAGACAACGGTGACGGTCTGGAATGTTTCGGATCGGACAGCCCCCAGCATCGTCAATCAAACGACGCTCGACGGCAGCTTCCGCGATGCGCGAGCGGTTGATGGCACGGTCTATGTCGTCCTCGAAAACTCGTTCCATCTGCCGGAGTTGCTTTACACGGATACTCCCGTGACACCCGACGAAACTCTGGTTGTCATCACGGACCCCGTGGAAGCCTTTACTGAGGTCACTGACGTCGCACCCAGTGAGAACAGCAGTGATGCGCCAGAAGTCGTCAGCAAATTCGCCGCCATGCCCGTTCGCTGGGGTTGGTGGAATCCGATGATCATCGCGAATCGAACCTATGAATCCTTCGACGACTACGTGGCTCGCGTCGGCGATCAGCTCACGAGCTTGTCGCTGCCGCACGCTTTCAGCGTCGGTGCCGACGGAAGCACAAAGGATTTCGGCCCGCTGACCAGCGCGGAGAACATCGTTCGTCCGCATTCCGACAATCAACAATCCCTGTTGACGATCGTGTCGATCGACGCGGCGAACGCCTCGACCGGTTCCGGCGTGGCGAGCAGCGCGAGCTTGATGACTTCATACGGAAGCACGGTCTACATGACGCGTGATGCGCTGTACGTGGCGACGAACGAATACAATTACGATCAATCGGGTTTCTCAAGCGACACGCGCATCGACCGTTTCTCGATCGATGGGACGAGCGTGACGTGGCAAGCCACCGGCGTGGTTTCCGGCACGTTGATCAACCAATTCGCGTTGGACGAGCAAGACGGCTATCTGCATGTTGCGACGCACACGTTCGCACAATACTGGTATCCCGGTATGCCCTATGTTGAAGGGGCTCCTTGGGTGGATAGCGATCGGCCCGAATGGCGCACTCAGAACGACAACGGCGTGTATGTGCTCGACACGGAAGGGGACACGCTCGATGAAGTCGGCAGCGTGACCGGACTGGCTCCGGGCGAGCAGCTTTATGCGGCGCGGTTCATCGGCGACACGGCTTACCTCGTCACCTTCTTGCGAACCGATCCGCTCTTCGCCATCGACTTGAGCGCCCCGACGAATCCCACCGTGCAAGGGGAGCTGGTCATTCCCGGCTTCTCGAATTATCTGCAATCGGTCGGCGATGGTTTGCTGTTGGGAATCGGACAAGAGCGCGAGGCGGGAACGTGGAACTTGCACTTGCACGTCTCGCTGTTTGATGTCGCCGACGGCACGAATCTCACACAGATTGCTCGGCAGTTCTTGGATGAGTCCGCGCAATGGACGTCATCGGAAGCGCAATACGATCATCACGCCTTGTTGTACTCGGCCGAGGATGGCCTGCTGGTGTTGCCGGTCAACGGCAGCGGCTACGACAAGGAGACGGGGAGTTATCACTTTGAACAACTGCTGGAAGTGCTGCACGTCGATGCCAACGGAATTGAAGTGCTGGGGGAGATTCACGCCGACCAAGCCGTCTTCCGCACGGTGCGCATCGACAACGTGCTGTATGCGATCTCCGAAAGCGGCGTGACTGCTTACAGCTTGAAGGACTTTTCGGCGATCGGTCAGGCCAACTTGTTCAACGCGCTGCCTTGGTATTACCCCCTTGTCTATGCGACCGGCGGTGGGGTCATCGTTGAGCGTGGGGAGGGTGGTGGACCGGTCCCAGTGAATTCCGCGACGGGTTCAGGCAACAGTACCGACACTGCCGCCGCGATTCCGTCAGCGGCGACGTTCATCGCGATGTCCTCGGGCCCGGTCGGCAGTGATGGGTTCAACGGCTCGGCAACCATTTTGGCAGTGGCGGCGCAGATCGCTCAGAACACCGCCAACAATCTCGCACGACTCGGCACCCCCACCTTTGCCTCGAACTCAGGATTCAACTCGTTCGATCAAGGTTCGCTCCGAGATGCCCTGGTGAGATTCGATTCCGATCATTCGTCACAGGCGGATCGGGCCGAACAACGCGCGGAAGACTCGTCTGAATCGTCGAATGGTTCTGATGCACCGAGCGTCGATGCGTTCTGGAAAGAATTCACCAAGCGTCTGCGTGACGGTCAAGAACCGATGCCGATGGAGGATGGCGACTCAGCAAAGCCCGAAACCCCCATGAACGCCGACAAGGCCGGGTCCAAGACCGATGTGCCCAACACGCGCAGCGCCACTGAGAAACCGGCCAACGAACGCACGCCCGAAATGAGCCAGCGCGTTCGTCCGGTTCAGCGCGGCACGGCACCGATTGTCCCTGTGAAGGGCGTGACCAAGACGTCCGCGGTGAAGTCTCCTTCTCGATCAGCCGCAGGGCGCTAGCCCCGGTTTGTGTCATCCGAACCGGGGCTAGCGCCCTGCGGCTCATAGCAGCCTGTTGCACTTCGGAAATTTACCACGGCGCGAAGCGCAGGCCGAAGGCGGCGATCTGCTGGAGGACCAGCAACGCCAACCCCACGAGCGCGATCGGACGCAGGTATTCCAGCCACTGCGTCTGCGCGGAGACGAGTTTGGCTCGCTGCAATTGGTCGATTTGTCGAAACACTTCGCGCAGGCCCGCTGAGTCGCCGGACTCGAACATTTGGCCGCCGGTGATCTGGCTGACGCGCTTCATTCCCTCCAACGGTGCCTGCGTCCGCACTGAGATCGAATGCACGATGATCTTCTTCGACTTCAACGTCTGACCGACTTGCGTGGCCAGATCACCCAGCAGGTCATCGCTCTCACCGTCGCTGAGCACGATCAGCATCCGGTCCCCTTCGTGACGTTGTTCAAGCAACTCGGCGCAGGCCAGCATCGCGTTGCCGACCTTAGTTCCATCCCACCAGCGCAGCGGGAACAGGCCCGGCCGCACGAACGGTGTGGCCATCCGGATCGCGTCCAAGTCCTTCGTCAAAGGCACCCAATGAATCACCTTGCTGGTGAAGATCGAGAAGCCAAACGCATCGCCGCGCCGGCTGGTGGTGAATTCAGCGATCGCCTCCATCGCCGCGTCAAAGCGAGTGAACTGCTTGCCGTCGGCCTTGGTGCGATCGCCGAACGGCTCGTTCATGCTGCCCGATGTGTCCAACGCAATTTGGATGTTCGTGACCTGCGCGGGATACGTCGGCGGACCTTCGATCAACGGTCCGGCCCACAACAAAATCGTGCAGGCCAACAATCCGGCCGGCAGGAATCCCAGTCCGCGAATGAACACGTCGAGCACCGGGCGTCTCCGGATCCGCGTGAAGTCCATCGGCAGCGCGAGCGGCTGGCCGCGCGCGAACCATTGCCAGAACGCGAACAGCACTGGCACGCACAACAGCGGCAATAATTCGGGACGGGAGAAGATCATTGCGAAATCCCTGGAGTGCTGCGGCTCGACGCAGCCCTCCATTCATTTGGAATAAAGACATTGGTGTGGGAGAAATCGTCCATTCCTTAGCCGGTTCCAGTGACAGCGGTTTTGGGACTTTGCGAGTCTCTATTCCAAATGAATGGAGGGCGGTGTCGAGCCACCGCACTCCAAGGACCAGCCCAAGCTCGCCAGCAATTCGCGGGCGACGCTGCCATTGCCGGGCGCACTGCGGCTGTGCAGCCATTTCTCGACTCGGTTGACGTGTTCTCCGGCGGAGGGATGTTTGCGTAACTCGTCGAGCGTTTCGATCAGTCGTTCCTTGGGTAATTGCAATTTGTTGGCCCAGAAGGCCAGCAACAGTTTCTCGACGTCAGTCTGTTGCTCAACAGTCAATTCGGAGTGGGCCGCGTGTTCCAGCAGAGTCCGCAGCCGTTCGGGAATGCTCGGCGGTGGGGGCACGATCAATCGCGAACGCGGCTTGCCTCCATAGAACAACAAAGGCAGCAACAGCAGGCCCCAGAGGCACCACATCAGCCCCATGCCCCAGCGATAATTCGTGCGCAGATCAATCGGCGCTGGCGGAGTCTCCAGCAACTTGCCGCTCTCATCCTTTGGCAGCAACGCCGCGACGGAAACCGGCATCTCTGGCAATCCTGAAACCGGTTGTTGCCGCTCGTCCAACAGGTATTCGCGCAGGTCGTGTCGGCCCGGCCCATAGGCCATGTAGCGCAGGTCGTAGCGGAAGCCGTCCGAGATCGGTTCCACTTTGGCGATGCGCACCGCCAGCGCATCGCCGTGCGTGTAGGGAATCGCCGACAGCCGCGGTCCGGGGATCGTCACGACCTGGCGACCCTCGACACCAATCGTGATGCGGTTGCGAGGCCACAGAAACACGCTGACGACAAACAACAGCAACGCCAACCCAGCGGCGATGAGCATGCCCAGCGAATGACGGCGGTTGATTTGGTGTTGGGTCATGGCTGTTGGAGAGTCTTGGAAAAGTCGCAGCGATTCGCAGGGCATGAAGGTAAAAAATGCTGGGTAAAAAATGGAAGAAGTTGGAAGAGGTTTTGTTGAATAGGCATCCTCCAAACTTCATCTGTATTTCTGCGTTTCATCTTTTACCCGACGATGTTTTACCTTTTTTTTGAATTGCGTGGTGCGCGTTACGCATGTCCCAAGGATTTGCGGTACTTCAAGAAATGCCGCACGCGCGGCAGAACCGGTTCTTCGATCGGCAGATGCAGGAACTCAATCCCGCCGTCCACCAGCGCATGACGGATGCGTTCGTGAGTTTTCATCCGCGTGCGGCGGGTGAGGATCAATCGCTGTCCGGTCTCGGCTTCGCGGGCGCGAAAGATGCCGCGCGGCGGTGCTTGAGCTTCGGCGGGATCTTCCAACCAAAACACGATCACCTCGTGCGATGTGGCCAGCAATTCCAGAGCGGAAAAAGCCTCCGGCTCGTGCAGATCGCTGAGCACCACCACCATCGTCCTGTTCTTCAGAGCTGCGGCCAGCGTTCGCAACCGCAGCGACAGGCTTGTCCGCTCGCGAAAATCATACAGTCGGAGTTGATGAGCCCACTGCATCGCGCTGCTGGTCGATAACGTCGGAGTGATCCGCAAGTCTCGTTCGCCGGCCGCCAGCAGGCCGACGGGACTCATCCGTTCTTGAGCCGCACGAGCCAGTCCGGCGGCCAGTCGCACGGCCCACTCATATTTGCTGCGCGGCTGCGAACTGACACACATCGACGCGGACGTATCGACCAGCAAGTAAATCGGCACTTGCCGAGTCGCTTCGTATTCCTTGATGAAGGGCTTGCCGGTGCGTGCCGTCACGCGCCAGTCGATCGCCTTGACCGGATCGCCCGGTTCGTAGGGCCGCGATTGAGCGTATTCCAATCCCGATCCCAAGAACCGCGACGGATCGCCGCCAAAGTTCAAGCTGTCGGCCAAGTGCTTGACCTCAAACTCAAACTGACGTCGCGATGTGGCGGACACAGGAAGCTGGAACATTCAGAAAACCTTTTGAACAGAAGGTCGCAAAGGACGCGAAGGAAAACAGACTGTCGAAGCAATTTCAAACTCCGAGTTCGCCGTAGCCATCCGCCACGGCGGACCAGAATGTGGGGCTTTCGTGGAATTGCCTACGTTCTGGTGAACGTGGCTACGGCTTAAAACAACGACTTGTCTTCTTTCCTCCTCTTTCTCTTTGCGCACTTCGCGACCTTCTGTTCAAACCTCGCGCATGATTTCTTCGAGTACGTCGCGCAGGCTGACGCCGCGGGCAACGGATTCGTAGGTCATGCGGATACGGTGCAGCACGATGTCTTCGGCTAAGGAAAACAGATCTTCGGGAACGACGTAGTCGCGGTCGTGTAGGAATGCGCGGGCTCGCGCGGCTTGTACGAGGGCCAGGCCGGCACGGGGACTACATCCGACTTCGAGAGCCGGGTGCTCGCGAGTGCGGCGGACCATGCGCAGGACGTGTTCGGTGAAGGCTTCGCTGACGTGGATCGTTTGGACTTGCTCCATCATCTCGACGAGATCGTTGATGCCGCAGACCGGTTGGCCTTCGATCATGTCGAAGGCACTCTTCGGGACCGCGCCGCCGTCTTCCTGGCGTCGCAGACCCATGTTCAATTGCCGGCGATAGATGTCTTTCTCTTCGTCGGCCGTTGGGTAATGCAGCCGATGGCAGAGCATGAAGCGATCCAATTGCGCCTCCGGCAACTCGAACGTGCCGGCTTGCTCGATGGGGTTCTGCGTGGCGATCACCAGGAACGGTGCCGGCAGCAGAAAGGTTTTCCCACCGAGCGTCACCTTGCGCTCCTGCATCGCTTCGAGCAAGCAGCCCTGCACCTTCGGCGCGGCGCGGTTGATCTCGTCGGCCAGCAGCAGGTTCGTGAACACCGGCCCTTTGTGGATGCGAAATTGATGCGTCGCCTGGTCGAGAATCTCGGAACCGAGCACATCCGACGGCAGCATGTCGATCGTGAACTGCACGCGGCCGAAACCGATGCCGATCGTCTTTGCCACGGCATTCACCAACAACGTCTTGGCGAGCCCGGGGACTCCTTCCAGCAACAGATGACCGCCCGTCAGGAGCGCGACCAGGATGCGTTCGACAACGACGTCTTGGCCCACCACCACGTCGGCAACGCGAGTGCGAATGTCTCGGATCAGGGACGTTTTCAGAATCGTCATGAAGCAAAACCTTTATCACAAAATCATGGGTCACAAAATCATGGACCGCAGAATTATGATTTTGTGAAACATGATTCTGTGATACTGAGCCAGCGGCGCGCGAGTGCGTTCAAATCGTGGGTCGGCGCGGCAGTGCTGTCGCGGGCGAACGTCCCTTGTTCCAGCGAGTGGATGTCAGATGTCAGGCTGTGGCGTTGGTCATCGTTCAGCGGCACGGCACGGCTCGACTGGATGCGATGCAGCAGGGCGATGACCGAGAACGGCGTGACTTCTCGCGGAAACGTGAACAGCGGCGGCGCGGCGGACGAGTCGCCCGGTTTCCGTCGCAGAGCCAGAAACGTGAGCAGGCCAATCACCAACAACCCCAATCCGCCGCCGATCCAGATTCGGTAATCGGTCTCGGCGACCTTGGCGACGTCCGCACCTTCCACGAGCGTGACCTTCGCCGCAGCTTCGACCGGGTCCATGTCCTGGTATCGCCGATACGTCAATTGCGTGTCACCAGACTTCGCCAACGGGAACTCAAAATCAACTCGTGATGACGCGCCGCGTAGCAACGCGGTCGGGTCGAGATCGACCGTCCAACTTCGCTCCGACACTGGGTACATCCCGTCCGAGCCGTTGTGCAACTCGCGCACGACCAGCTTGTCCTTGTCAGCGACTTCTCGAACGGCGAGCGAGTAGTCCGACAACTGCAACAACTGATCGAGTTCCGGAACCAATCCGTGAGCCGTCGCCACCACGTCGATCTTCAAGCGTTTGTCGGCCAGTTCGCGGCTATCGACGATCAGCGTCAGCGCCACGTTTGCCGCCGGGCGTTGAACCGGAGCCTCGGCGTTCATCTCAATGAGGATCGGATTCGACGGCACGGGGATGACGACCTTCCCCTCGCGGTCGAAGAAGTCGAGTTCGATCTCCAGCGCTGGGACGCGATCGACCGTTTTGTCTTTCGTTTCGAGCAGCAAGTAGGCCAGCGGCGTCTCTTGCCATCCCGAGTTGGCCGGAGACTCGATGCCGCGAGCGCCGCTCGCTGGATCAGCAAACGTGATCGAGCGGATCTCGAAGAAGCCCTCCAGCGCGACTCGCAACGCCTCTTCAAACCGGTCGCGGTAGAGCGGCTTTTCGATGATCGTCTTGCCCGACACCGTGCGCGGGATCTCGTTCATCAGGTATTTGCCGAAGCCGCCACTCTCGCGAGCCACGTCCGTGGTGTGTGCCAAGCTGACGAACACTCCAAACACGCCCGGCGTGTGAATCCGATCGCTGCCGTCCAGTCGCGTTTGCAGGCGAATCTCCTTCAGCAGCGAGTCGTAGTATTTGATCTTCTCTTCGGCCGGATAGATGGTCGGCTGGCGGCCGGTGATGTGGACCGCGCTGCTGAGATAGCGGTACTTCATCTCCGGCGCGATGCGATTGGCCGTCACATTGTCGGCGACCATCGTCGAGAACATTTGGATGTGCGCCGCACTGGCACCACCCGGCAGGTCCAGCAACGCTTTGCGAATCTCGTCGATCCCGTCGCGAGTGACCCCTTTGCGAAGGTTGACGCCCCCGTCGTGCGTGATGCCGAGCAGACCATAGAACCACGCTTTATACGGCAGCAGATCGAACTCATTCCGCTTGAGCTTGGGGACGAGCGCCGCGTAGGCGTCGGCTCCGGCGTGGAAACGGGACAGCGCCTGCTGGCTGTGCTTCAGGTAGCTGGCGAAGCGATCGCCGCCTTCGTCCATCGCAACGCTTTGGAAATACGCAAACTCGGCCCAGTCGGACAGCAATGAGCCGACCGTGCAATTCATCCGCCAATCGTCCGAGTGCGATGCAAGCCATTGCTCGGCCGTGCGAGCAGCTTCGTCATAGCCGTGGCTGACGAGCTGAAACACATCCGAGGTGGTCCGTTTCGTCGCGGCATCGCGTTGCACCGCGAGGTCACGCCACTGCGACGCCAATTTGTTCCGCGTTCGATCGGTCAGCGACAGCATCAGGCTGGGAGAGATTTGTTCGAGCGTGCCGAAGACCTCCACGAGGTGCGCCTGCGTGTAAACCTCGGCCCGGCTGTGGCAGAAATCGAACGCACGGACCAACTGCGTTTCGTCGAGCAGCTTGCGCGTCGGTTCATCGAGCGACGCCAGCAGCGCGCCGAGTTGTTGCAAGCTCGCCTCTTGCTGCGCCCGCGTGAGCACGATGACTTGGTTGTCGACGCGGTACTGTCTCATCACTTCTTGAGAGAGATTGGGGTCGTGCCGCAACGCCCAAGTCTCCAGATAAGAGTTCGCCAACTTGGCGGCGGCCGGGCCGTCGGTGCGGACCAGTTCCTGCACGTAGGGCAAGGCCCGATCAATGTCGTCCGACGACAGTATGACGCGCGTCAGCGTCACGCGGACCATCGAGTTCAAGGACGATTGCAGAGCAGCCATCCAAGCTCCGGTTGGTGCGTGCTGAATCACGGTCTCTAGCGGCACATGCGGATGTTTATCGCGACTGGCCGGCGACCGAAGCCACAGCGGATAGACCTTGAGACTGTTATTCGCTTCCACAAGCCAGTTGTTGGCGCAGAGATTGGCGAGCGTTCGCCACGGTTCGTCATCCAGTTTGGTAGTCGTGACGAGCGCCGTGATGGCTCGATGTTGCAGCTCCAGATGCACGGCTCGCGCGGTGTAATCGACCTCACGTCCCGCAGCGGCCGTCTTTTGGCCGATCATGCCGAAGATCAACCGCGTCACTTCGGTGTGTTTTCCGTTTTGATCGGCGGCAACGGCTTGCAACTGCTTCGCGACGGCCTGCGGCTCAGCGGCGAGCAACAACTCATGCAGTTCATCCAGCACGACGTTGCGAGCGACTGGTTCCAACTTCGGATCACGCAGCGTCGCGAGCAGTTGGTCCCAAGAACGTTTCACCGGAACCAAGGGGACTTCTGGTTGTGGCACTTCGACCGCGCCGGGACGAAGGTCTCGCTCCGGCAAGCCAAAGGTTTTCGCTTCGGCTTGCAGGTCCGCCCCTGCCAGCAACCGCGCGGCCATGCGACGGCGATCCGCGTCGGCCCCACCCAACCGGTTGGTCCCGCGATGCAATTGGGCCAGCAACTCGGTGCGCGATTCGGAATCCTTCACGGCCAGCTTCAACAGACCGCTCAAGTGGCCGATCTGCTTGTCATCCAATTCGACCGGCGAAGCATCGGCCAGCGCGATGACATCCTGCGGCAGGATCGTGGACTTCGGATTGGCAAAGGCCAGGTCCGAGCAGATCTTGGAGTGCAACCGCCGCCCACCTTCCGACTCGAACTGTTTCAGGAATGTTTTGACCTCGTCCCAATGGCCCGACTGCACCCAAGACAACAGCAGAGTGGACTCATCCGCCGCCGCGTCGGGAGCGGCCGTCACCGCGCGAAACGCTTCTTCCGCCTGCCGTGTGAACTTGATCTTGGCGAAGGTCTCGACGTCCTTTCGCAAGCCGGTTTCTGAAGCGGCCTGCGCTTTATCCTTTCCCTTTTGATTAGCCGTCGACACCGAAGTCAGACAGAGCGTGGCCAAGACCATCACGAACATGCTTCGCAGGCAGGCACACACGCCGTCCGGAATTTGAGATTTGAGATTTGGAATTTGAGAGCTCCTCATCACCCCTGGAGTGCTGCGGCTCGACGCAGCCCTCCATTCATTTGGAATAAAGACGTTGATCGCCCAGAACGCGTCCGATTCTCAGCCGGGTTCAGTGGCAACGGTTTTGGAACTTTGAGAGTCGCTATTTCAAACGAATGGAGGGCTGCGTCGAGCCGCAGCACTCCAGGTTAGGAACCTAAATCGAATTCATCGGGTGGTGGCGGCGGTTTACCCGGTGGCGGTTGTGGTCGGGGACGAGCGTCGGCTTTCGTGGGTGGGCCACCGCCTGCGGCGGCGTTGGTCGGGGGAGTTTTCGTCTTCGCCAAACCGGCCGTCGTGGTGGCTCCGCCGGCTGGAGCGGCGAACGCAACCTGTGGAAGATTGAAGGACTTGATCACGACTTCGAGATTGCGGCGATCGAGTGAGTTGCGGCGGCCAGTCGTGTGCTCGGCGAGAAACCGGAAGTTCTGTCGTGCGAGTTCCCAGTGTTTCTTCCAAACCGCTTCTTCCGCCGACTCCAACCGCAGCGCGACCATCGCTTGGTAATGCACGCGGCCCAAAAGATCGCGCGCGTCATCGGCCAGCGCTGAGTGCGGCCCGTGGTCTCGTTCGATCTCTTCAATCAGTGCGTTGAGACTGTCGAGCGTTTCAGCCAAGCGGCCCAGTTGGAAGCGTGCGCGAATTTGAGCCAACCGCAATTGATCGCGGCGCACGGCCAAATCCGGCGGCGGTTCATCGGACTCCGGCAGTGCGGCGAGCGTCTCGCCGTAACGATCAATCGCCTCTTCGAAATGTCCGGCCTGTTCCAGCTTTTGCGCGTCGGCCAAATGCGTCTGCGCCTGTCGATACGCGAACGCGGCCTGTCCGGGGCCGAAGTGATAACTCACCAGCGCAACAGGGATCAGCAGCCAGACGAGGATCAGCCATTTCTTCATGCGGATACTTTCCATCAGAAGTTTATTCGCGCGGCACGACGGCAAACTTGGGATGACGCTTTGTGACGGCGACATCGAAGGTCGCAAACTCACGGCATTCTTGCTCGCGGCAAAGGGCCACCAGAAGCTCGTCCGACAAGTCTGCGCCGCGCCGGACGGCTGACAGGGAGTGACGAATCCGGTCCTCGTCTTCAAATTGCAAGTTGTGAACTTGCAACAGCCGGGCAATGGCGTCGGCAATGTCGTCGCGTGACCAATCGTAGAAACGCGACAGCACCCAATCGGCTTCCACAAGGACGAGATCGCAAACAAAGAAGGTCGCACCCTTCCGGCTGAGCAGCTTCATGGTGGCCCGGTATTGGGCCTCGTCGTCGCGAGTCAGATACCGGATGAGCACATTCGTGTCCAAGCCGATCATGGTCTCGCCCTCCGAAACCGCCGCACCGCTCCGTCCCGAATGGCTTCCTTCATCATGGCCACCGTCACCGGCTTCTTGGGTCGTTTGCGGGGAAACGATTCAGCCAACTCCTCGAAGGTGGCGGACTTGGCACTCAACAGCACGCGCCCCGCTGAATCGACTTCATACAGCAACATCGAGGACGGCTTGATTTGCAGAAGCTCAACCACCGCCTTGGGAATGGTCGTCTGATTTTTGGCAGTGAGTTTGGAAGTAAAACTCATTCAAAGAACTCCTCTCTCGGCAAGGAATGGTATCCACATCCTGGAATAGCAACGAACTCCGGGAACGATATTCAACTCCCTCACCCTTCGCCACCGTGCTGTTGCCCATCCACAGTCGATGGCGTGGACAGGGATAATGGCAACTCGCGATCCGCGTTCCACGAGCATCCCAAGTATTGCAATGCCACCGGAATCGACGTCAGCAGGATGGCCCCGATCGTGACCGCGATGCGAGCCACATCCTTGATCTGCCAACCCACGCTCGCTGGCGGAGGGGGCAGACGAGCCAAATCGGCCAACGCCTTGCTAGGGACGTGTCGCGTGTTGACGTTGTGGTACGCGCCGCCCAGTTCAGCGGCCAACCGACGCAGGATGCCGGCCTCCTGCCGCGAGTCATGATTGCCGACCAACGTGCCGACCACGGGATCGCCGACGGCGAGAATCTCCACATCGCGAATCGAACGGGGCAGCTTGGGGACTTGGCTGAAATCGACCGTGTCGCCGTCCGTGCAGAGAAACATCGTCGTGCTCTTGGGAGGCCAATCGCGAGCCAACTCGCCGGCGACTCGCACGCCGTCGAGCAGCCGTGTCTCACCCGGCTCAAACGACCAGACCAGCGGCATGCTGTCGAGAATGTTGCGCACGACATTGATGTCGGTCGCATCGACCACGACCGGCCGCGCCGATGTGAAGAACACGACGACACTGAATCGAGTGCGACTCAAAGCAATGCGCGACATGATCCCTTCCACCACTTCCAACACTCGATCGCGCCGTCGCAACTTTTGATCGGCTCCGGCATCGACGATGTTCATGCTGGGAGACACATCCAACACCAGCACGACTCGCTGCACATCCGCCGGATCGGTTTTATCCGCGGCACTGGCTCCCGCGTCCCCCAACAACTGCGGCTCCAGAGTGGCCAGCACGATCAATCCCCAACAGGCCAGCGACATGCTGACGACTCGTAAGACCGGCACGATTCGAGTCCAACTTCGCGGCTGCCCCGACGGACCAAATGCCAATCGAGCAACCGACTGGCTTCGTCGGTGATGCCAAGACTCGGCCAGCGCTGTCAGCAGCGCGACCACGAGAGCAACAGCCGTCGCGTATTGGTTCGAGGACATGAGGACCGGCAGGAAGGCATTGGGCGGGAGCGGAACCGCACATTGCGGCGTTGTGGGGG
>CAMDDX010000035.1 GCA_945893075.1 Planctomyces sp. SH-PL62 | reverse complement strand
CCATGCGAGGCCGATTGTCGGCCTCGATCACAATTTGAAATTGACGCGCGTGCGTCAAGATTCTGCTTCCACCAAAACGACCAACCTGAGCCGCAAGGCTCTTGTGCAAAGAAGCAGCGCCTTGGACCGCGCTCCCGAAAGGGAGCGTCGGCCGGGTGCTGTTCTTTGCACCCCTTGGTCGGGGTTGGTGGAGCGGCTCTGGTTTGACGCTCCTCTCGTTTTGAGAGGAGCGTCAAACCGGAGCTGAACTCTTTGAAAGGACCAAGGGATGAGTCACCGTTTTGTGCTCAGTTTGCTTTTGATGCTGATGGGGCATCGCTGCATCGAAGTCAGCAACTTGGTAATCGCTGACGATTTGAATCCGCAGACTCCGGTGATTCTGATTCCACCGCGCGGCAAGTATTCGGAAATGCGATGTATCCAGCAGCTTGATGGGCGGAAGAAAATCGCAACGGAACTATTCTGGCTGTTTGGTGCGATCGGCGAACGCAACAAGGGACAACTGAAACCGATGAACGATCCCTTGGTCTTGAAGCTTGTGGCTAATGAAGCTGGCGTCCGACGATTCGACGTGAAAGCAGTTTCGATCTCTTTCAATATCGATGCTTCCCAAGAACGAATTGCCGACACTGTCGGAGTGGAGATCCGAGGACTGTCAAATGCAGGCTGGCAGTTTTCTGATGGCCAACGACTTCGTGTCATCGCAGGTGGCACGCCCTATGACTGCGGTAACGTTACACGGGTGGCAGACAACGAAACTCTGAAACGCACATTGACCAAGAACGTGCAAATGTTTCAGGAAACGCTCTTGGGAAATGTGCCACTTTCCGGGGCGGTCCACATCGCCAAAGCCAACCGCTCGACGATTGAGATCGGTGGCGTCCAACACAATCTTGAAGTGTCGCGGCTTGCCTGGACAAGAAAAGAACTTCGAGAGGCACGCGGTGAACCACCACCAAAAACGGTGAAAAGCAATTCTCCAAAGAAGGCGGCACCCAAAAAGGTGCCACCGGCGACTGCGGAGAATGCCGACGACGAGATCGTACTTGAGGTGGGACTGAAAACCACACTCTTGGATTTGCTCAGCGAACTTTCCGGCGCAACGCAAACGAAGTCAGGAACTCGAGTCGCGGTTGATGCCAACTTGGCGAATACTCTTAATGCAAGAAGTGCGGGCGAACGAAACGCGAAGGAGGCGGCGTTAAGCGAGGCTGATCGTGAGAAACGCGAAGCCGATGAGGCAAAGGCGGAAGGCAGCTTGTTGCTCGCGGAACAGTCCATTGAGAAAGAACGATTTGATCTTGCGAAAAAGCTGCTCAAAGGGCTGATCGACCGTTATCCAGAAACCAAAGCGAAAGTGAAAGCGGAGGAACTCCTGAAAACCTTGCCGCAATGAAGTGAGCTTCATTTCGTCAATCACCCGACCCTTCTAGTAAAGCTCTGCTTCAAGACAAACGACCAACTTGAGCCGCAAACTCTTGCAGAAAGAGGCAGTACTTGGACCGCGCTCCCGAAAGGGAACGTCGGCCGCATGTTGTTCTTTGTGCCGCTTGGTCGGGGTGTCTTGAGCGGCTCTGGTTTGACGCTCCTCTTGTTTTGAGAGGGGCCGAATCGACTGACTAGTCGCTATCGTGAGGCTCCATCATGCCGGACATTCTTCACTTTACCTGCGGTCATTGTGGAAAACAGCTCTCAGCGAAACCGCAACACGTTGGACGATCAACACGATGTCCCGGCTGCGAGCGGCCGGTCACAGTTCCACATCCCGATCCTGTGCCGAACCAGTCAGGGAGTCTCAGCGAAGATGAGGCTTTCCAGTCGCTGGAAGAGGTCGATATTCCCATACCGACACCCCCTCAACACAAAGCAGCGGACCAACGCGCGGTACTCTTTCAAGAGCTTGCGAACAATGTTGAGAACAACGAAATAGCAGCGGCGCTCTCAATCATTGACCAACTGAAACGAAATGCAAGCGGCGAAGACTTCGCCGATCTTTGGAAATTAGAGCGAGAATTGAAGAAGAGCCAACAAACCGAATTGCGAACGACTGCGCATAGGTCACATCCTACGACGACAATCAGCGACACTCGCGAAAGTTCTCCACCCAAGAAGGTGATGGTTCGCCAAACAATTCCTGCTTTGAATCTTGATGAACTCGTTGAATCGACGATTTCTGAGGTCACAACACCACAACAGCGAACAGCATCACCCCGGACGACGAGGGAGCCGACTTCAGCACTGCCGCAGGTGACTCATTCTGGATGGACATCTTGGATCGTCACAGCGGTTGCAGTCGGGAGCGTAATTGTCGTTACTGGGCTTTTTGCCGCGTTTCAATTGGGCAAAGCAACCGTGATGCGGTCGGATAAACCACCGGAAACAGCACTGCTTCCGCTCGCCGAGACACCGAGGACTCAGGGCGTTGTTCTCACACCAGACATCTCGACGCAGTCAGACACGCGAACGAAAGCGGACGTCGCGCCTGGACCTGCGAATACGAAGGACACTCAATCTGAGGTGATGAAGCGGCTTGAAATATCGACCAAGACTGTGGAAACCGTTGTGACATCGTATTTGGCTGCGAAAACGTGGGAAGAGCGTTTACCGCTCATGGTCAATATCGACGCTGTTCCCTCAAAGGATTCGCTGCTCGCTCCTCCTGGCATATATCGCCCGGGAACATTCAAAAGCTCATCCTCGAGCACGGACGGCGAACGTGAAATGGGCTCGGCTGAAGTCGACGTGAGCGTCTCGCACCCTGACCAGCCAACTCTATCGTTTAACTTGGTTCGGACATCCAAAGGTTTCAAAATCGATGCAGCGGTCATGAAGCAAGTGGCCGCTCAAGCTCAAATGAATGCCATGTTGGCCGAAATTCGTGATTCAAAGCCGACCGTCGAAGTCACCATTCTGAAAATGGAAAAGAGTGTTTCATCAATTCGGCTGGACTTCCGCATCACGAATAATTCCAAACTGCACCTCGGCTACGTCGGATTCAATTTGTCGTTTTTCGATTCCGAAGGCGGCTTTGTCGGCACTTGCCTGCAAAACGCAGTGAACCTTCGCGCCGGTGCATCCTCCACCGATCAAGGAATTCTTTCCGGCGGACATTCCCTGGAAGAAATTGCCAAGATCAAGGTCTCAGATCTGCAACTGCGTACGCAAACTTCAACAGGAGCCGCAATCAATGCCGGACAGTTTTATTCCAGCGATCTACGGCTTGACAGTAACCGTCCGGTCGATGAGACGCAGTTGGAACGGACGTTTCGCGGCCAATGGCTCAACGATAGCGGTGAATCTAAAACACGCATCCATTTTTCCCCCGACGCACGAGCCATGTTCATCGGGGCGTCCAAAGAGGCGAAGTTTTCAACGGAAGTCACGATGAGAAACTATTCGTCCGGTGAATTTGGTCTGCGGATGTTTCACCCGGATGGAACAGGCATCGGTGGCGTCTATAAGCCGATTCGAAAAGGTGTCTTCCGAATGACACGAGGGCAACTTCGCGTTGCTGGAAATCCAAATTGGAGTCCTCCGGATGACGACCCAACGAAGGGGCCAGTTCAAACATACATTGATGCGAGAGAGGTTCCCTGAGTCATCCGGAACCAGCGGTTTGTTTACGTCGGCATCGCCGGAACCAAAAACGGATTCGTGACTCGCACACCGTCGTAATTTTGGCCGTGGTTCATGTCTTCGCTGAGCACTTCGTCACAGCCTTCGTGCTTGGCAGTAGCGATGATGAGCGCGTCCCAATAGCGAAGCTGAAAGCGTTCGTGCAAATCGACGGCCCGTTCCACGAGCGATGGCGGAATTGTCGCCACATGTAGACGGGACAAGGCCCGCAGTGCCGTGCGAGCGTTGGCAACCGTGAGCAATGGCCGGCGGACGACCGTGGCGTGGAAGAACTCGCCGAGAACCTGCGTGGAGATGACTCCGGTTGCCGTGGCCGCTGCGTTCAACAGCAGTGACCGAGCCACCGCCTGTTTTGTCGGCTCCGAATCGTCGTAGGCATAGATCACGACATTCGTGTCGAAAAAGCGTTTAGCGGTCATAGAGTTCGTCACGCTGCTTCCACAGTTTGCCACCGAGTGGACGACTCACTTCGTGGAACGACTGCTCTAATTCTTCCACAGAGCGGTGTCGGACGTCGAAGTCTTCGCGGCCTAACTGATCCAACAATTCCTGGACGATTGCATCGACCGTCGTCTGCCGCTGCTGCGCAATTCGCTGCGCGGTTCTGGCCGACTGTTCGTCGATACTGAGGGTCAAAGTCGTCATCAATCGTTCTCCAATTTCGCGGAGCCAGCATAATCGAGGTCCGGCGACATTCAAACACGACGATTTCAAATTTCGGCCAACTGTGCAGATTACAGACAAAGGGATCAAAGGAAACTCGACCGAGCACGCGCCGCTGTGTTTTTCGCTCTGCTTCGTTTAGAAGATTCTGGCCCATTCCTTGTCTCTCATGGCCGGAGGTCCGCATGGTGGTTCGCAGCGTTCGTCGCGTGTTGTTGGCTGGGTTGTTGATGGCGTTGGCGGCTCCGCTGTTGGCGGCGGAGAATTTTTTGAACGTGCTGTTTGTGGTGTCGGACGATTTGTGTCCGCGGCTGGGTTGTTACGGCGATCCGTTGGTGAAGTCGCCGAACATTGATCGGCTGGCGGCGCGGGGTGTGCGGTTCGAGCGGGCGTACTGTCAGTTTCCGCTGTGCAATCCGTCGCGAGCGTCGTTCCTCACCGGGCTGCGGCCGGACTCGACCGGCGTGTTTGAGAACTCGACGCAGTTCCGCAAGAACGTCCCCGACCACGTCACGCTGGGGCAGACGTTTCAGAAGGGGGGCTACTTCGTGGCTCGCGTCGGCAAGCTGTATCACTACGGCGTGCCGGCTCAGATCGGGACCGACGGGCTGGACGATCCGCCGTCGTGGCAAGAGCGGATCAACCCGCGCGGCCGCGACAAAGACGACGAAGAGAAAATCTTCACGCTCAACCCCAAGGCCGAGGGACCGGCGCGGTTCGGCGGGACGCTCAGTTGGCTGGCGGCCGACGGCGAAGACGCCGAACAAACCGACGGTCTTTCGGCGGCCGCCACCATCAAGCTGATGGAGCAGCATCGCGAGAAACCGTTCTTCATCGCCTGCGGATTCTTCCGGCCGCACACGCCGTATGTCTCGCCGAAGAAATGGTTCGACCTGTACCCGCTCGACAAGATCAAGCTGCCGGTGCTGACCGCCAACTACAAAGACGGAGTGCCGGAGCCGGCGTTCCTGTCGCACAAGCCGGAGCAGTCGAACATGACCGACGAACTCCGCAAGCAAGCGATCCAGGCGTATCACGCTTCAACCAGTTTCATGGACGCGCAAGTCGGCCAGTTGCTCGACGGGCTGGATCGTTTGAAGCTGACGGACAAGACGATCGTCGTGTTCCTCAGCGATCATGGCTATCACCTTTACGAGCACGGCCTGTGGCAGAAGATGTCGTTGTTCGAGAACTCCGCGCGCGTGCCGCTGGTGATCTCCGTCCCTGGCACCAAGAACGCGGGGCAGACCTGTCGCCGTCCGGTTGAGTTGGTTGATCTGCATCCGACGCTCGCCGAACTCTGCGGACTGGCGGCACCGAGCAATCTCGATGGGAAGAGTCTCAAGCCGTTGCTCGACAACCCAAAAGCCGAATGGGACAAGCCGGCGCTGACGCAAGTGACTCGTGGGACACCGACGCAGACGAATGCTCCGACCGTCAAGCCGACGATTGTTGGTCGCTCAATGCGCACCGAACGCTATCGCTACACCGAATGGAACGGCGGCGAAAAGGGGACCGAGCTTTACGACCACGACTCTGATCCCGGCGAGTTGAGGAATCTCGCGAACGATACGGCTCAGGCGAAGGTCGTTGAGTCACTGCGTCAGGAATTGCGGACGCGGTACAAATTGAATTTGAAATAACAGCCATCGGCCATCAGCTTTCGGCCTTCAGCCAGAACAAAGCCGGCTGTTGGCTGTGGGCCGAAAGCTGATGGCTGATATCTCAATTCTTCGTCACCGCTTCGTCGAGATTCAGCAACGCTCTCGACACGAGCGACCACGCTGCCTCTTCGACCGATCCGCCGAGTTTGTCGGCATCGAGTTCCTTCGCCGTGAGTCGTTCGCGTTGAGTCTTCAAAAAGCGACTCAGTAGCACAACTTCTTCATCGGTCGGCGGTCGCGTGAGGCAGCGGCGGAAGAGTTCCACAAGTCTGGCTTCATCTTTGCCGCTGATCGTCGCGAATTGGCGGCCGAGGGCTTGCGAGGCTTCGGTGAAGACGACGTCGTTGAGCAGCGTCAGCGCTTGCAGCGGTGTGTTCGAGACTTCACGCCGCACGACGCACGCTTCGCCGCTGGGTGCGTCGAAGGTTGTGAACATCGCGAACGGCGCGGTTCGTTTCGTGAACGTGTAGAGACTGCGGCGATGTCGATCGAGCCCCTCGCTGACTTTCCATGCGAGTTGCCCGTAGGTGCCTTCGGTCGTGACGTTCGCCGGTTGCGGCGGAAAGACGCTCGGCCCGCCGAGCTTGCGGCCGAGTAGTCCGCTGACGCTGAGCAGCGAATCACGCACGGATTCGGCTTCGACTCGGAAGCGGGGGCCGCGTGCGAGCACTTCGTTGCTCGCGTCTCGTTTCAATAACTCTGGAGTGACGCGGCTTGATTGCTGATAGGTGGCGCTGGTGACGATCAGGCGGTGCAGGCGTTTGAGCGACCAACGTAGACCGGTCACTCCGTGACCGGAATTCGAGTCACGGAGTGACTCGTCTACTTGAGCAAACTCCGCTGACAGCCAATCGAGTAGCTCCGGATGCGTGGGGAGTGCGCCTTGGAAGCCGAAGTCTTCTTGCGTGCGGACGATTCCCCGTCCGAAGAACGCGGCCCATTGGCGGTTGACGGTGACTCGCGCGGTGAGTGGGTTATCCGGCGAGACTAGCCAGCGAGCCAACGCGGCTCGATTGGGATGCCAGTTGTCCGGCAGCGGCGGAAGGAACGCGGGGACTCCCGGTTCGACACGCTCCTTTGGTTGCAGAAACTCGCCGCGGTGATGCCTGTGAGTCGGACGTGGGTTGAGGAGATCGGGACGTTCTTGCATGACGAGCGACGTCGGCAGCGTTGGCCGCTGAGCTCGCAACGCCTCGATCTCTTGTCTCACGCTTGCGAGTTCCGGAGCCGCGGCGAGAAAGCTGCTCATCAGGAATTTGAAATCCCTGGCCGTGTACTGAAACGTGTGGGCCGCCCACTCCAGGTCCATCGAATGAATCGGAGCCTCGACCGCTCGCGGATCGCTGGTTACGGAGATGCGGAACTTGCCCAGCCCAGCGGCGTAGTAGCGTTCAAACAACATTCGCAAGCGGAACGCACCAGTGTTCTTGATCGGTTCGGGAAGCTGAAAGACGGCGATGTGCGGCTTGCCTTGGCCGCCGTTGACCGACCACCCCGTTTGTTTGTTGTCGTCAAGCGCGGCCATCGCGTTGCTATTGCCAGCGGCAAAGGTCTGTGTCGAACGCGTGAACCGATGAGTGGTTGCCGTCTTCAAATCGTCGCCGATGGACAGCTCGATGTCGCTCAAGAAAAAGTCGCCGTGCGGACCTTCGTAGTAAACTCGGCCGGGGCCGTGCTTCGGCAAGCGGTCGTCCGGTAGAGCTTCCAAACGAAGGGCGGTGATCTCCTTCAACTTGGAATTGAATGTGACTTCGTACAAGTCGCTCTTTGACATGTCGCCGCTGACGAATATGCCGTTATTTCCTTCATACGTCAGCAGCGGCAAGTTGCTGGTTGCGGAAACAAACTGCGGCTGCTCCCAGCGGTTCAGTGACTTCTGTGTTTCAGTCACCCACGCCGAGAACTTCTGGCTAAAGTGTTGCTTCCGACGTTCCATTTCCGAGCCGGCTTCTGCGTTGCGTCGTCCGAGACTGATGCGAAACTTGCCGAGCGTGTGCTGCATGCCGTGTTGTTGTTCGAGTCGGATCGTCCACCGCGCGGTCTTGTCCGCGAAGCCGCTCGGCTGCGCGAGCACGAAGGTTGCGGTGCGGTTCACATTCCAATTGCCGGGACCGTGAATCGCCCAGCCGCCGGTCTTCGCGTTGCCGTCGATCGCTTGCGCGGCGTCGAATTTCTCCTGCGAGAAGTCGGCTGAGGCGTTGGAGAATTTGAGTTGCTGAGCCTCACCCGGCACGTCGCGAATCACGATCGACGCGGTGATCTCGCTGAGCACGAAGTTGCCGTGTGGTGTGCGGCCCGGACCTTTGCTCGGCAGCTTGTCGTCGATCAGCGCTTCGAGCCGAATCGCGGCAACGTCCTTGAGATCGCTGTCGAGTTGAATCTCATACGAGTCGGTTTCGGGATTGGGGCCGCTCAGCAAGACGCTCGCATCGGATTGAATCTCGGCAACGGCACCACTGGCCGCCTTCACGGCGACCGGCTTGAGCGACGTCCATGTGAACTCGTCGGGCAGTGGGAACCGATTTGGAAGGTCGGCTTCCAACTCGGCGATGCGGCGGTCAATTTCGTTTTGTTTCGCGACCAAGTCGGAAACAGGAATGTCGAGTTCCGGTTCTTCGGTGTTGTTGAGCAAGCCGAAGAAGCGGTAGTAGTCGGTGTGCGTGATCGGGTCGAACTTGTGCGTGTGACACTGAGCACAGCCAATCGTCAGTCCCAGCCAGACCGAGCCGGTCGTGGCGACGCGGTCGGTCATCGCGTGAAAGCGGAACTCCAACGGGTCGATGCCCCCTTCTTCGTTGAGCATCGTGTTGCGATGAAAGCCGGTCGCAATGCGTTGATCAATCGTCGCGCGGCCGCGCATGTCGCCGGCAAGCTGGTCGATCGTGAATTGATCGAACGGCATGTCGGCGTTGATCGCGTTGATGACCCAATCGCGATACGGCCAGACGTTGCGAGCGCGGTCCTTCTCGTAGCCGTTCGTGTCGGCGTATCGGGCGAGGTCCAACCAGCGCCGCGCCCAGCGTTCGCCGTAGGTCGGCGATGCGAGCAGCCGGTCCACGAGCCGCTCGTAAGCATCCGGCGACGCATCGTTGACGAACTCATCCGCCTCGTCCGGCGTTGGTGGCACACCGATCAAGTCGAGAAACACACGCCTTACGAGCGTGTGCCGATCGGCCTGCGGTGACGGCTTGAGTCCTTCCGATTCCAATCGCGCGAGCACAAAACGGTCGATTCCGTTACGCGGCCAAGTGGCATCGCGCACCTTCGGCAGCGCGGGCCGCTGCGGTGCGACGAACGCCCAGTGCGGCCGATACTCCGCGCCGCTGGCGATCCAGCGCTGGAGGATGTCGCGCTGCTCGGCCGTCAGTTCAAACTTGGTGGAAGCGGGCGGCATCTTGTCTTCCGAGCCGTCCGGCAGGTTGATGCGGCGGATCAATTCGCTCGCATCGGGTTTGCTCGGAGCAATCGCCACCTTGCCACTGTCAGCGGATTTGATCGCGGCATCCCGGACATCGAGCCGCAGTCCGCTTTGACGTTGTCCCTCGTCCGGTCCGTGACACTTGAAGCAGTACCGCGACAAGATTGGCCGCACGTCGCGTTCAAACGACGGGGCATCGGCGGCGAGAACGGATGACGCCCAAAGGCACAGTCCGATCGCTCCAATTTGGCTGAAACGAGTTTTCACGGTCACGCTCCCCCATTCAACACGTTCGTCGCACCCAATGTAGGTTGGGACTCCGTCCCGACCCCAATCGAATGGTCGGGAGTCCGTTCCAACCACATCGAGTGGTCGGGACGGAGTCCCAACCTACTTCACGCGGTCTCGATTGAGGCCACATCTTGCAGGCCGAGTTCCACAATCGCTTGCTCACGGATTTTGAACTTCTGAATTTTCCCGGTGACCGTGGTCGGAAAACTCTCAACGAACTTCACGTACTTCGGGCACTTGAAGTGCGCCAGATTTGCGCGGCAGAAGTCGCGAACCTCAACGTCAGTCGCGGTCATTCCGGGACGCAGCCGAATCCAGGCGAGAATTTCTTCGCCGAATTTGCGGTCGGGCACGCCCACCACTTGCACGTCTTGCACGCTCGGATGCTGATAGAGCAACTCTTCGATCTCGCGCGGGGCGATGTTCTCGCCGCCGCGGATGATGAGGTCTTTGAAGCGGCCGGTGATCCGGAAGTAGCCGTCAGGTTGTCGTAAGGCCATGTCGCCGGAGTGCAGCCAGCCGTCCGTATCAATCGCCTGAGCCGTGCGCTCCGGCAGGTTGTAGTAGCCGAGCATGACGTTGTGCCCGCGGCAGCACAGTTCGCCCGATTGGTCATCCGGCAGCGGTTGGCCGGTCTGCGGATCGACGATTCGCGCCTCGATGCCGGGCAGGACGCGGCCGACGGTGCCGACTCGCTTCTCAATCGGATCGTCGGTGCGCGTCATCGTGATCAGCGGCGAGGCTTCGGTCAGACCGTAGGCAATGGTGATTTCTTTCGCTCCCATGTCTTGCGTGACACGCTTCATCAGTTCGATCGGACAGGGACTGCCCGCCATGATTCCCGTTCGCAATGTCGAGAGATTCCGATGCGTGAAGTAGGGATGTTCGAGTTGTGCGATGAACATCGTGGGGACGCCGTAGATCGTCGTGCAGCGTTCGGCATCGAGCGCGTCGAGCGTTGCTTCGGCCTGAAAGCTCTCGTGCGGAAACACCATCGTCGCGCCGAAGACCGCTCCGCATACCGTCCCCAGCACGCAGCCGAAGCAGTGATACAGCGGCACCGGAATGCAGATGCGGTCGGTCTCGTTCAGCCGCAGACACTCGCCGCAATACAACGCGTTGAGCAGCAGATTGCGGTGCGTCAGCAAGGCTCCTTTCGGGAAGCCGGTCGTGCCGGAGGTGTATTGCAGGTTGATCGGATCGTTAGGTTTCAATCCCGCCTCGACTTCCTCCAATTGTGCGGCCGACACTTGCTCACCGCGCGCGAGCAACTCGTCCCAGCCGAGCATTCCGGGATGCTCGGCCCCGTGCATGCGCAGCACCCATTGCAATCGAGGAAACTTCGGAGAGTGCAGCTCGCCGGGCGTGGAAGTCTTCAGTTCGGGACAGACTTCGTCGAGCATTGCGAAGAATTGCGATCCCTTGAATTGCTCGATCAGCGCGATGCCCCGCAAGTCGGCCTGAGCGAGCACGTATTCGAGTTCGGCCGGCCGATACGCCGGATTGATCGTGACCAGCACCACGCCGATCCGTGCCGTGGCGAATTGCAGAATCACCCACTCCGGCCAGTTCGTCGACCAGACACCGAAGTGATCGCCCGGTTGCAGGCCGATCGCCAGCAGTCCGCGCGCGGCGCGATCGACCGCTTGATCGAATTCGGCCCAGGTCAGCCGGACTCCCGCCTGCGGGAAGACCAACGCTTCGCGCGATCCAAACCGCTGAGCAGTACGGCGCAGCACCGGCCCAAACGTCAGCTCATCGACCCACGGAGCGTTGGCGATCATGTTCCGGTCTCCACGAGGGAAGAATTTGTCGCGGCAGGATAAAGCGAGCGGCAGAAAATAGTAGACTGTGCGTCCGGGGTCGGGTGTTCGGTTTTTCGGAATTGGCGGGATGTAAGCGTCATCTGCAATCCAAGCCCTCGTCCCGCCAATTCCGAAAAACCGAACACCCGACCCCAGATTCATTGCGGGAGATTTGTCATGAACGATGTGGTCATTCTCTCCGCCTGTCGCACACCGATCGGCAAGTTTCAGGGAACGTTGTCGTCGCTCTCGGCAACCGATCTGGGCGCGCAGGTGGTGCGGGCGGCGATCGAACAAGCTCGCGTCACACCGGAGCGAATTGACGAGGTCATCCTGGGCAACGTGCTGGCTGCCGGAGTCGGACAAGCTCCCGCTCGGCAAGCGGCGTTGCGAGCGGGTCTGCCGCCGACGGTCGCGGCTTTGACGATCAACAAAGTCTGCGGCTCCGGCTTGAAGGCGATCATGCTGGCGGCTCAGGCGATTCGAGCCGGTGATGCGGACGTTGTCGTGGCCGGTGGCATGGAGTCGATGAGCCGTGCTCCGTACTTGCTGGAACGCACGGGACCGCCGCTGGGTGATCGACGGTTGCTCGATGTGCTGTTGCAAGATGGTCTGACCTGTCCGTTCAGCGGACGCTCGATGGGCCAGATCGCCGAGGCCCTCGCCAAGTCCGATGGGCTGACTCGTGAAGATCAAGACCGGTACGCCGCGGAGAGCCACCGTCGAGCCATCACTGCGACCGAACAAGGTCTGTTCGATCACGAACTCGTTTCGCTGACGGTCAAGCAACGCAAAACGGAGATCGTGATGACGCACGACGAAGGGCCACGCTCCGAAACGACCAGCGAGCAGCTCGCGCGACTGGCTCCCGTCTTTGACGCGGCTGGTACGGTCACGGCCGGCAACGCCTCGACGATCAGCGACGGAGCGGCCGCAGTCGTGGTTGCGTCACGAGCGTTTCAGGAGGCTCACGGATTGACTCCGCTGGCACGCATCGTGGCTTATGCAACAGCGGGGACTGAACCGGGCGATCTCTTCGTGGCTCCGGTTGCCGCGATCACGAAGGCGCTGCACCGCGCCGGTGTCGCGATCAACGACGTGGATCTGTTCGAGATCAATGAAGCCTTCGCCGCTCAAATGCTGGCGTGCGTGAGGCGGCTACAACTGCCGCTGGAAAAGGTGAACGTCCACGGCGGAGCGATTGCGCTGGGGCACCCGCTGGGAGCCAGCGGCGCGCGAGTCGCCACCACGTTGTTGCACGCACTGCGCCAGCGTCACCAGCGATGGGGTGTGGCGGCGCTGTGTCTCGGCGGCGGGAACGCGGTCGCGTGCGTGTTGGAATGCTTGTAGTGACCCGATTCATCGGGTCGAGGGCGACCCCATGAATGGGGGCACTACGAGCGCTGATGCGCAGCCTCGCTACTTCTTCGACGCTCTTAAGCAGACTCGAAACGCGCTGACTGCATCTTTCACGACGACGCCGTTGCGGAGTCCATCTTTGCAGGCGGCCGAGCGGATGCCGACGATGTCTGGGTCGAGCGAGTGTAGATCGTTGAGTTTGTCGCAAGCTAAACCTCCCGCCAGTGCGACGAGTCGGCCCCCTTGATGCAGCGCGTCGGCATGACGTTTGAGGTCCGCGCGGCTGATCCATTCCCACAGGCTGCGGCCTTGCTTGGCCCAGGTATCGAACAGCACGCCGACGCAACCGCCGGACTTCGTGAGCGATTCTTCGAGCACCGCATCGACGATCGCGGTTGGGGACGGAGCACCCGCCGCGCGCCAGTCGGCATACGCGACCGCGACCCAGTGGAATTTCGTTTTCGAGTTCGATTCAAACTGCTTGCGAATCGCCTTCCAGCGATCGGGCCAATTCGCATCCTTGCCGACCTTGGCGGTGCCGACCTTCAGATAGGTGACACCCGCCGGCACCTTGGGAATCTTCTTGAGGTCGTCCCACTCGGAGAGTTCGCCCAAGGCGACGCTGATGGGGATGATCTTCGATTTCTTGCGAACGGCATCCACGATTTTGCTGATCTGAGCAGCCGGAACCATGCCGAGCGGGCCGTTCTTCGGCTCTTTAAGGTCGAGGATGTCGCAACCACCAGCCAGCGCGGCTTCGGCTTCTTTCACGTCGCGAACACTCACCAGCAGCCAGGGAGTGTCGCCCGCCGCAACCGGGGCTTCCTTTGTCATTGATTTTCGCTTTCAAGAGTTGACTGACCGAGTAAATCGTAGGACTCTGTCACTACGTCCGCAATTCCGCTGACAAATGAGCAGTCAGATGGCCGCTTCCGAATTCCGGCTCAGCCCCATAGAGTGGTGATGGCGAGTCCCACGAAAGGGTTGCCCTTTCGATTCGGAGTTCGCCGCTTTCCCGACCACCACTCTGGTTTCATCCGACGACATCACATGGCCGAAGATCTCAAGAAAAAATATGCCGCCGATTCCTTCAAAAAAGGGACCGAGGCAATGGCGAAGCAGAACTGGGACTACGCCATCCAAATGACTGGGCAAGCGGTCAAGCTTGATCCCGGAAACTTGTTGTTCCGCCAGACGCTGCGTGGCTGCGAGCGGCGCAAATACCCCAAAGGGACCGGCGCGAAGATGGCCGGCATGCGACTGATGGGGGTCAAAGGCTCGATCAAAAAGTCGCGCATGACTCGAAACTGGACGCAGCTCGACCAATCCGCCGAAGAGGGGCTGGAGCTCGTGCCGTGGGACGCGGAACTCAATGCCGATTGCGGTGAAGCGACCGCGAATCTCGGCTTCGTCGATGTCGCCGTGCAATGCTATCGCTGGGCGGTCGAGTCCGATCCCAACAACAAGATCTTGCTCAAAGCGCTGGGAATGCTCCTCGAACAAAAGGGGGAGTTCATCGAAGCCATCAAGTATTGGGATCGTGCCTTCAAGCTCGACCCGCTGGACATGGAAGCGCGGTCGAAGATCACGCAACTCAACGCCAGTTCGGTGATCCGCGATGGCGACTTCACGGAAGAGGACGGCACGAAGAAAGAACGTTCGCTCGAGGACATCCGCAAGGCCATCGGCAAGCAGACTTCGACAGGCGGCGGCGCGGCAGACGGGCCGGGACAGTCGGAGGAAGCGGATCTGCAACGGATCGTCCGCAAAGACCCGGACAACAAGAATGGATTTCTCAAACTCGCCGACTATTACAAGCGGGCTGGCAAGCTGGAAGAAGCGGGCGCGATGTATCAAAAGGCGCTGGAACTCTCCGGCGGCGATCCGAACATCCGCGAACAGGTTGAAGACGTCGAACTCGATTTGATGCGGAAGAGCGTCGATCTGGCGAAAGCCAATGCCCAGAAGAAGCCCGGCGACGAAGAGGCGGAGGCGATGGCAAAGGCTCAGGCGACCGAGTTGATCAAACGCGAGGTCGAAACCTTTCGCACTCGTGTCGAGCGGAATCCAAACGACATGAAATTGAAGTTCACGTTGGGCGAGCGGTTCTACAAGCTCAAGATGTACTCGCAAGCGATTCCGCTCTTTCAAGCGGCGGTGCAGGACAACCGGCTAGAAGGCGCGGCTCTACTGCTGCTGGCGAAGTGCTTCATTAACGACAAGAAAGGGATCCTGGCTCGCAAGCAATTGGAGAAGGCGATACCCAAGCTCAACGCCATTGAGCACAGGGATTCGTTTCTGGAAGCGCACTACTATCTCGGCCGACTGTGCGAAGAGGCCAAAGATTACGCCAAAGCCGAAGAGCACTACGGCGAAGTGCTGGCGGTCGATTACGAATACAAGGATGCGCTCAAACGGATGGAATCGCTGCCAAAGGCGTGACGCGGTAAGGGGTCGTTTCGCCATTCTACGGCTGCTCGATCGCTTTCGGTTCGGGCAGCTTCAGCTCCGGTAGCTTCAGTTCCGGCAAATTGGGTGCGGGTGCGTTCGCCTCAATCACGAGTCGCAGCTCTCGCACAAAAACTTGCAGCGCGGCGTGCGTAGTACCGAAGGTCGGCTCTTGCGAGACGACTTGGAATTGCTCGTCAGTCTTCACGCGATCGAACTTCGTGAGCAGCTTTTCAAAGCGGGCCAATCGTTCGGGCATGTCGAGCCGCTCTTCTTCTTCGGTCCCCACCAACCACGCGACTTGCAAGTAGTCTTTCCAGCGCTCACCGGTCGGCCAAGTTTTGAGCTGTTGTGTCAGCAGGTCCGCCGATCGCGAGAGCCGGCCACGAGCTTGGCCGATCGGTTCGCTCGCGAACTCGCGGAGGCCGGCTTGCAGAGAGCGGAAACTCAACAGTTCGGAGACGGGGCGATAGTCCGGGTTCGCCGCGACTTCGTCGAACAACTCGACCACACTTCGCAGACGAGCGCGAGTGATCTGTTCCGTCGGATCGTCTCCTTCGCCGATGAGCTTCGCAGTGGTCGCCAGTTGTAGTTGCCGCGACCAATCGTCTCCGTTCGGCGAGCGAGCGAAATCGTCTTCCAGGGCATTCAGAGCTTGCAACAGTAACTCGCGCTGGCGACCGATCGGCAACGTTGAGAAATCTTCGTTCGTCGTTCGGGCAGGCTGCGGCAGAGTTGTCGGGGCCACATTCACGGGGACAGGGGCATTGACGACCGGCCCGTAGGATTGCGCTGGCACGTAGTAAGTGTTGTTATTCCAACCGCCATAGGTTCGGCCGTAACCCGGTCCGTACCAGCCGCCGCCCAGCGGCGCGGCTCCGCCGAGGATGATCAACGACCAGTTTGTCCGATTGGAGTGACCGTAATGTTGGTGATTGTGATCGTCCCGATCGTGACGGTCATGATCACGGTTGGGGGCGGGCTTGCTCGCAGGCTTGGAGGTCACGGGATGCTGATGCCCGGTATCGGGTTTCAAGCCGCCAAGAATGGGGTTCGTCGTCGGCTGTCCGTTGATCAGTGCTCCGATCGGTGGAATCTTTTTGTTCGTCTCAAATCTTGGAGCCGTCGGCAGCGGCTTGCTCGCCGTGTGTTTGTGGTCGGCGGCCTTCTCCGGTGCAGAACGCGCGGGTTGGCCAGCGATCGGAGCCAGAGTACTCGGCGCGGGAAGCGGGCTCAGAGCTGTCCCTGTTTTGTTCGCCGGAAGTGCCGGAGGAACGTTCGGTGCTGGGTTCGGCACGGCTTTAGGGGCATCCGGTTGCCGGTTGGGCCGCGAGCGATCATTCCTTGGCGCATCGGCCGGCTTGGGAGATTCCGCTGGTTTCTGCGGTACGAGGTTGGTTGCCGGTGCCGGCTTGAGCGACGGAGCAGGTGTCGGAGTGGGATTTGGCGCAGGCGCGGGGCCGAGTGCCGGTTTCTGAGCAGGTGTCGGAGTTGGGGCTGGCGCGGGTTTTTGAACTGGTGCCGGTGCTGGTTTCTGGACTGGTGCTGGTGCTGGCTTCTGAACCTGCGCAGGCGCGGGAGCTGGTTTCGGGGCTGGTGCGGGCGCTGGTCGTGGTGCGGGCGCTGGCGCTGGTCGTGGTGCCGGCGCTGCGGGAGTGGCTTTGGGAGGATTGTCCTTTGGTTTCCCTTTGTCTTTGTCCTTCGCGATGGCAAGAGTGCAAGTGAGTCCGAGCACGACGGCAGTGAACCAAGCTTTGGACATGATCATCTCTCCCAATCTCACCAACCGATTCGCAACGTCCCTATGACGCCGCCGATTCCGACTCCACGATGGCGAACCCCGTGCCGGACGCTCGCCGCCTCCGACGTTTGCCAACTCCCGGAAGCCTTGCGAGAACTGTAACCACCGTTGTCGCGTCTGTTGACGTCATTCCGACAAATCTGCCGTCCAATCGAACGCATCCGATTGGGAATCGTCGCTCAGGACCGAGCACTTGAACGAGACACCTTACGCCGTCGTCCTGCCTTCAATAGGTACGCTCGCTTCGCTTGTTCGAGGAACTCCCAGAATGCCGGAGTGTCAATCTCGCGCAACCAATGCACGCTGAGCGTGACCTCTTGCCAGGCACCGCCATCCTCTTTGACTCGGACTCGGTCGGCCCGCCCGTAGGCTTCGATCTCGCGAATGTCGTCCACCGGCTTGAGCTTCAACGCCGCCGCCAACGACTTCTGCTGAAACGTGTTCTCCGGGACTCGGAACTTCAAAGTGAGGAGCCATTCGTCCCCGGTCAGCGCGTGCAGGAACCAACCGCGCGAGGTATCCGGACCGCTGACTTCCACCAGGCTCCGTTCCGACCAATTCGTCGTCAGCCGAGCCGCCGGATCAATCGCCAAGCGACCGCCCCGCGCTTGCTGTTCTTGTTCGAGCTTCGCGCCGGTGGTCACGAGCCCGCTCAACTTGCCGGCCAATTTTCCGATGAGCGTCGCCGACAGCTTGTTCTTCTTTGAACTTTCTGCCGGTTGGATGGCCGGGACTTCGTCGGCTTTCAATTCTGCTTCCAAAGCATCGATCACCCGCTCCAATGCGGCCCCTTCCCAACGGCACGGCTTGCTATTGAGAGCGACTCGTTCCACGAGATGCCATTTGCGACCATCAATCTGCCACGGCATCTTCGCGTCTCGGCCCAACTCTCCGAGCGTGACATCTCCGGCTTTCTTTTTACGTGCGGTGTCGGCATCGAAGAACGCTCGTTCGCTGCGCGTCCCCGTTTCGAGAATCGCCGCCAGTGCGACGGCGGTGTGAGAGAGTTGAGATAACGGCTCTCGGCCTTCGGCTTTCGGCGTTCGGCCGGAGTGGCGGGCGACGACGTCCTCTGGAGTTCCTTCGGCGACGATCCAGCCGCCGCCGTCCCCTGCTTCGGGGCCGAGGTCAATCAGCCAGTCGGCCGTCTTGATGACGTCGAGATTGTGTTCGATCACGACGACCGTGTTGCCCTTCTCGACGAGGCTGTTGAGCACTTTCAACAGCTTGTCGATGTCATCGAAGTGCAGGCCCGTCGTCGGCTCATCCAGAATGTAGAGCGTGCGTCCCGTCTGCGGCCGCGCGAGTTCCGCCGCCAACTTCACGCGCTGAGATTCGCCTCCCGACAGCGTCGGCGCGGATTGACCGAGCGTCAGATAATCGAGTCCCACCGCGCACAGCGTCGCCAGCGTCCCGCGAATGCGCGGGATGTTGTCGAACAACTCCAGCGACTTGCCGATCGGCAGGTCGAGCACGTCCGAGACCGACTGCCCGCGATACTTCGCGGCGAGCGTCTCGGCGTTGTAGCGCTTCCCTCGGCATTGATCGCACTCGATCCACACGTCAGGTAGGAAGTGCATCTCGATCAGCTTCTGCCCGTTCCCTTCACACGCCTCGCAACGCCCGCCCGGACGATTGAAGCTGAACCGGCCCGCACGCCAGCCGCGCACTCTCGATTCGGGAAGCTGTGCGAATAACTCGCGAATCTCATCGAACACGCCAGTGAATGTGCCGGGGTTCGACTTCGGTGTGTTCCCGATCGGCTGCTGATCGACCACGATCAACTTGTCGATCCGCTCCAGTCCGCGCAGTTCATCGTGCGGGCCGGGCGTCTCATTCAAGCGGTGCAGTTTCCGAGCGACCGCTTTTGCCAGCGTCTCTTGAATCAACGAACTCTTCCCGGAACCGCTGACTCCGGTCACGACCGTCAACGTGCCGAGCGGGATTCTGAGATGCACGTTGCGCAGGTTGTGATGCCGTGCGCCGAGCAGTTCGAGCCAGCCGGGGGAGTGAAGAGGGAGCGAAGGGGAGAGGGGGAGAGGGGGAGAGGAACGCTTGCGCTTCTGCGGTTTCTCCCCCTCTCCCCCTCGCCCCCTCTCCCCCTCTGACTTCATCCGTCTCTCAACCGGAATCGCAATCTCTCTTTGACCTGACAAGAACTGTCCGGTCAGCGACGCGCCGTCGCGCCCGATCTGCTTCGGCGTGCCTTCGGCTGTGACGGTTCCGCCGAGCCGTCCGGCTCCCGGCCCAAAGTCGTACAGCCGGTCGGCAGCGCCGAGCACTTCGCGATCATGCTCGACGAGGATGAGTGTGTTGCCGAGGTCGCGCAGCTTCTTCAGTGCCGACAGCAATCTGCCGTTGTCGCGCGGATGCAGTCCGATGGTCGGTTCGTCGAGCACATACAACACGCCGGTCAACGCGCGGCCGATCTGTCCCGCCAGCCGAATGCGCTGACACTCACCCCCCGACAACGTCGGCAGCGTTCGCGCGAGACTCAGATAACTCAAGCCGACATCGACCAGAAAACTCAGTCGATGCGTCGCTTCTTCGAGCAAGTCGCCGGCAATCTTCTTGTCACTGCCAGTCAGCTTCAGTCCCTTCAGAAACTTCAGTGCTTCATCGAGCGGCAATTCGCAAAGCTGCTGCAACGTGAACCCGCGCATCCGCACGTTCGCCGCGTCATCGCGCAGCCGGCTGCCATCGCACACCGAACACGCGACCTCACCCGTCAGACCGAAGAGCTTCTGACGGTACGAATACGACACACGCCCGGCTTCTTCGATGGCGGGATACAGCCCCTTGTACTGAAACCGCAGCTTCCAATTTGAGATTTGAGATTTGAGATTTGAAATTTCCAATTTGGGATTTGAGATTTGAGATCCCTCCATCTCCATCCACCGCTCTCCCGTTCCATGCAACACCAGCCGCTTGTGTCGCGGATCCAGCCGCTCGAACGGCACATCCAGCGGGATACCAAACTGCTGAGCCAGCGCCGTCAGCATCGCACGAAACAACGGACTCTCGGCGACGTTCGGCCACGCGGTCACGGCACCATCGGCCAGCGATTTCTTCGGTTCGTTGATGAGTGCCGCGAGATCGGTCCCTTGTTGAACTCCCAGCCCTTCGCAAGCGGGGCACCAGCCGAGCGGGCTGTTGAACGAGAAATTATGCGGCGTGAGTTCCGCGAACCCGCGACTGCATTGCCGGCAAGCGTAATGCAGCGAGTAGCTGTCGATTCGCCAATGTTCTTCGGGCACGCTCTCATCGACATGCGCGACGCGAATCAGTCCGCGGCCGAGATCAAACGCCTGTTCGACCGAACTCGCCAGACGGCTGCGCGACTGACCGGCCGCGATGCGATCCACCACGACTTCGATCGCGTGCTTGCTCTTGCGATCGACGTTCGGGACGTCTTCCAGCCGATACGTCTGGCCGTTGATCCGTACTCGGCGGAAGCCGCGAGACTTCAGCGAATCCCACAACCGCTCGTGCTTATCGCCGACTTTCACATCTTGCGGAGCAAGAATGAGCAAAGCTTTCGTAGGGTGGGTCGAGTCATCGAGACCCACCACATCGGCGGGGCGACGTTTGGTGGGTCTCGTACCTCGACCCACCCTACGCCCCTCACCCAAGATCGAATCAATCACTTCGTCTGTCGATTGAGTCGTGACCGCGATGCCACACTCCGGGCAGTGCAACGTGCCGAGTCGGCACCACAGCAGACGCAGGTAATCGTAAATCTCCGTAACGGTGCCGACCGTCGAACGTGGAGTGTTGCCCGTCGTTTTTTGCTCGATGGCGATCGACGGCGAGAGGCCGTGAATATGCTCGACCTTCGGCTTTGGCATCTGGCCGAGAAACTGTCGAGCGTAGCTCGACAACGATTCGACGTAGCGTCGCTGCCCTTCGGCATAGAGCGTATCCATCGCCAGCGAACTCTTGCCGCTGCCGCTCGGTCCGCAGAAGACGCTCATCTGATCGCGCGGGATCGTCAGGTCGATGTGTTGCAAATTGTGCTGAGCTGCCCCGCGGATCGTGATGACGCGGTTATTGTGAAGAGCGGGAGACGGCGCGGCTGCAATTCGTTTGTGTTTCTCCCCCTCTCTTCCCCTCGTCCCCTCTTTTGAACGAGGTAAAACCGCTCGCAGCGCGCGTCCTGTGTGCGACTCGGCGCATGCAGCGATCTCCTCGGGTGTGCCGCAACAGACGATGCGTCCGCCGCCCGATCCCCCTTCTGGGCCGAGGTCGATGACCCAGTCGGCCGTCTTGATGACGTCGAGATTGTGCTCGACGACGATCACCGTGTTGCCGCCGTTGACGAAGCCGTGCAGCACGTCGAGCAATCGGTGGATGTCGGCGAAGTGCAACCCGGTCGTCGGCTCGTCCAAGAGATAAACGGTGCGGCCGGTCGAACGCTTGCCGAGTTCGCGAGCCAGCTTGATGCGTTGAGCCTCACCCCCCGACAACGTCGGCGACGGTTGGCCCAGCTTGAGGTAATCCAAGCCGACATCGTGCAGCGTTTGCAGCAGCTTCTTGATCGGCGCGATGTTCTCGAAGTGTTCGAGGGCTTGCTGCACGTCGAGTTCCAGCACATCGGCGATGCTCTTGTCTTTGAATTTCACCTCCAGCGTTTCGTGGTTGAACCGATGCCCGCCGCAGACCGGGCACGTCACCCACAGGTCGGCCAGGAAATCCATTTCGAGCTTGTTGCTCCCGTTCCCTTCGCACGCTTCACAACGTCCGCCGCTGACGTTGAA
Source organism: Planctomyces sp. SH-PL62 (assembly GCA_945893075.1). Classification (GTDB taxonomy): domain Bacteria; phylum Planctomycetota; class Planctomycetia; order Planctomycetales; family Planctomycetaceae; genus SXKJ01. The sequence continues at coordinate 13,043 of CAMDDX010000035.1, read as the reverse complement.
GCTGAACCGACCCGGCTTGTACCCGCGGCGCTTCGAGTCAGACAGTTGCGTGAACAGGTCGCGGATCAAGTCGAAGACTTTGACATACGTCGCCGGATTCGAGCGCGGTGTGCGGCCGATCGGCGACTGGTCGATGTCGATCGCTTTGTCGAGATGTTCGAGACCCGTGAGCTTGCGATGCGGTCCCGGAGTGCCGTTTCCCTTGTTGAGGTCGCGGTTCAAAACCTGCCACAAGATGTCGTTGACCAGCGAACTCTTCCCCGACCCGCTGACGCCGGTGATGCAAACGAACGCTTCGAGCGGGATCGTGACATCGACTTCGCTCAGGTTGTGATGCGTGGCTCCGAGGATGCGGATGACTTTGGGAGTTGAGGATTGAGGATTGAGGATTGCGGAGGCGGCTTGGGCATCAATCTTCCGGCGTTTGGGTTTCGGTTGACCCTCAACTCTCAACCCTAACCCCTCAACCTTTGCCGCATCAATCCGCCTCAACTTGGGCACGTCGATGACCAACTCGCCAGTCAGATACTTCGCGGTCAGGCTCTCTTTCGCGTTGCGGATGTTCTCGAACGAGCCTTCCGCGACGACTCGGCCGCCGCGCACACCTGGGCCGGGTCCGAAATCGACGATGTGATCGGCGGCACGCATCGTCTCTTCGTCGTGTTCGACGACGATGACGGTGTTGCCTTGATCGCGCAACTCGCACAGGCTGTCGAGCAGCATTTCGTTGTCGCGCGGGTGCAGCCCAACCGATGGCTCGTCGAGGATGTAAACGACGCCGACCAATCCGCAGCCGATCTGTCCCGCCAATCGAATGCGCTGCGTCTCGCCACCCGACAGCGTCGGAGCCGCGCGGTCGAGCGTGAGGTAATCCAAGCCGCAGCGCAGCAAGAAGCCGAGCCGGCCGCGAATTTCTTTCAAGACCTCGGTGGCGATGAGTTGCTCGGTCGGATTGAGTTCGAGTTCCCCGAAGAACGTTGTCGCCTCTTGGATGCTGAGGGCACAGACTTCGTTTAAGGAAAGATGGGGAGAGGGAGAGAGGGGGAGAGGGGGAGACAATTCAATCTTCGTTTTTGCCTTTTGCTTTTTCTCCCCCTCTCCATCTCTCCCCCTCTCCCCCTCCCAACTTTTCGACTGCACCGTCACGCACCGCGCCTGCGCATTCAGCCGGGTGCCGCCGCACGTCGAGCAGCCCGCGAACTCCATGAACTTCTCAAGCTGCTTGCGTCGCGCGGGGTTGCGAGTCTTGCTGTAGTTCGACAGCAGTTCCGGGATCGTGCCGTTGAACGTGCCGCCATGTTTCCAGATGCCGCCGCTGTGTCGCCAACGAAAGACGATGTGCCGTGAACCGGTGCCATACAGCATCGCGCGTTTCACTTCGTCGGTGAGTTCGTTCCACGGAGTCTTCAGCAACGATCCTTTCGGCAACTGGAGATCAAGCTCCAGCGTCTCGGCGACACCGTCGTAGATGTGCCGCCGCCACTTGCCGATCTCTTTGACCGGTCCCAGCAACTCAATCGCGCCGTCCCACAGCGAGAGCGATTCATCCGGGATCAGCCGATCCATCGGAAACTCAAACCGTTCGCCGAGCCCGTTGCAGTCGAGACACATGCCCTGCGGACTGTTGAAGCTGAAGAGCTGCGGCGATGGCGGTTCGTAACTGAGGCCGCAGTGCGTGCAGGCGTAGTGCGCGGAGTAGAGGCGGTCGGTGTTTGAGAGTGGGGGCGAGGGGGTGAGGGGGTGAGGGGGAGACGAGTCATCGTCGCGGAGAGCATCTTTGTCTGGCTCCCCCTCTCTCCCCCTCTCCCCCTCTTCCTCGCTCACCACCAACCGCCCATCGGCCAACTTCAGCGCTGACTCGACCGCTTCGGCCAAGCGTGAGCGCGATGACTTGCCCGCTTCCAGTCGATCGACGACGACGTCGATCGTGTGCTTCATTTGTTTGTCGAGTCGCAGGTCGCTGCTCAGCGGCACGATGCGGCCGTCGACGCGAGCACGCACGAAGCCTCGTTTCAGCAGATCGTCGAACAGGTCGCGATACTCACCCTTCTGCCGTTGAATGACTGGGGCCAGGACCAGAAAGCGCGTGCCCTCGGCCAACCGCGCGATGCTGTCGATGATTTGCTCCGGCGACTGAGCGGTGATCGGGCGGCGGCATTGCGTGCAGTGGCCTTGCCCGATGCGTGCGAAGAGCACGCGGAGGTAGTCGAAGATTTCCGTGATCGTGCCGACGGTCGAGCGTGGATTACGGCCGCTCGTCTTCTGCTGGATCGAGATCGACGGTGCGAGGCCGGTGATCGAATCGACGTCGGGCTTTTGCATCTGGCCGAGAAACTGCCGAGCGTAGCTCGACAACGATTCGACGTAGCGGCGCTGGCCTTCGGCATAGAGCGTGTCGAACGCCAGCGAGCTTTTGCCCGAACCGCTGACGCCGGTCATCACGATCAGCTTGTTCTTGGGCAACCGCAGATCGACGCCGCGCAGGTTGTGCTCGCGTGCCCCTCGAATGACGATTTCCGTGTCAGCCATGTTGCAGTCGTTGTCGCGGCGGCGAAGAAGAGTCAGGGCGAGAAGCAAGTTTCCGGCGTAGCCGCGTTCGCCAGAACGCGGGGGATCGGCGCGGCCGGCCCGCAGTCTGGCGACTGCGGCTACGGTTCTGAAGGCGAGCCAAGCCCGGCACCGAAGTCGTCTTCTGCGGGTGACGGCGACTGCGGCGGCGGTGCTGCTGCTGGTTCCGCTGTCGTCAGCGTTGGGGGAGTTGGAAGCGGTTCAGGCATCGCCGTGTCGCTCGTCTCCTGGGGTCGAGGTTCGCGTGGCGGTTCGTTCGAGCGATCGCCGTATCGTTCGGGACGCGGCGGCCGGCCTCTCGATTTCCCTCCCGCGTCAGATTCCGCGGAGATGGGGGACATCAATCGCGGAATCTCCTCGCCCCCCTGAATACGGTCGAGCACGGAGCGCAGCTCCGGCCGCAGATCGAGCCGTCCGGGCCGCTGTCCTTCCGCGAGCTTCATCGGCACGCCGTCGCGCACGCAAAAGCAGCGGGGCGCGGTGATGTCCATCGGCCAGCGTTGATTCTGTCCGCAGGTCGGACAGCGCCACGCGCGACGCACATCAATTTCGATTCGTAATCCCGGACCTTTCATCGTGTTTCCTCGCGGGGCGTACTCTCGCGGGCGCTCCAACGATTCTCAAGCGACCGGTTGAACCGATCAGGGGTCAGGTCTTCAAATTTAAAAATTGCCTCGGCAATTTTGAAATTTGAAGACCTGACCCCGGCTCGTCCCGTCGGCATTCGGTCCAGTCGCGCTTTTCGCAGGGAGGACTCACCACTACTCTTCCGCCCTTCGCAGGCATCACGGATTTTCGGGCCAGGGACATTCGGCATGAGTCGCATCTTGGTGGTCGAGGACAGTCGCACTCAAAGCACGGTCTTAAAAGGGACGTTGGAGTCTCACGGCTTTGAAGTGACGGTTGCCGAAAACGGCGTGGCGGCCCTGGAGTCGATCAGCCGGCAAGCGCCACACGTGGTGCTGACCGACTTGCTGATGCCGGTCATGAATGGCTTGGAATTGGTCGAGCAGATTCGCAAACGCTTTCCGCGTGTGCCGACGATCTTGGTCACGGAATACGGCAGCGAAGAGGTCGCGGCCGAAGCCTTGCAACGTGGGGCCGCCGGCTACATCCCCAAACGCCGAATCGGAACCGATCTCGTCCCCTCGTTGGAACGGGTCTTGGGAATCGCCAAGGCCAACCCGCGGCATCAAAAACTGATCAATGGACTCGTGACAAATGAGCTGCGATTTGTGCTCGACAACGACTTGTCGGTGGTGCCGCATCTGGTGTCGCACCTGCAAGACTGTGTCGGCTTGATGCGGTTGTGCGACGAGACCGCTCAACTGCGTTTGGGCATCGCCTTGTCGGAAGCGATGACCAACGCGATCTATCACGGCAACCTGGAACTGAGTTCCGAACTCCGTAACAGTGACGGCCGCAACTGGTTCGACTTCGCGTTGAGCACGGCCCAAGACCCGGCATTTCGCGATCGCAAGGTGCATGTGCAGGCGAGCCTCTCGCGTGAGGCGGCGACGTTCGTCATCCGCGATGATGGCCCCGGCTTCGATCCCAGCACGCTCCCCGATCCGCGCGACCCCGCCAACCTCGCCAAGTCTAGCGGACGCGGACTGCTCCTGATTCATTGCTTCCTCGATGAGGTTCTTCACAACGCCACCGGCAATGAAATCACGCTCATCAAGCACCGCGACCCATCGTAGGTCAGGCTTTCCTGCCTGACCCCAACGTGCCAAACCGCGTCGTCTGGTGAAAGGCTGACCTACGAATCCCACTCCGCCAACTGGCGGCCGATCGCGTCGGTCAACGTCTCCAAACTGCCCGGAGCCACCAGCGCGACTTCCGGTTGATAGAGCTGCGGTTTCGAGTACGCCTCGCGCGTCGGCAGGTAACTGCAATTCGTCCCGTTGCCTAACGTGATCACGATCAGCGGCCGATGCGGAAAACGCCGTATCAATTCGGATTGCAAGTAGTGATACGGCTCACCCTCGACGGCGATCCAAAACGCATCTCCCCATTGCCATGCCCAAGCCGGACAAGGATACGTCTCGCCCTGAGGCAACGGCCGAATGCGATCCAGCAACCGCCGCTGACGTTCAACTTTCGCCCGCAAAGTCGCGACTTCATCGAGCCGGCCTGCCGCACGAGCCGCTTGTTCGGCCGCGATCAATTCGCGATGCAGCGGTTCGGCCTCCGCGAGTTTCGGCAGCGAAGCCAGGTATGGCAGGGACACGGTCAGCGCGGCGTGTTTCGCGAGCGACGTGCTGGCGTGTCGCGTGTCATCCCAAGGTCGATGCCGCCAATTGCCGAGCGTCGCTCCGGAGTACACCGGCCCGACGTAAACCTGATCGGTCTCGGCGGGATTCATCCCGGCCAGAACGCTCAGCGCCGCGAAGCCAACTTGCCGGCCATTGCGATCCGCGACCGACGTGTCGCCGACATATCCGTCTCGCGGTCCAATGTCCCCGCACGGCGCGAGCAAGAACAGACACGGCGCATTCGTCTCACGTTCGACGACCTCACGCAACGCGCCAACGTAATCGGGACTGACCAGCGTGTTCTCCCACGCCAGCGTCGTCGTGTGACACGGGTAATTGACGATCGTCGCGACGTAGGACGGGCACTCTTGCCCGTCGGCGGGATTTTCGCCTTCGGCAAGACGGGCAAGAGTGCCCGTCCTACAAGTCACACGGATCACATTCAGCGGCAGCGGAACCGCCTCATCAGGATTGAAGCCACAGACATAATGTCCGCGTTCCTCATCAAGGTAATCGCGCTGGCAACCCATCTCGCAGGTCGTCGAACCATACGTCAGTGTCGCCGGCCGAATGTTCGTCTGCGCGGCTCGGAACGCTTCCGCGATCTTTCCCGGCAGGCTGTCGAGATACGGACCGATCAGATCGCCACCGGGGAAATCAGCGCGGTCGCGTGACAAGTATCCTGCCGAATGCGTATGCGAAAACGTGACCAACAACTCGGAGCGGTTCAAACCGGTGAGCCGGCACGTCTCGCTGAGCAACGCTTCCATTTCCGGCGCACGCAGCAAGCAATGATCGAGCGACACGAGCACCGTTAGCGGTCCACCATCCAACGGCCGCATCACCGCGACAGTGGTTCGCAGCGGCCGATGAATGCCGGTCGAACGATCATGCGACGCCGCGCCCCACATGCGGTGATACATCCCGACTGGCGGCGTGATCTCAGTCCAAGCGATGCCAAACTCGCACCGCGACGAGGGTGTCCGAACGACAGTCGTACGAGCCATGTAGCGACCTCAAGAATTCAGGCGAAGAAATCGGCGACAGCAACTTTGAATCCCGGCAAGTGTGGCTCGGCAGTCAGTTCCTGGCGCACATTGAAACTGACCGGTTCTTCGTTCGGGCGATGCACATGCACGACCTTCAAGTCTGGATCCAGCACCCACACCAACGGGACGCTGGCGTCCAGATAAAGTTCGATTTTTTCAACGATGTCGCGATGCTGGTCGGATGGGGATAGGACTTCCACGGCCAAGGTCGGTGGACCTTCAATGTCGAAGGCGTCTGCGGCCGAGGCACTGGCCAATTCTGCGGAAACGTAGGCCACGTCAATTCCCACGTTGGAATCGAAGTCTGGAGAAAGCTGAAACGCGGCCTCACCCGACAGGATTTCGCCGCGAGGCAAAGGCTGAGTCAACAACCACTCGCAGAGAAGGTGTGACACATTGGCAACAACGCGCGTGTGCTTGCGGCTGCGTCGAGTCATTTTTCCTCGCTCTCCCCTAACCTTGACGACACCGCGAATCAATTCACGTTCGATTCCGTCGTCAGGCAAAGCGAGAAAGTCTTCGGAAGTCATCAATCCAGTAGTCGTCGCGACAGTCATCGTCGTTCTCCCGTTTCCACACGTTCAGAATAGCGAACGACTAATGAAACTCAAACTTGGCTGCCATCGGCATGCGTCGGCCGCTGCCGAAGGCTCGCGAGGTCAGCTTGATGCCCGGCGGCATTTGCCGGCGTTTGAATTCGTTGCGATCCAATTTCGTGGCGACCCAGCGCACGGTCTCGGCGGGAAACTTTCCGCTTTGGCTGAGCGTCGCGACCGATTCCTCGCGTTCGATCAAGCCTTCCAGGATTGCGTCGAGAATCGGGTACGGCGGCAGCGTGTCTTGATCGAATTGATTCGGCGCAAGTTCCGCGCTGGGAGCTTTCGTGATCGAACTGAGCGGGATGACTTCGCGACCTTCGCGGACGTCGTTGATGTATCGCGACACGGCGTAGACATCCCGTTTGAAAAGATCGCACAGCACCGCGAAGCCGCCGGCCATGTCGCCGTACAACGTGCAGTAGCCGACCGCCAACTCGCTTTTGTTGCCCGTTGCCAGCGCGAGCCAACCGTGGCGATTGCTGCGAATCATCACGAGTGCTCCGCGAATGCGCGCCTGCAAGTTCTGGTCGGCGAGTCCCCCCGGTTGACTCGCGAGATCAGCTCCGACGACGTGCGTCGTTTCGTACGCGCGGTGCATCTCGTCGATGGGGATGATCGCGTGTTCGATGCCCAAGTTGTCGGCCAGCAACTTTGCGTCACCGATGCTGTGCTCGCTGCTGTAGCGGCTGGGCATGAGCAATCCGTGGACGTGCTCTTTGCCAGCGGCCTGCGCCGCGATGTACGCCGCGAGCGCCGAGTCGATGCCGCCGCTCAGCCCCAACACGCAGTCTGTGAAGCCGCTCTTCCGCAAGTAGTCGCGCAGGCCGAGGACGAGGGCGTCGAGCAGATCGGCCTCGCGCGGGCGTGCTTTTCCTTTGAGCGGAATGGCGCTAGCCACCGGTATTGTGGTGTCGTTTTCACTGCAAAGACCGGCGGATAGCGCCGTGCCGCTCACAAGAGGCTGACGCCCCCCGCTCGCCAAGTCACACACTCGCAGGTCTTCGCCAAATGGCGTGAGTTGTTCGATGACGTTGCCGGCGGAGTCGAGGGCCAGGCTGTTGCCGTCGAAGACAAGGTCATCGTTGCCGCCGACTTGGTTGACGAACACGAATGGCTTGCGATGCCGTGAGACATGCCGCCGCAAGATGTTCAACCGGCGATGCGGCTTGTCCCTTTCAAACGGACTGGCGGAGAGATTGATGAGCACTTCGGCTCCGAACGAAACCAACTCGGCGACTGGATCGAACTGTTGCAGCGGACGCTCGTGATAGAACGTGTTCGGCTCACCGAACCAGGCGTCCTCGCAGATGTGGACGCCGAGTTTCACGCCACGCAGTTCCATCGGCCGCACTCGCTCGGCTGGCCGGAAGTAACGCTGCTCATCGAACACGTCGTAGTTCGGCAGCAGCGTCTTGTGGACCGTGTCGAGTACCTCGCCATCAAGCAGCAGACTGGCGGCGTTGGCGATCCGCCCTTCGGTTACGCCCCATTTTGTCGGGTGCCCGATCAACACAGCCATGCCGCGCGGCAGTTCTTTTGCCAACACGCTGACTGCTCGATCGCACGCATGTGCGAACCCTTCGCGAAGCAACAAATCCTTCGGCGGATACCCGCTGATGAGCAGTTCCGAGGTGACCAGCAAGTCGGCACCGAGCACCGCGGCCTTGTCGGCCGTAGTGCGAACAAGCGTTGCGTTGCCGCGCAGGTCACCGACGATGGGATTAAGTTGTGCGAGTGCGATCTTCAAGGCGAACGCCTTTTGAAATGTTGGCTACAGCCGACCACGACGTATCCGCCAGTAATTTGGTTTTCGAGCCGTGTGAGCAAAGGCAAGTACGAAGACATCGTTCTCGACAACTTCGTAAACAACCATGTATGGAAACCGGCTCAAGCGTGCGCGGCGAATCGTCTGCGTGTGAATGGTTTCCAACAACGGAAATCGTTCCGGCCGTTCTTCAATGGCCTCGATGACCTTCCAATACTGCTGCCAAACATCATCGCCAAGACTCGGCTCGATATCCTGGTAGTACAGAGCGGCATCCAGCGCTTCGACTTCAGCATCGGGGTGAACGATTAACTTCACGACTTTTTCCTGGCGTCCAAGGCGGCACGGATGCGAGCGACCGATTCGCGACCATCGATTCCCTGGACCCGGCCCGAACGCAGGTCTTCCGAGCGACGCAGAATTTCGGTTTCCCAAGCTTCATCAATTTCGTGCTGGTTATTCTCGGCCGATTCGGCATCCAGACTGGCAATCAAGCGGTGAGCAATCAGGCCACGATCCGCCGGTTCGAGTTGCAAAGCATGGTCGAGAATCTCCGTGACGGTGCTCATGTCAGCGCTCCAAGAATTGATCGAGGTTGTTGGTGCGGCAGTGATCGTAACAAGGCCAGCGACCTGATACGACGAGTGACAACCTGCAGGTTGGGAACGATCACCATGATGGTTCTCCAAGAGCTCCGGCAGCAGGGTTGTCGGACGGACGGCCATGGTACCAGAATTCGCCAACTGGAACGAACTGGCGAAAGGCCGTTCTTGGTAGGTGTTGAACTTGATCCCGGGAGTCTCCGACCATGACAGACGTTACCGAACCGCGTGAGCCTTCCGATTGGTCAGTTCGGCGAACCGGTCGCGGAACAATCGTCATTGCCGTCCTGGCGGTCTATGTCTTGAGTCCTGTCCCGTTGAGTTGGTGCTTCCGTAAAACTGGAATGTTTGAAATTGCGTCTCCGGTATTTTCTGCGGTCTATGCTCCATTGCAGTACTTGTACGAACACATTGTGTTCGTGAAAGATTTCTACGATTGGCAAGAGCGTTTTTTCCAACTTTGATGACCGTCGCCAGCCAGCCGTCATCATCCAAGTCGGGAGTCCTGCGTGAACCGTCAGCATTGGGCCGTTGAACTGATCGGAAGCGTAATCGCCCTGACCGCAGGTCTCGCCGTCGCGGCCGATGAACCAAAGCAGACTTTCGACCGCGAGGTCGCACCGCTGTTGGTTCGTCGTTGTCTGGATTGCCATAACGGGGCCGAGAAGAAAGGGATGCTCGACCTCTCGCGAGTCGAGTCCGCGACCAAGGGGGGCGAGTCGGGAGCGGCGATCGTTCCCAACAAAGCGGCCGAGAGTTTGTTGTGGCAGCGCGTGCGTGACGGCGAGATGCCTCCGAAGAAGCCGTTGCCGAAGGAAGAAGTCGAATTGCTGCGGCGGTGGATCGACGGGGGAGCGAAGTGGGGCACGTCGCCGATTGATCCGTTCGCGTTCACGACGAGTGCGCGTGCCGGTTACGACTGGTGGTCGTTGCAGCCGGTGCAACGGCCGGTGGTGCCCGATCTCAAATCTCAGATTTCAAATTTTAAATCTGAAATCTCAAATTTGAAAATTGAAATTCGGAACCCGATCGACCACTTCGTGTGGAAGAAACTCGCCGACGAAGGACTGTCGCCATCGCAACCTGCTGAGAACCGGACGCTCATTCGGCGGCTGTCGTTCGACTTGCTCGGCCTGCCCCCCACGCCGCAAGAAATGACAGCGTTCGAGAAGGACGACTCGCCGCAAGCGTATGCCAAACTTGTGGACCGACTGCTTGAGTCACCGCACTTCGGCGAGCGTTGGACGCGGCATTGGTTGGACATCATTCGTTTCGGCGAGAGCCAGGGATTTGAACGAGACAAGTTGCGGACCAACTCGTGGCGATTCCGGAACTGGGTCGTCAGCGCGTTCAATCGAGATCTGCCGTATGACGAGTTCGTCCGTCTGCAATTGGCTGGTGACGTGCTGCGGTTGGACGATCCCGAAGCGGTCATCGCCACCGGTTTTCTCGTGGCCGGGGCGTATGACGATGTCGGTCAAACGCAGCAGAGCGCGGCGATGCGCGCGGTCGTGCGGCAGGATGAAATGGAAGACTACGTCAGCACCGTCGGCGAGACGTTTCTCGGCCTGACCGTGCATTGTGCTCGGTGCCACGACCACAAGTTTGATCCGATTCCAACTCGCGACTATTACCGCTTGTCCGCCGTGCTGGCGGGCGTTCGTCACGGCGAACGCGACGTTCCCGCCGGGGATGACACTTGGCGAGCATCACAACAGAAGATCGTGGCGGACTTGAACCGCGAGCTGAACTCCGTGACCGCGCGGCTGGCCGAGATTGAAGCGGAGACTCGCCAAACGATCCTTGCCGAACGGCGGGGCCGGGAGACCCGTGCCGAGCGAGACAAGAAGGTTCCGCCACCGCAACCGGTCGCGCGTTGGGAATTCAATGACGATCTGAAAGACTCGCTGGGCGAACTGCACGTCACGGCCAACGGCGCGAAGCTCAAGGATGGTGCGTTGCTCGTCAATGGCCGGGTGGCGTTCGCCGCGACCGCGCCGCTGAAGAAGCCGATCAAGGAGAAGACGCTTGAAGTCTGGCTGAAGCTCGATCACCTGAATCAAACCGGCGGCGGAGCGATCACGATCCAAACGCTCGACGGCGGGACGTTCGATTCGATCGTCTTCGCCGAACGCGAACCAAAACGCTGGATGGCCGGCAGCAACGGCTTTGTCCGCACGCAGAGCTTTCAAGCTCTGGAAGAGACCGAGTCCGACCAGCAAGTCGTGCATTTGGCGATTGTGTACGACGCCGACGGCACCATCACCGGCTATCGCAACGGGCAGTTGTACGGGCAGCCCTACAAGAGCAACGGGCCGATTACCTTCGAGGCGGAGAAAGCTCAAATCCTCTTCGGCCTGCGGCACAGCCCGGTCGGTGGAGGCAAAATGCTCGCGGCCGCGATCGACCGCGCCGCGTTGTACGACCGCGCGCTGACGTCGGCGGAGGTCGCGGCCTCGGCCGGTGTCTTGACTGACGTGATTGCTGAACGGGAACTGCTCGCTCGCTTGCCGGAGTCGGTGAAGACCGAACGGACTCAACGGAAGTTCGAGTCTGAGCATCTCCGCAAGCAGCTTGTGCGAGCGAGTGAGAATCGGGTTTACGCGGTCGCGCCGAAGAATCCGGAGGCCACGCATCTTTTGTTGCGCGGCAATCCGGCGTCTCCGGCCGAGGAGGTGACTGGGGGTGGGATAACAGCCATCAGCCGACAGCCACCAGCCATCAGCCGGAATGAAACAGCGTTCGAGTTCACGTTGCCGAAGGATGCTTCCGATGCCGACCGACGCAAGGCTCTGGCGAGTTGGATCACCGACAGCCGGAATCCGCTGTTGGCTCGCGTGATCGTCAATCGGTTGTGGCATTACCACTTTGGAGTCGGGATCGTCGATTCTCCCAGCGATTTCGGCTTCAACGGCGGACGGCCGAGTCACCCGGAGTTGCTCGATTGGCTGGCCGCCGAGTTGATGGATCACGGTTGGAGTTTGAAACACATTCATTGGCTGATCGTGAGCTCAGCGACTTATCGCCAGTCGTCGCGTCCGCGAGTTGATGCAGCGAACAAGGACGCCGGCAATCGTCTGCTGTGGCGCAAAAGCCCGCAGCGACTCGATGCCGAAACTCTGCGCGATGCGGTGCTCAGCGTCGCGGGAGAATTGAATCCGACCGTCGGCGGTCCTGGCTATCACGACTTCACGACGTTCACGTTCAACTCGCAGTTCTATGACATCGTCGATCCCGTGGGAGTCAGCTTCCAACGCCGCAGCCTGTATCGGACGTGGGTCCGTTCGGGACGAAATCCATTTCTCGAAGTACTCGACTGCCCCGACCCCTCGACGAAGACTCCACGCCGCGCGGTGACGACCACTCCGCTGCAAGCGTTGTCGCTGCTCAACAACTCGTTCATGCTGCGGATGTCTGAGCGACTGGCGGACAAACTGCGGCGCGAGGCGACCGATCAAAAGATCGCACAACTCGTCGAGCAAGTTCTCGGACGGAAGACGTCCGCAGCGGAGGCCGTCGAACTCCGCGCATTCGCCGCGCAGCACGGCTGGCCAGCCTTGGTGCGAGTGCTCTTCAACAGCAACGAGTTCCTATACGTCGAATGACCAAAGGTAGGGTGGGACAAGCTCGCTTCGAGCGCCGGCCCACCATCTTGCGGAGAGATTTCGCCACGATCTTCAGCAACAATCTGGTGGGCCGGCGCTCGAAGCGAGCTGGTCCCACCCTACGGGATTACGGGACGCGACATGCCGAACTACCGACGAAACTTTGTGCCGGGCGGGACGTATTTCTTCACCTGCGTCACTTACCAGCGGCAACCGATTCTCACGACGGACATCGGCCGCCGCTGTCTGCGCGAGGCCATTCAGAAAGTGCAAGGCGATCACCCGTTCGAGCTTTTCGCCATCGTGTTGCTGCCCGATCATTGGCATACCGTTTGGATTCTGCCCCCCGGTGATGACCGCTATCCCCTGCGTTGGATGCGGATCAAAGAAGAGTTCACCGAGCGTTGGTTGGCGGCTGGCGGAGCCGAATTACCGCAGTCGGAATCGCGAGGTAAGCGTCCGGCGGATCACATTGGTCCGATGCGTCACTCAGGCCGCCAGCGATTGGGAAGCAGGTTGGTTAGGTTGGCAGGCTCGGTGGTGGGAAGACGGCGAAGCACGTCGCGGAGATAGGCGAATGGATCGAGGTGGTGTCGG
>CAMDDX010000034.1 GCA_945893075.1 Planctomyces sp. SH-PL62 | reverse complement strand
GGGTGAACAACATCGTGGTGTCTCCTCACAGGATGAAAAGCGAGTCCATGTGGTGATTGCGAAGCCGGCCTCATGCCGGGATCGTGCGCAAGAAAAAAACGCGTCGGACTTCGCTCGCAGCTAATCGCAGAGTGGCCGCGAGCATGGCCGAAATGACTATTCCGAAAGTGGTGAATCAATGGGGTAGTGACAGGGAATTTCGCGTGTTCCAAACCGGCTAAACCGTGCGACTTCGTGAACCTGCAAACTGCAATCTTCTGTTGGAACTGACAGAATCCGCACAACTTCGCGCAAGGGGCGAACTTTCTAGTTTGCAAAACCAGTTCTTCAAGAAGAACGCCTACAGTCGGACCGCTCAGCGAGTAATCCGAAGTCGAGAATTCGGAGGATTCCGGTTGCACCGGTTGTTCTGATAAGACGTGACGCGCCTACCCAAACTACCCATCTTTACAAAAAACGTCACGTCACAACCGGTGAGTCTTGACGAAATTTTTGGAGTTTTCCCAAAGCCGTCGTCCCGGGACGCGAGGGGAACCAGGCGAGGGGGCAGGTGTTCTGATTTCTGTTTTGGCGTCGCCAACCGAACCAAGTGTGGATTGGAAGACTGTCAGGCAACGACCATCGACGGCAATTCCAAGGCCAAAACAGCAGGCGAGGGCTCGCGCGCCAAGCGCGTCGTGCGCCCGACAGGGAATCGCTGCGACATTTGAATGTCGAGTTTCAGAGTTCAGTGGTCTCTTGGTGCGCGTCCCTCTTCTGGAGAGCCAGTCATGACGACTTTGGCCGCGCCGTTGCCGCGTCACGATCCGCTGAAAACTTTGCTCCTCGATGTGCCGCCGCTGCAAGACGGGGACCGGTTGACTCGCGCGGAATTCGAGCGGCGCTATGACGCCATGCCCGAACTCAAGAAGGCAGAACTCATCGAAGGAGTCGTTCACAGGGGATCGCCAGTCTCAGCCAACAACCATGCCGAACCGCATTTTGATTTGATTGGCCTGCGGTTTTTGTACCGGCTACACACTCCCGGAGTTGTCGGCGGCGATAACGCAACGCGGCAGTTGGATCAGCGCTGCAGTTGGATCGGCGCTGCAGTTGGATCGGCGCTGCAGTTGGATCGGCGCTGCAGTTGGATCAGCGCGGCAACCGACTTGAGGCACGAACTGGAGCGATTCACGCTCGTCCGTTATTCCTTGACGGTCAGCAGCTTGTCTTCCGGGAAGGTCTCCAACTCCAGTCCCTTCCACTGCAATTCCTGCGGCTCCTTGTTCGAGTGCAGTTGCAGTCCGATCGGCGCTTCCTTGATGCGGTCCGGTTCCGGCTCGCGCCAATCAGAGATCAACTGGCCATTGAGCACGAAGCGAATGCGGTTGCCTTGGGCCAAGATCTCCATTTTGTTCCAGTCGTGTTGCTTGCCGACCGATTTCGCCTTGTCGGCGTTCTGATGCAGCATGTTGCGACCGTAGAGGTCGTAAAAGCCATAGCCCGACGGATACATGACCAAGTGGCCGGCGTACGTGAACTTGTCCATTTTCTCTGGTGCCAGCCGGCCCCACATCGCGATCCCGGAGTGCATCTCGGAGGTCACCAGCTTGGACTCGAAGACCAGCCGGAAGTCGGAGAATTTTCGTTCGGTCAGCAAGTACGTGCTGACCGGCACCGGTTCGGTGTTCTTGCCGGTGATGACGCCGTCCTTCACCGACCAATACTTCTCATGCCCGACCCAGCCGGTCAGGTCTTTGCCGTTGAAGATTTGAACTTTCTCACGCTTCCCCTCGCGCGGCGGCACGACCGGAGCTTCCTTCTTTTCTTGTGCGGTCGCTTCTGCAACGCACGCAGCGATTAAACTCAGGCAGAACGCAAAGCACACACACCGGCGCAGCAAGTGACTCATGGCAGGCTCCTGGTTGAGAGAGGCAAGGTCCGAGAAGGCGAGATGATTCAACTCTCGGACAACAGCGTCAAGCAGCGGCAAGCATCTTGGGGCTGACAGATTGATCGCCGACTTGCTATCACCTGCCTCGATTTGAGATTTGAGATTTTGCAGGGAGGCGGTTTCATGGGTGTTCCGATTTCGCAAATGTGGACTGTCGCCACGTACGTGCTTGGCCAAAAGCTGCGCGGCGTGAAGCGGTATCCGTTGGTGCTGATGCTGGAACCGCTGTTTCGCTGCAATCTGGCGTGCGCCGGTTGCGGAAAGATTCAGCACCCGGCCGAGATCCTTCGCAAGCAACTGACGCCGGCGGAGTGCTTTCAGGCGGTCGATGAGTGCGGTGCTCCGATGGTCTCGATTCCTGGCGGTGAGCCGCTGCTGCATCCGCAAATTGGTGAGATCGTGAGCGGCTTGGTGGCTCGCAAGAAGTACGTCTACCTTTGCACGAATGCGTTGCTGCTGGAGAAGCATCTGTCGAAGTTCACGCCGTCAAAGTATTTGTCCTTCTCCGTGCATCTCGATGGACCCGCCGAGGAACACGACTTCGCGGTCTGTCGCGACGGCACCTATGACATCGCCGTCAGTGCGATCAAAGCGGCGATCAAGGCCGGCTTCCGAGTCACGACAAACTCGACGCTGTTCAACAACGCCAAGCCGGAACGCTATCACGAGTTCTTCGACACGCTGATGGAGATGGGGGTCGAAGGGATGATGGTCTCGCCGGGCTATCCGTATGAGAAAGCTCCCGATCAAGAACATTTCCTGCACTCGCGTGAGACGGTCACCTTGTTTCGCCGGTTGCTCGACGGAGCGAAGCGAAGCTGGCGGTTCAATCAGTCGCCGTTGTTCATCGAGTTCCTCAAAGGGAACTGGGATCTCGAATGCACGCCGTGGGGGAGTCCGGCCTACAACATCTTCGGCTGGCAAAAGCCGTGCTATTTGCTCAACGAGGGCTATACCTCCAGCTTCCGCGAACTAATCGAGACCACCGAATGGAATCGTTACGGCCGCGCGAGCGGCAACTCAAAATGCACCGACTGTATGGTCCACTGCGGCTACGAGCCGAGCGCGGTCGCCGACACGTTTGGTTCGATGCGCGGGTTGATGACGGTCGCGAAGCTGTTTCTGTTTGGCCCCGGTAAGAAGAACAGACCGCTCACGGAACCGGACGTGTCGGTTCCGAAGCCGCACTGCAGCGAACCGCGACGCTCAAGCCTCGTCGAGTTGACGGTGCTAGACAATCGGCAGGAGATCACTTCCCTGTAGCCGCACTCGCCAGAGTGCGGGGCTCCCGCGTTCTGGCGAACGCGGCTACGGTAAGAAAAGTCCTGCCGTTCGGCTTACGGCGATCGGCCAGAATGAAATGTCTGGAGGGGGGAAATCATGTTTCGATCCATTGGGTTCGGGCTGTTGTTGGTTAGCGTCATTGTTCACAGCACTCGCGCGGAGGATGCCGTGGTTGAGAATGTCGTGTTTGCCATTCACGGAGGGATCGGCTTGGACAAAGTCGAGATGACTCCGGAAATCGACAAGCGTGTCCGCACCGAATTGGAGCAAGCGCTGCGAGCCGGTTTCGCCGCGCTCAACAAACCGAACGCGACCGGGTTGGATGCAGTCGAGGCGGCGATTCGGCTGATGGAAGACTCACCGCAGTTCAACGCCGGGCGAGGAGCAGTCTTCACACATGATGGGCGGAACGAACTCGACGCCTCGATCATGGAAGGCAAGACGCTCAAGGCCGGCAGCGTCGCGGGAGTCTCGACAGTCAAGAACCCGATCACGGCTGCGCGTGCCGTCATGGAGAAGTCCAAGCACGTGCTGCTCGTCAGTCGCGGAGCCGAAGCGTTCGCGGCCGAGAAGGGGCTGGAGATTGTCGATCCCAAATACTTCCGCACCGAGGAACGCTGGCAGCAGCTTCAGAAGCAGCTTGAGGAAGAGAAGAAGAGGTCGCAGGTCAGGGGTCAGGAGTCAGGCCAGGAGACAACAGGAATCCCAGAACGACATCTGCCTGGATTTTCCTTCGGCACGGTGGGAGCGGTCGCGCTCGACAAGTCGGGCAATCTGTCGGCGGGCACCTCAACCGGAGGCATGTCGAACAAACGCTGGGGGCGAGTCGGCGATTCGCCGATCATTGGAGCCGGCACGTATGCCGACAACGAAGCGTGTGCGATCTCGGCGACGGGCCACGGTGAGTACTTCATCCGCTACTGCGTCGCTCACGACATCGTCGCGTTGATGAAATACAAATCGCTGCCGGTCAACGCTGCCGCCGATGAAGTCATCCGCAAGAAACTCAAAGCTGCTGGCGGTGAAGGGGGCGTGATTTGCCTCGACAACAAGGGCCGCTTCTATCCGTCGTACAACACCGAGGGGATGTATCGCGGTTGCATCACCCGCGACGGCCAAGTGCAGGTCAGAATCTTCGAGCAATAGCTTTGGAGTGCGGGGTGTCAGCCCCGCTTTGGATCAATCGGCTAAATCAATCCAAAGCGGAGCTGACACCCCGCACTCCAAAGATTTGCCCAACCGGACGGGCACGGCTACAGTGGCCCGGTCTTCGGGGTTTTCAAACGCTACGGGTCAACGCATGAAACGTCGAGTTGTCGTTACGGGCATGGGCTGCATCACGCCGATCGGGAATACCGTCGGCGACATGTGGAATTCGCTGAAAGAATGTGCCAGCGGGGTCGGGCCGATTACCCATTTTGATGCGTCGCAATTCCCGACCAAGTTCGCCTCAGAGGTCAAGGGATTTCGTCTCGGCGACTACGTCCCGAATCCGGACTTCTACCACCACTGCGGGCGGAACATCCAATTTGCGATCGGAGCCGCAACTCAGGCAATGCGGGACTCCGGCCTGGAAGAACGGGACATTGAGCCTACGAAATTCGGCGTCTACCTCGGCTCTGGCGAGGGGCAGCAGGACTTCCCGAAGTTCATGGGCATGATCGCGCTCTCGAAACTCAGCGACGGCAACCTGGACGTTGAGAAGTTCACCAAGCTCAGTCTCGAACTGCTGATCGGCGAGAAAGAAAAGCAGCAAGAGCCAAACATGACCGCCGCGCATCTGGCGGCGTTGTTCAATGCTCAGGGGCCGAATTTGAATTGTCTCACGGCCTGTGCGGCCAGCAGCCAGGCGCTCGGCGAGGCGACCGAACTGATCCGCCGGGGCGATGCCGACATCATGCTCAGCGGCGGCGCTCACAGCATGATTCACCAGTTCGGAGTGACTGGCTTCAACCTGCTGACTGCACTTTCGACTCGCAACGACGAACCGATACGAGCCTCCCGCCCGTTCGATCGCGAACGAGACGGCTTCGTGCTCGGTGAGGGAGCCGGCATCCTGGTGCTGGAGGAATTGGAACACGCAAAGAAACGCAAAGCGAAAATCTACGGCGAGATGGTCGGCTATGGTTCCAGCGCGGACTCGTACCGCATTACCGACATCCATCCCGAAGGTCGCGGTGCGGCGGCCTGCATCAAGATGGCGATGGACGACGCGGAGGTGAATCCGGACGACATCGACTACATCAACGCTCACGGCACCAGCACGTCGGTCAACGATCGCACCGAGACGATGGCGATCAAGCGGGCGCTCGGCGAGGTCGCTTTCAAGACGCCGGTCTCCAGCACCAAGAGCATGATGGGACATCTCATCGCCGCCGCCGGAGCCGTCGAAGCCATGACCTGCCTGCTGGCGATCAGCGACGACGTGCTGCCGCCGACGATCAACTATGAGAATCCCGATCCCGATTGCGATCTGGATTACATCCCCAATCAGCCTCGCGAGGGCAAAGCCAAAGTCGCGCTGTCCAACAGCTTCGGCTTCGGCGGCCAGAACGTGTCGCTGATCCTGCAAGAGTTTCGGGACTGATCCCGTGGGTTAGGCATGGCTGGCCTGACCATTCCCCCAAAGGAGCATTGTCTCATCAGCCGGAACGCGCTAGCGTCCGGTTGCTCGATGTTTACGCGAACCGGACGCTAGCGCGTTCCGGCTGATTTCCAAACATCGAATGCCATCAGGAAGAGACCACCGTGTTTTGGACGATTGGCGGATTACTGGCCGTATTGTTGATCGCAGAGGTACTCATTCAATGGCACGCCATTCGAGTCGTGCTGGCGTTGATCGAGAACTCGCCGCCGTTCCGCGTCGAATCGTTGCCTCCCGATCCAGACGCCGAACCATTCTCGGCCCTGACCTCGGACGGCATCACTCTGCGCGGTTGCCTGTATCGTCACACGGAACGAACGCCGCGCGGGTTGATCGTGTTCTGTCCGGAGTTCGCCAGCAATCACCGGTCGGCGATGCTGTATTGTTCGGCTTTGTCGCGAGCCGGCTTCCATGTGCTGACGTTCGACTTTCGCAACCACGGCGACAGCGACAAGCTCGCCGGCTACGAACCGCTGCACTGGCTGACGCACTACGAAGTCACCGATCTGAACACGGTCATCAACTATGTTTACTCGCGTCCCGATCTCAACGAACTGCCGCTCGGTCTGTTTGGCATCAGCCGGGGCGGAGGCGCGGCGCTATACGTCGCCACGCAACGTCCCGAAGTGCTGCGCGTGGCTGTCGAGGGAGCGTTCGGGACCGAGATGATGATGCTGGCTCACGCTTATCGCTGGATTTCCATCGCCGCGCCCGCGCCGCTGGTGAAGATCATCCCCGAATGGCACATCAAATCGACTGTCACGCTCTCGCGTTGGGTCAGCCAGCGGCGACGGCGCTGCCGCTATGCGATGCTGGAACGAGTCCTGCCGCAGCTCGCCAACAAACCCGCGCTGATCATCGCCGGCGAACGAGACACTTATGTCCTGCCGGAAGTCTCGCAGGAAATCGTCCGCTTGATCGGCCAGCCCGCGGCCTTGTGGATGGTCGCCAAGGCGAAACACAATCTCGCCCGTCCCGTCGATCCCGATGAGTACGATCGCAGGCTGATCGCGTTCTTCTCACAACTCGATCAACCGGTGGATGCCGTCACAGAGAAGCCAGCCCAGAATCCGGAGACGGCATCGCATCAAGCCATACGGCGCAAAAGCCGGTGAGCCGCAAGGCGCTAGCCGCGGGTTGTTTTCATCGACCCGCGGCTAGCTTCTCGCGGCTCACGAATTTGTCTTCAACACAAATTGCGGAAAACTGGATTTCCCAATCATCGGGGACTTGGATGTCTCAATTGCTTCGCCATCACGGTTCATTTTTCTGGTTCGTCCTGCTGACCGCAGCGGCCGCCACGTCGCCGGCCGCCGAGCCGTCGCTCAAGGCTCCGGAAGGCTTCAAGGTCGCGCTGTTCGCGGACGACGACCTCGCTCACGACATCCACTGCCTGACGATCGACACGCGCGGACGAATCACCGTCGCGGGGAACGGCTTCATCAAAATCTTGATCGACTCGGACGGCGACGGCGTGGCCGATAAGTCCGAGTTGTTCGCGGAAGGCCCGGCCATCGGCGTGCAGGGGATGTGCTGGCACGGTTCCGATTTGCTGGCTGTCGGCGGCGAAGGCTTGTTGCGGTTTCGCGACCGTGACGGTGATGACAAAGCGGATGGTCCGCCGGATGTGTTGCTCAAGCTCAAATGCGGCGGCGAGCATCAGGCGCACTCGATTCAACGCGGCCCCGATGGTTGGTGGTATCTGATCGCCGGCAACGATTCTGGGGTGGATGCCAAGTACGTCACGCTTCCAAACGCGCCGATCAAGCAGCCTGAATCCGGCGTGCTGTTCCGTCTCAAGCCAGACATCAGCGGCGGTGAAGTGGTCGCTCACGGAATGCGGAACGCCTATGACTTTGCCTTCAATCGGATGGCCGATGCCTTCACGTTCGACAGCGATGACGAACGAGACGTCTCGCTGCCGTGGTATCGACCGACGCGCGTGATTCAATTGCTGCCCGGTTCTCACGCCGGTTGGGTGACGCGCAGTTGGAAGCGTCCCGATACGTTCCTCGACATGCCGCCGGTCGTGGCCGCGGCGGGACGAGGTTCACCAACCGGCGTCGTCTGTTATCAGCATCGGCAGTTCCCAGAGAAGTACCGCGAAACGTTGTTCGTGCTCGACTGGACGTTCGGCCGAGTTCTCGCGCTGCCGCTGGTCCGCAACGGCTCCGCGTGGAAGACCGAACCGGAGCTGTTTCTCTCCGCCGCCGGCGATCACGGATTTGCGCCGACCGATGCCGAGGTCGGCCCCGACGGCAGCCTGTTCGTCAGCGTCGGCGGCCGAGGCACTCGCGGCGGCGTCTGGCGCGTGTCGTATCCAGCGGGCTCACCCGTCGCCGATCAGCTTCCTGAAGACGCCTCCGCGACTGACAAGCTCACCGCGTGTCTGACCGCGCCACAGCCACTCGCCAGTTGGTCGCGAGCACGCTGGCAACCGCTGGCTCGGCAACTGGGCCGCGGGCCGATTCTCGAAGCCGCGAACAACGATGCCTTGTTGCCGGCAGTGCGACTGCGAGCGATCGACGTGCTGACGGAATTGTTCGGCGGACTCGATCCCGCCGAAGCGACGGAGATGTCGAAAGCGACTCCCGCCGAAGTCCGTGCGAAGGCCGTCTGGTCGCTCGGTCGCACGCATGCGAATCCGCTCGACGTGAATGTCGCGAAGACGTTTCTTGGAGACAGCGACCCGCTCGTGAACCGCACAACGCTCGAAGCGATTCTGTCGGCCGATATCGGCAACGATTGGTCGCCGCTCGTGGACGGACTCGTCAAGCAACTGGGGAGTGACGACCGGTTCAATCGGCTGACCGCCTCGCGATTACTCGCGCGGCTCGATCCAGCCAGCTTTCAATCGCTGTCGCAAGCGGTCGTGAAAGGGGGCTGGCAAGCGACGCTGATGTATGCGGTCGGCTATCTGCCCCGCTCACCGGCCTCGACCAAGTACGCCATGAAAATCAGCCTGAGCATTCTGGAAGGCGAGCACCCGCCGTCGCTCAAACTGCAAGCCGCGCGATTGCTGCACCTGGCGCTCGGCGACATGGTGTCGGCGTCGGGAGTCCCGGCGTTCGAGGCGTATTCGACAAAGATCGATCTGTCGGCCTTTGAACGCGACCTTGATCCGCTGCGAGTGAAGCTCGCCGACACGTTCCCGACCGGTGACGCCGACGTCGATCGCGAGCTGTCACGAGCGATCGCGATGCTGTCGCTGGCGAACACCAAGCTACTCGACAAAGTGCTGGCCAAGATCACCGACGACAGCGATCCCGTCGAAGACATTCATTACTTGCTGGTCGCGACTCGCATCCCGATTCCGCGCAATCGAACTCAAGCCGAAATGATCGCACGCGGTCTCGTGCGTCTGGAACCGAAGATTATCGCGCGGAAGATGACGCAAGACCTCAACTGGGACGACCGCGTCGGCGAGCTGTATCGCGAGGCCTCGAAACTCGACAACGAACTTGCCGATCAACTGGTCGCGCAGCCGGAGTTCGGTCGGCCGGGGCATGTGTTGTTTCTCTCGCAACTACCGCAAGACCTGCTGCCGAAGGTCATCGACTCGTATGTAAAAACCGTCTCGGACGATGCCGACTATCCGTGGAACAACGACGTCGTGTTCCTGATCGGCGAATCGAAGCAGCCCGAACATCGCGAACTCCTGCGGCGGCAGTTCGAGCAATTCAAAATTCGCGGCGCGGTGCTCGTCATCCTCGCTCAACAGCCGGAAGAGCGAGACCGCGACAAGTTCGTTGAGGGGCTGGAAGAGTCACGGCTCGAAGTCCTGACCGCTTGCGCCGACGCGTTGACGAAGTTCAAACCAAGCCAAAGTCCCGCCGAACAAATCGCGCTGCTGCGGGCACTTCGGAGACTCGGTAGCGATCCCAAGGAATTTCCGATCCGCGACAAAGTGGCGAAGCTGCTGTCGCAAAACTTCTCACGCGACTTCGGCTTCGTCTTCGGCCAACCGGGCTATCGACCGCAGGCGGAAGCGATCCAACGCTGGACCGAGTTCCTGACCGAGAAGTATCCGACAGAATCCGCGTCTGCTCTCGGCGGCGATGCCGAAACGTTGACGTGGCTGACCGAGCAACTCGTAGGTGTCGATTGGCCGTCAGGTGATCTCGAACGGGGCCGGAAGCTCTTCGAGAAGCGTTCGTGTGCTCAATGTCACGGCGGGCGGCAAGGACTTGGTCCGGATCTGGCCGGAGCAACCAGCCGTTTCTCACGCAACGATGTGTTCGTCGCGATCGCTCTGCCCAATCGCGACGTTTCGACTCGCTACCAAACGACGCTCATCGAAACCAAGCAAGGCAAAGTACACACCGGCCTGATCGTCTACGAATCGGCCGAAGGCGTGCTGCTGCGCAACTCGACCAACCAAACGCTCCGCATCGAAACCCGCGACGTCGAAACCCGCCGCACGCTGCCACAATCGCTGATGCCCGGTGGATTGCTGAAGGAATTTCGCTCGGGCGACTTCGCGGACTTGTTCGCGTACTTAAAAAGCCTCAGCGGCGCGGCAACGCCAGCAACGACGGCGCGTTAAATGATCTCGGTCAATTTTCCGAGACGCATCAGGAACGGCAGGAGGAGCCCGACGAATCGAAGGAGACGACGATTGGAAGCATTCGTCGTCTCCTTTCATTCGTCGGGCACTTGTCCTTCTCACTCCCCAAATTCTCGCTCGCAGAACGCTCGCCAATCGGCCGTCAGCTTGTCGAAGTCGGTCTGCCACACGGGTTCCAAATGCGGGCCGAGGTCATTGCTCTTCGAATCACGCAGCCGTTCGAGAAGGACCGGGAAGCCGGCTCGGTAGCGTTCGTCGGTCATCAGCATTTGGCAAATCGTCGCCGCCTGCCAATATCGGTTGGTGGCAACTCGACGCCCGTCGCACAATTGTTTCAATGGATCGTGTCGCATCGGAGTCTTCAATCCGTCACGAACCATCTCATTGAGGTTCGCCTGCGGATGGATCGTGAGCTGAAAACGACTGGCCAGTCCCTCGTGTAGCCAATCTTCTTGAGTCGCCAAAGGCAGCGTGCGGGCAAGATAGCCATGCACGAACTCGTGCGTGTAAACCGGCCGCAGCGTGCCGTATTGAGCATCCCAACTGGACGTGCAAAGTCCTTCCACCGTGAAGCCCGCCGTCTCTGGTGGATTCACTTCGCAGTTAAGCTGTCGGGCATAGCGCGGAGCAAACTGCCGATACTCATCGCGCGATTGAAAGATCACGAAGACCGGCCCGCGTACCGGTTCCGGAAGGAACGGCATCTCACGGCGAATCTCCTTCGCGACGGAGGCCAGATGCCCGGCAAGCTGTTCGAGGTCCAACGCTTTCGCATTCGTGACCAACTGAACGTCGCGCGTCTCAAGCGATCTGAGCTGTGTCTCGCTGTCTTTGTTCGGAAAGGCGACTGACGCGACCAATTCGCCCGATGGGAAATCACCGCGAGTGGTTTCCGTCGGCTCAGTCCAAACCGTATCGATCGTCAGCGTCGCCGACTCGCGGAACAGAAACGCGAGACTCCGCACCTTGCCCCAGCGCGGGATGCGGCTGTGGCTCCAGCGAAACCAATCGAGCGGCATCTCGATCTTCTTCCAACCGGAGTGGTTCACTTCCAGCTTTCGCCAGAAGTACGCTTGCCGATCCTCTTCCATCAGATGCACGTCGAGCACCACGGCGGGATGCGTCTTGGCCTCCTCGGCCGAGCGATACACCCAGAAGGCGAGCGTCACCGACTTCCGCCAATCGACTTCACCGAGTGCCTTCGACTTCGTGACAAACCCGCCGCCCGCTTCGCCCGACAACCTCAACGCTCGCCCCGCCGGTGATGGACCTTTCTCCGAGACCGCAACCTCCGGCTGCCAAAACTCCAGCTTGCTCTTGGCGAGGACGGTCAACTGCTCGCCGCCCGCCGTTGGGTCAAACGTCAACAATTCCCGAGCGAACGCAGGCGCGAGCAATTCCAGCCACAACAGCCAAGCCGCTGCGAAACGCCACGCTGTGAACGCCATCGCGATTTCCTTCAGGATTGGAATAACGACGAGCGGCGGCATTCGTCATTCACCAAGCCGAGCCGTAGAATGCCGCCCGCATCTTCAGGGATTTGAAATATGAAATCTGAGATTTGAGATTGGGATACCGCTATGTATCTGCGAATGGCCAAACGAGTGCTGCTGGAAACCGATAAGCGGCTGGTCGCCAAGTTCCTGTGGAACATGGGGGTCAAAGGGACGCTGTCGGTCATCAAATACAAACGACGGATGAAGAAGGGCCAATTCTTTCCACCGTTCTTGTACGTCTCGATTCTCAACACCTGCAACCTGCGCTGCCAGGGCTGCTGGGTCGATGTCTCGGCCAAGCAGGAGAAGATCAGCCTCGAAGCCTGGAACCGCCTCGTGAATGAGGCCAAGCAGATGGGCAACGTCTTCTTTGGCATCGTCGGCGGCGAGCCGTTCATGCACCCGCAGTTGCTCGAAATGCTGGCCGCGCATCCCGACTGTTACTTCCAAGTCTTTACCAACGGCCACTTCATCACCGACGAGGTCGCTCGCGAGATGCGCCGCATCGGTAACGTCACGCCGCTGATCAGCGTCGAAGGAAGCGAAATCGTCAGCGACGAACGCCGCGGCCGTGGCGGAGTGCTCAGCAAAACGATGCAGGGGATCGAAGCCTGCCTGCGAAACAACCTGCTGACCGGCGTCTGCACCAGCGTCTGTAAAACGAACATCGACGATCTCGTCACCGAGAAATGGGTGGACCGCTTAATCGAGATGGGCGTGTTCTACACTTGGTTCCACGTCTATCGCCCGATGGGACCGGACGCCTGCCCCGATCTCTGCCTGACTCCGGAACAACAGCTTCAAATCCGCAAGTTCGTGGTCGAGATGCGTGCAAAGAAACCGATCGCCATTGTCGATGCCTACTTCGACGGCGAAGGCCAAGCTCTCTGCCCGGCCGCGACCGGAATCAGCCACCACATCAACCCGTGGGGCGGCATCGAGCCCTGCCCGATCATCCAATTCGCCAAAGAGTCGATCCACGACGAATCGCGCACGCTGGGCGAGAAGATCATGGGCTCAGAATTCCTGCGCGACTTCCGCTCGCTGGCCCAGAAGACGACACGCGGTTGCATCGTGCTCGAACGCCCCGACCTGCTGCACAACCTCGTCGTGTTGCACGGAGCCAAAGACACGACCGCTCGCCAAACCGCGATGGCCGAACTGCAAGCGATGTCGACCCGCACGTCGCAGTACAACCCCGGCCACGCAATCCCTGAGAAGAGCTGGGTCTATCGCTTACTCAAGCGATACTTATTCGCCGACTTCGGTGTCTATGACGGACACGATCACAGCCAGTCGGCCGCGCCCGGACAATTAGCGATGAAGCCTCAAGGATCTGCGGTCGAACTCGGCACCGTTTGCAAGTAGTGCCACACCGCGTCGAACTGTTGGCGGGCGTCGCCGTCGAAGACGTTCTTGACCTTGGTCGTGCGACCGTCGATGACGAGTTTCGGCATGCGTGTGGTGACGTCGTAGCGTGGTGGGTCGAGCGTGAAGCGGCGATAGAAATCGTGGCGGATGCGTTCGCGAGTCAGTGCGAAGTTGATCCCCGGCGCGAGCAGCGTGTTCTTGTCGCCGGTTGGTGCCAACGGACCGATCGAGTGGCATTGGCGGCAATCGAGCAATCCCGCTCGCGTGGCGAGGGCTTCGCCGATCTCGGCGAGTTGTGGTTCGAAATTCGGTCGTGGCGACGGATCGCTGGAGAGGCCGTGCTCGCGCGCGAGGCCGTCGGCCAGCAGACCTGCTCGCGCGGGGAAGCTCGGCATGCGGAGCTTCATCCACGGACGTGGGCGTTCGGCGATCTGGCCGGCTAGCAGCGATTGAATCCACGGCGCGTGCAGCTTCTCGCCAGCCCAGGTGAGATTCGGCAGGACTTCCGGAGGCCGGCCAGTCGCTCCTTCTTCGGCGAGGATTTCGGGGAGCGAGCTCATGCGGCCGTCTCGCGGATGACAGACGGCGCATTTCAATTCGGCTACGAAGCGGCGAGAAACATCGGTCGGTGTGTCCGTCGCAAGCTGACGTTCGTCGCCGCGAAGCAGTGCCAGCAGAGCGGTCCGTTCGGCAGGCTCAAAATGAAAGTCAGGAGAGCGAGGTACACGACGCTCGTCGGGCTCACTGAGGCAGCCGCGAGCGATCGCTTTGCCAAAGACCGACGGCAAATGCGGCTTGGGCATCGGCTCGTCGCGCGACACACGATGACACTGGCGACAACCGAGCGAGGCGAAGAGTTTCTGTCCGCGAGCCACATCACCTTTGGGACGGCGGACCCTCAGCTCCGGTCGCTGGTCGTCTTGCTTGGCAGACTCGATTACCGCGTGCGCCAATGACCTTGCTTCGTCGTCTGAGAGAGCGAAGGTCGGCATGCGCGTCCACGCGAAATGCCGATGCGGCTCGCGCAAATAATTCGTCAGCGCACCCGGCACAAATTTGTCGTAGGCAAAGATCAACGAGGATCGTCCATCGGTTGGCTGATCATCCCGATCGAATGCTCGGCGATGACAGCCGATGCAGCCGAGGTCATCCCATAGCACATTCCCCAACGCGAGATCACGAGCGGGAAACGGCGGCGCAAGAGTAAAGGGAGGGCGCGGTGCCGGAGGAAGTTTCAGCGAACTCAAATACTCAACCACATCCGCAGCTTGTTGCCGCTCTTCCTCCGTAGGGTTGGGCGAGAACAGGTGCGGCATCCGCGCGGTGCGCCGCAAGAGCTGCGGATTGAGCATCCATTGATACATCCATGTCTCAGTCAGCCGCGAGCCGGCTCCGATGAGGTCCGGAGCTTCCACGAGCAATTCCGGCATCACGGTTCGTGACCGCAACACTTCCTCCGAAAGAGAGTGACATCGGGCGCAATGACGCTGGCTGAAGAGTTCGCGGCCGAGCTCTTGGGACGCGACCGCATCCGGCAGTCGCTCGCAAAACAACGCCGTCGGCGGAACCGGCTCCGTCTCGAACGAGTCCGAGCCCCACAGCAGCCGCAGTGAGACTGCTGCGTCGAGTTGCTTGCCATCGACGCGCTGCACGATTCGCAGCCGGTTGTAGCCGCGCACGAGTTCGACATCGCTCGGTTTGTCATCTGCGGATCGCCACACGACTCGGTCACCGATCGAGACCTCGGACGCGCCAGTTCCCTCGGCCGAGAGTTGATACTTCCCGCGCCGAGGTGCAACGAGGAATCCGCTGGCAACGATCTCGCGAGTGCCGGCCACTTCGTGCGGCTCGAATCGCCAAGCGGCCATTCGTCGGACGTGGGGCACGTTTTCAACGTGCCCGTTCTTCTTGTCGGGCACGTTGGAAACGTGCCCCACGAACTCGCATCGAATGCCGGGAACGAGCTTCTCGACTTCCGCTTCGGTGAGTTGTCCGGGACGCGCTCGCAATGGGCGATTCGGAACTTCGTATCGCCCGCGACCGACCGCGTTAATGGTCGCGTCGATCCGCCGTTCGATCGGCCGACCGTCGGCGGACTTGAGACTCAGGCTGATAGAGAGCTGTTGCACTGGCTGCATGTTCGCGAACTCTAAGAACAGAGTTGGCTGGGTGAGTTCCGGCATCAGAGTCGCCGAGACGATCTCGACCTCATCGCGGCCTTCTTGAGTGGGGGCCGAGACCTTGAACTCCGGCGAGCCATACGCGGCTGACCAGCGATAGTTCCATTTCTGAACTCGGTAGTTGTCCGGGTCTTCGGCCTCCTTCGGATCGAGCGGGTCCGTGAAGGTCAGCGCCACGCCATTCTCAAAGGCCACGATGTTGAGCGGCAGATCGAGTGGTCGTTCGGTGTAACGCACTCGTTGCAGGCACCCGTCTTTCGCGGCGTTGCTGACCCAGCCGCGCAACCCGCTGACGTAAAGGTGCTCGTCCGAACGGCGGAAGCGGCCGCGCATCACGCCAGACTCAAACGTGAGCGGAAGCGGAACCGTCGCACCGTTCCAGATCGTGACGTCTTTGTCCGGCTCCTTCTCATTTGGCTGAACCGAGAGACCGCCACTGGAGACGCTCTGCGAAACCAAACTGCGAATGTGGCTGTGCCGCATCAGCAAAAACATTTGGCTGGTGCCGTAGGACAAATGCAGTGGCCGCCGCGACAGGCTTCCCCAAACGTTGTCGGGCACCCAGACCTGCCCGCCGCTGGAGTTGTCTTGAAGCCGAGGAATCCAACACAGCGGGGCACGGAATTCCGTCGGCACGACGGCTCGATGAGCCGACGGCGTGTATCCGTAAAACCCTCCCTGCTGCACCTGAAAGATCGCCGAACCCGGTGTCCATTCTCCTTCTTGCGGAGCGACCGTGAAGATGTCGCCTGGATAAAGAATGTTGAAGACTTGCCCCTCTTTCGCGACAACGGGCAACAGATCGGAGAATTGGCGAATCCCCATGCCGTTCGCGTTGCGAAATCCGGTCGCGAAGACCTCCAACTTTTGACCATCGGGAGACACTCGCAGCAAGCAACCGTCATGATCGGTCGCTCCGTCGGCGTTCCCTTTCAGAAAATAGAACCAGCCTTGCGAGTCGGTTTCGAGGCACGTCACGTACTCGTGACCGTTGGCGGTGACTTGGCCGTCGTTGTTGAAGTTCTCATACCAGTCCGCCTCGCCGTCGCCGTTGAGGTCGTGCAGCCGAGTGATCTGGTCTCGGCCGACGACGTAGATTTGATTCTTGACGATCTTCAAACCGAGCGGCTGAAACAATCCGGTGGCGAATCGTTTCCAAGTGAGCTTCTCCAACTTGGCATCGATGCCGCTGACAAGCCACACGTCGCCATGCAAAGTGCAGATGGCCGCATCGAACGTAGCCACGGGCGGCTCGCCTGTGGTCTTCACTCCAACCACAGGCGAGCCGCCCGTGGCTACGAAGAAGTCATGCCCGCCCACAAACATCAGCGCCTTGTACGGATTGTCGAACGGCAGCGTGAGCGTATCGACGACCAGCGCGTCCGCTTTTTCCGAGACAACTCCGCGAGTCGTGATCTCCGCTGTCCAACGGGGTGGTCCTGGTTTCGCGAACCGGCGGAGTGAGTTTTCCTCCGTGTCCTTCCGTTCGATCCGTGTCATCCGTGTTCTCTCTTCTAGTTTCTGGAACACGGATGACACGGATTTTGCGGATGCCGGAAAGAAGAATTTCAATCGCACCGGCTGGGAGTGCTTTGGCACCTTCGCGGTGATTGGAATCGTTCCTGCGCGTTGTTCGAGCGTTGCGACGTTCGGTTCGCAGACCAATTTCACGGGCGTTCCCGGCGCGGCCACGAGCAATTCCAAATCGCTCTCGCTCGCCGCGATTTCTAACTCGCGTGACAAGATCTGTTCGCCATCAATCGTCTCCAGCCACGGAGACTCAAGCACCACGATCTGTTGGGGCCCGACGGTGTACTCGAAGACGACGCGGTCGCCGTGCAGATGCAGGCCGCGATACTTGGCCCACTCGCGCGGCAGGGGGCCAAATGGTTTCGGACGCGGGTCTTTGAATTCACCCTCGCGTGACCAGCCAGGTTGTCTCGGCGAATGAAACGCGATGTCTTTGCCGACCTTCGGTGGTCCGATGATGCCGTAGCGGGCCGGATTGAATTCCAGAAACTCGCCAGTCCAACCGCAGACGACGCGCAGTAGTTCCGTGTCGAACAGGATCGACGCTTCGGATTTCTCGCCGATGCGCACGGCGATCCCTTTGAGCGTCATTTCCTTCGGCGTCCAGATCGTCGCCGAGTAGAATCGGCCAACGTCCATTTGCTGCAAGCGGTTGTCGACCGAGTCCTGCTCTGTCCACTTGAAGCCGACCGCGTCCTCGCCCCAGTGGCCGGTGATTTTGTTCTGCGCTCGGCGCGGGTCTCCCGACCCCGCCGCTTGGCCCGACCGCAGGTCTCCCGTGCGCTCCGAACCGTTTCGACCATTCGGGAGATCTGCGGTCGAACGGGCGGCGGGGTCGGGAGACCCACGCCGAGCGCGGAGTGACCCGTCTACTACTTTTTTTTTGCAGACGCCGGCATCCCGTCGGCACTTGCGGGGAGCCATGCCTTGAGCTTGCCTGCCGACAGATCGACGAAGCTGCCTCCGTCAGTAACCGTGTCGAAGTTCCACAAGGCGACTGTCGAGTCGTCAGCCTTCAGAGGCTCACTCGGCACCTCTTTGATCGGACGCAGGCCGCGCGAGATGCGCAGTTCGTCGATCACTCCGTCGCAGCTAATCACCTGATCGACCAGCGTGCCGATCGCGAGTTCCTCGTGTGCCGGCTTCAGCGCGGAGCCAAACGCGCCCTCCTTCAACTTCACTTCCTGATCGGCGACCTGCTTGCCATCCACGAACAAGCGGATGTGAGTCGGCTCAAACTGCATCGCCACGAAGTGCCATTTGCCGTCGGCAATGTCGGTCGCGGCTCGGACATGATCGGGAGCCAGTCCCGGCGCGAACACCGTGAGCTGCCCTGAACCGGGCATCGTGAAAAGTTCCCAGTGCGTCGGCGACGACTTCAATTCGTTCGCGACCAGGATGTTGTACGAGCCTTTACTGTCGAGCTTCGTCCACAACTCGACCGTGAATGGCAGCGTGCGGAAGTCGTCGCGGTGATTCACGAACGCACCGCCGAAGCGAGTTTCGAGAGCTTTGCCGAATTTGCCCTCGGCCGTGGCGGACGCAGCTTTTCGAGGAGCCTTCTCGGTCGCAGTGACTCCACCGCGCTTGAGCGAATCTTCGAGCGACCACGGACTACCGGCTCGGAACAGCGTGGTCTCCGTAATCGCGACCGGCGGATCAAAGCTGAGCGGATCACGCCGCGCGGCCCAGACGGTGCCGCGACGAATCAACGCTCCGGCTTTACGAATCGAAACATCCGCGTGGCCGAGCACCGTTTGGAAGACGCGAGCTTTCGATCGCTCATAGGCCCACGCCAGCGGTTCGTTTTCTTTGGTCACCTTCGAGGTCGCGGTGACAAGCGGCACGATCGGCAATGCGCCTTGCTGACGGAAATAGAGTTCGTCCTCCGTCTCGAACGACGGCAATCCGGCGGTGATGGGATGCTTCTCGCCAGCGGCGGTGAGATCAACTTGGAACTTGCCGAATGCGTCGTGACCGCTGAGTCCCGGCTTGTGATCCCAGATCCGGCGGACAATCTGCGTGCGGAACTCTGGCCAGTCGGCTTCTTTATTTGGGAGCGTGTCAGTCCAACTGCCGTTCGCGAAGTGAATGATCGACAGCCCGCCGCCATCGTCGATGAACTTCTTGAGTCCCGCCTTCGCCGCATCGTTCAATCCGGGACGGTCCCAACTGCTGTAGTTGAGGACGAGCGCGTCGTACTTCGTAGCCTGACTCTCCGAGTCGGGTTTCTTAGCAGCTCCCGACTCAGAGAGTCGGGCTACAGTGATCTTCGCCAAGTCGTCCGGGTTCTCAGTGACGTCCACCCACACGCGCGGGTCTTGTTCGAGAATTGGGATCAGCGCAGCAGTCGTCTTCCGCCAATCGTGAGCCGGATGGTTGTGCCCCGTGACGATCAAAATACGGATCGGCTCTTCCATCGTTGAGACAACTCCGCCAACCGGGACATCGACGCCCGCCGTCCAGACGATCGCATTGAGAATCGTGCGTCGAAAACTCTCGTCCCACCAGTTCTGAAAGAAGTGTCCGCCGGTTGTCCCAAAGCCTCGGCCGCCGTCTTTGCGTTGCACGGCCCACGCGACGACGTGGTCCTTCTGCTGACCGGGCGGCTTCGTCAGCCAGATCGGCTGCACGCGGTCATCGCCGTCGCGGAAGCGCAGGTTGTAGTAGAACTCTTCGCGAACCGAGAAAGGCTTCACGCCGCGAGCAACCGGATGCTCGAGATTGCCGAGCGTCACGTTCGCGTCCCAGGTGCTGATCGCCGAGAACCATTTGTTCGCGGCCGTTCCCTTTTCGAAGTCGAAGTAGCCGCCGACCCATTCGGTGATTTGGTCGTGAACTCGGCTGGGATTGAACGTGGTCCAGTGAAATTGGACGAACCCGCAACCGCGCTGCATCTGCCGTTCGAGCGTTTGAAATCGCTCGCCGACATACAGCGGATGATCGGTCGCGTTGCGGTCTCCGCCGTCGGAGATCATCACGATCGTCGCGGCATCATCGAGCGTCTTCTCGTCGGTCGGCCAACCTTTGAAGTGAGTCTCAACGGCGACTTTGCCCTTGGTGCTCGGCGAGGTATCGAGCAGATGCTTCAGTAGGATCACGTTCTTCTCGTACTCGTGCGTGTGCTTGCCGTGGCCGGTGATCGGCCCGGCGATAAGTACAATCTTCTTCGGAGCGGCCGGGTCGGCGGCATTCAACAGACCCGACGACAACAGCAGGCCAATCGCAATCCAGTACCAATTTCGCATGAGCCGAATCTCCGGGAATCAAAGTCAGCGTCAAGGTAACGCGCCACGTCCCGAAGTTGCAGTCGCAGCCGGCCGTTGGCTGATGGCTGAAAGCTGATGGCTGAAAGCTGATGGCTGAAAGCTGATGGCTGTCGATCACAAAACTCCTCGCTCGGGGATTTGAGATGACAGCCATCAGCTTTCAGCCGACAGCCATCAGCCGGACAGGGTGACTCGCGGCTTGAGGGTTGTGACGCATTGCGCATAGCATCACCGGAAATCCTTGCAGGAGGTTCTTTCATGTTCCCGACGATGATTCTGGTGATGGCTCTTGTGGGAGCCGATGCTCCCGTATCGACTCCAGCCGACCAAGCGTTTCAGGCGGCGGCGGATGAATTCCTTTCCGGTTACTTAGCCTTCCGTCCGCACACCGCGCTCGAGTTGGGAATTCATGAGTATGACGGAAAGCTGTCCGACTATTCGCAAGATGCGGTTGCTCGCGAGTTGCAGCGGCTGAAGATGTTTGAAGAACGATTCGCGAAATGGCCGGTCAACGAACTCACCCCCGCGGCGCGAGTGGATCGTGACGTCCTGTTGGCGGGATTGCGCAAAGCAAAGTTCGAGTCGGACGGAGCCGAAGCGTTTCAAAAGAACCCGATCACCTATTTGCTGGCGATCCAGATCGACAACTATCTGTTGCGCGAGTACTCGCCGCTGGCCGATCGCGTTCGGTCGATCATTGCGGTTGAAAAACAGATTCCGCGATTACTGGCCTCGGCCCGAACGAACCTGCAACCGGTGCTCGGAAAGCCGATCGTCGAAACGGCCATCAAGGTCGCCAACGGGGGAGCCAACTTTCTCCAGAACGATTTGCCCAAAGCGATCACCGATTTGAAAGACGACGCGCTGCGAGCCGAACTGAAGATCGCGAACGATGCCGCGATCGCCGAGATGCGCGGTTACGCGAAATGGCTGGAAACCGAACGGCTGCCGAAATCCGATCA
The DNA here is from genome assembly GCA_945893075.1 of Planctomyces sp. SH-PL62. Taxonomy (GTDB): domain Bacteria; phylum Planctomycetota; class Planctomycetia; order Planctomycetales; family Planctomycetaceae; genus SXKJ01. The sequence goes on along the minus strand of CAMDDX010000034.1, from coordinate 13,714 downwards.
CCGCTTCGGAATTGGGAAAGACAAATACGCGCGGATGCTGCGCGAATTGGAACTCGTCACGCAGTCGCCGGAAGAGATCTTGGAACTGGGCATGAAAGAACTCCGCCGCGAACAAGCGGTCTTCGCCGAGACGGCCAAGCTGATCAATCCGACGAAGCCGGCGATCGAGGTCTTCACCGCGATTCAGGAAGATCATCCGACCGCCGAGGGTTTGATTCCTGATACGGCTCGCGGCCTGGAAGCGATCCGGCAATTCGTGATCGACAAGAAGATCGCGTCGATGCCCTCCGATGTCCGCTGCAAAGTCGACGAGACGCCGCCGTTTCGCCGCGCGACCAGCTTCGCGTCAATGGACTCCCCCGGCCCGTTCGAGAAGGGTTCGACCGAGGCGTTTTATTACGTGACACCAGTCGATGCCGCGTGGTCGGCGACTCAGAAAAACGAATGGCTGACCGCATTCAACTATTACACGACCGATGTGGTCTCAATTCATGAAGCGTACCCCGGCCACTATCAGCAGCATCTGCACTTCAACGCCTCGCCACTGAGCCGCGTGCGAAAGAGTTTTTACAGCTACGCCTTTGTCGAAGGCTGGGCGCACTACACCGAGCAGATGCTGCTCGACGAAGGTTTTCCGGGCACTGGCGACCGCTTGCGGACTGCGAAGTATCGGCTCGCTCAATCCGACGAAGCGCTGCTGCGGATCTGCCGCTTGTGCTGTTCGATCAAGATGCACTGCGACGACATGACCGTCGAGGAAGCGACGAAATTCTTCCAAGACAACTGTTACTACCAGGAACAACCCGCTCGGCAAGAGGCGGTGCGGGGCACCTACGATCCCGGCTATCTGCACTACACGCTGGGCAAGCTGATGATCCTGAAACTCCGCCGCGACTGGCAGCAACAGGAAGGTGCTTCGTATTCGCTGCAAAAATTCCACGACACGATGCTGCATCACGGCTCGCCGCCGCTGCCGCTGCTGCGACAAGTGATGCTGAAGGATCGGAAGTTGTGGGATGCGGCGCTGTGAGAAGAATTCGGACAGGGCGGCGGAAAATGAAGGGCGGAAAATAGAAGACATCATGTGCTTCATTTTTCGCCCTTCATTTTCCGCCAGCTCTTTGAGGTTTCACCCATGCCGATCAAATGCGACATCCCTCTCAGAAATCTGACTCAAGCGGAGTTCGGCCCACTGGCCTACAGCGTTCTTGGAGATGTCTATCGCATTCATAACGATCTCGGCCGCTATTTCGACGAGCAAATTTACAAACGGGCTTTGGGACGTTGTCGGCCGGATGTCCGGTTGGAAGAGCCGATTCAGATTTCGTTTCGAACGTTTCAGACCAAGTGCAAATTGGATGTCCTGGTTGCCGATGGTGGCGTCTTCGAATTCAAGGCGGTCGAAGTCTTTTCGCCGCGACACAAGGCGCAACTGATCCATTACCTGCACCTGGTCGGTCTCAGTCATGGATTGCTGGTCAACGTGCGATCCGAAAAGGTCGAGCATCTTTTCGTCAACGCCCCGCTGGCTCGCGACGAGCGATTTCGGTTCGTTCCTGAACAACGAACTTGGGACAGTGGGATACCGAGTGCGACATTCTTTCGCGAGACATTGCTCGACATGCTGACGGATTGGGGAACGTGCCTGGAGCTACCGCTTTACGAAGAGGCTCTGACTCACTTTCTTGGCGGACAGAACTTCGTGGTCCGACCGGCGGAAGTCCAATTTCAAGAGCAGGTCATCTGGCGACAAGACTTTCGGCACGCGGCCGAGCATGTCGCGTTCAAACTGACCGCCTTTGAAGATGAAGACTCGCTCGTCAATTTTGAAAAGCACGTTGACCGGTTGTTAGTTCACACGTCGTTGACTGCGTTGATTTGGGCGAATATCGGGCGACGGGTTGTGACGTTTTCAACATTGAAAACGAAGCGAGGAGCTGGCGAAAAATGAAGGGCGGAAAATGAACCGCAGCCTTATTTTTCGCCCTTTATTTTCCGCCAGCCGCATCCATTTATGCTATTGCGCCGCACCGCGATCAAAGAACAACCCATCCGGCTGGACTCGGAATTGTTTCGCGGCCGATTGCAGGGCGAAGATTTCTTGTGTGACTCGAAACTCCTTGAGCAAATCGTCGCCGTGAATCGTCTGCCCGCCGCCGGTAACACCACCGACGATGGTGACTCGTCGTGGGGCGATCAGTGCGGCGATGTGAGCAATGTCGCCGACGTCGCGGAGAATGCCGGGGACCATCAGGCCGAGGCGTTGATTGCGGTACGGTTCGTCGGTGACGTAGCTGGCCAGGGAGTTGATCGTCACCGCGTGCGTGATTCGTTCGTCGAGCGCAGCGGTACAAAGCGCGAGGACGCCGGCTGGACCCGTTCCGACCACCATGACCTCTTTCGGAAGTTTTCCACCGTTCTGTTCGGCGAGAACATCGAGCGTTTGCTGAACGTCAACGACCCATTGGCCGAGCAACGGACGGCCGATCCACAACGACCATTCGGCCGAGTTATGGTCGGGAGCATTTCCGATCTTATCACCAGCGAGCGCGAAGAAGCCGGTCGCTCGGAGTTCGGGAGCCGCGACAATCCAGCCGTCTTCGCGAAGTCGCTTTGATAGATCATTGCCAAAAGATTGAACACCTTGGTCGAAGTCCAGCAGCACGGCAAGTTTCAGCCAGTTCTTGCGGTGATCGACTCGCGCGATGAGATTGATCCCTGGTTCGCTCTCGACGAATAGGTCTGTCGTTGGACCGTCGCTGAATCCGGAAAGGTCAGTCTTTTTCGCGGGCGGATTCGGGCCAAGAACTTTCTTCAGTCCTGCGACCATGTTTTCACGAGTGGCCTTCCACGCCGAGAGGTCGGTGGGGGCTTTACGATTCTCCAACAACTTGCGAGCTTCAGCTCCAGCAAACTTCGGGATCGTCATGTAATCATCCGGCCGCGAGTCGCCGGGGAAACAACGCAGCGATTCCGGTTCTTCGGTTTTGATTTCGGGATCGGGCAGTGGCGAGCCGTCGCCGGTTCCTTTGAGATGTCGCGTCATCCAGCCGTACATGGCTTCGCGCATCGCCTGGTTGTAGTCGTGTCCCGATTCGATGATCGTGTGTTTGACGCCATCCGGTTTGCCAAGCAACTTCGCAACCGACTCGACACGCGCGAACGTCTTCTTCGCTTCGCCGACTGAGAACTGAAAGGCATCGCGAGTCGCGCTGGTGATCATCGCTCCGCGACCGGCGGCGAGGCCCAGGACGTCTCCTTCTTCGGTGAATCGCACGGCACCGGGGACGACTTCGCACATGCAGCAGGCGGCTCCGAGGTAAGCGTCATACGTGCCGACCGAGCAGGTTGGGACGACGCATCCGAAACGCTCGTCGAACGCGCCGGCGTACATCGTTTGATTGCCGCCGCCGCTGGCTCCGGTGATGCCGATGTGCTTGCCGTCCACTTCCGGGCGAGTCTGCAAGTAATCGACCGCGCGCATGTTTTCGTAGACCTGTAATCCAGAGAGCGGCAGCCCGATCGGGAACAGCGTCGCGCCAGTCATCTCGCCGTGATACTCGCCGAGTTTTTCATTGATGCCCCGTTCGCCCGCTCCGAAGGCATCGACGACCAGCACGAAGAAGCCGTGCTTCACCGAGCCGATACAGCGCGACTGCACGACACGATCTTGTTTCGCTCCGGCCCAGTGCCCGTGAACGTGCAGGATCGCCGGCACCTTCTCGGTCTTGGCTTTGTCGGGGACGTAGGCATTCGCCGTCATCCAGATGCCGGTTCGCGTTTGGAAAATGAGCTTCTCGATGCGATACCCGTCACGCTGAATTTCACCCAACTTTCGCGGAGCGAGTTCGCACGGAGTCTCCGGGAAACCTCCCCAGGCTTTGAGTAAGTTCTCGCGGAGCTTCGTGCGCCGCTGCTGCCACTCGTTCGAATCGGCGGGCGGTTGATCCTTTTCCCGAAGTGCGGCGGTTTGCGACTTGATGAAAGCCAGAAACTGCTGCTCCGGTTTTGGAGCATCTTGAGCCTTCGATTCAACGCCAACTCCAAGAACGAGACCAATCACTACGAGCCACGATTGCCAGCGCATAAGGTTGCTCCTTCCGAGGACAAATTGAGATTCAGATTTCTTGTATCCGCGTCCTTCACGAACGCCAACCAGATCGGGGCCAGCTCTCGCGGTTGGTCTGTGAGATATTTCCGAAGAGAGGAAGTTGTTGATTGGGAGTCAGATTGAGTTTTGCGCTTTGGCCCGAAGGGTCGCAACTCGAAAGCCCAGGGCAACGCCCTGGGTTTTCGATCGCGAAAAAGTCAAAGCCCTGAAAGGGCGAAACAACCAATCGAAGAGAGTGCCGCCCTTTCAGGGCTTGAGAGATCGCAACTTCGGTGACCAAGGGCCTTGCCCTGGGCTTTCGAGTGATGACCCTTCGGGCCAAAGCGCAAACATCACTCGGTGCTCTAATCAACGACGAAACCCACAGTCCCCTTAGCCTCTGTGTGGGGCACCGAGTTCACGGCTGACCGACCACCTCGCGTCGCGGTGGCGACTCGTCAATAATCCGCCCGCTTGAACGAACGGCTCGCGGTTTGTCCGCTCTTCTGATGAGTCGCCAGGCAGCGGTGGAATCTACTCACTTCAAGGAATTCATCATGCGACGTTGGCTGGCTCCGCAGTGGTTGGTGTTATGCACGATCAGTTGGTTCAGCGTGGCCGCACCGGCCGCCGATACGAGCGACGCGGTGCCGGATTCGGCGAGCGTTGTGCTGCGATTGAAAGCTCCGCGGGCGACGATCGGGAAACTCAGCGAGTTCGTGGATGCGGTCCAACCGGGAGCTGGAGCCGCCGTTCAAGGCGGTTTGCCGGCGCTGGGAATGGCGATTGTGAATCCGGGACTGACGGGCGTGGATGTCGAGCAAGATTGGTGGGCCATCACGTTTCTGGAGTCACGTCAAAAGCCGACGGTTGTCTTTGTCGTCCCCGCCTCGGATGGCGACGCCATGAAGAAGGCGCTGCCGCCGGGTTTTACGGCCCACGTGACGGACAAGCTGGCGATCTATTCGGAGAACGCTGAAGCACTCGGCAAAGTGCGCGATCAACTGAGCGGCAAAGGGACGGGGCTGTGGTCGAAGATGGATGCCTCTTCCAAAAAATTGTTTGAGAACTCGGACGTGTCGGTGCTGGTCCATCTGCGGCAACTCTCGAAAGCCTTCGAGAGCGAGTTGCAACAAGCCGAGCCGCAGTTGGAGACGTTCCTCAATCAAATCACCGCCGCGATGCCCGACGCGCAGCGGGCTCAGATTGTTCCGATGCTCGATATCTATCGCGTCATCGGTAAATCGGCGGTGCAAGGGGTGCGCGATTCCGAGAGTTGGACCTTGGGGGTCTCATTCTCGAAAGCGGTCATCCATTTTGAAGACCGGCTGCAAGTGAGCGCAGGGACGGCGACCGCGAAGTTCCTGGCCAGCCAGCCGACCGCCGAGATGTCGTTGCTGGCCCGCATGCCCGCGAACAAAGCGTTGTACTTCGGGGTGAAGGCGGACATGGCCGGGATGGTGGATTGGTCGATGACGATGACCAAGTCATTGATGGGGAACATGTCGGCCGATCAACAGGCTCAGTTCGAATCGGCATTCAAGGAGATGCGCGGGCTGAAGTGGGACGGACTGACGGGCTACTTCGATGTCGATCCCAGCGGCAACGGTGCGATTCGAGCCGGCACGGTGTCCGAGATCACACCCGCGAATCGCCTGCGTGAGATCAGCCGTTCGATGATCAAAGCGATGGCGGAGTTTCAGTCGCTCGGCTTCAAGCAAACCGCGAAGTTGGAAACGGCCGTGGAAAAAATCGGCGGCTTGGAAGTCGATCGGATCACGACCGTGCAGGAATTCGATCCGGCGCTCGATCCGTTGGGCATTCAAAAGAAGGTTCGCGACGTGATGTTTGGCGATGCGGGCATGGTGCAGCTTGTGGTGTATCAGCCGACCCGCGCATTGCAGACGTTTGGCGGTGGCACGAAGGAACTGGAAAGCCTCGTGACGGCGCTGGATTCCACCACGTCGAAAGACACGGCCGCCGCCGCTGCTCGGAAACGCTTGGTGGAGAAGGCGAATGTCGTCGTGCTGGTGGACCTGGCGCGGATCATCGCGAGCGGCGTCAAGTTGGCGGCCCGCGAAGGTGCGCTGCAAGTGGACGACGCCACGATCGACGGTCTGCAACTGCAACCGTCGTTCATCGGCATGTCGGTCGCCTGCGGACCCACGTCGGCCGGAGCACAACTCGACATCCCGGTCGAGCAGGCGCAAGGCATCGCCAAAATCGTGATGCTGCTTATCAAGCGAGTGCAGCAATAATTGTTGGTGTAGGGGTCGGGCGTCTTGGTCCCCATCCAGCTTGTCTCATTGGTATCTACACAACTTGATGATCGAGGCTCTGGTCAATGTTTGTCTGGTGAAGCGAGTTTCTCATTCTGACATTCGCTGCCTCCCTAAATTCGCTGTCGAATCTTCGTCGGGAATGAGAAATCGACAGCGAATTTAAGGAGGCAGCGAATGGGACGCCTGCGGAAATGCTCGTTATCGCCCGTTGCATCCGCATCTGGCCATGAATCGCCTGCGGCTTAAAATTGTGTCGAGACCAATGAGGCAAGTGGGATGGGGGCGGAAGTCTGCGGCACCTGGAATTCGTGAGTTTCAGGAAACTTGAGCGTCCGGCCCCGCAGTCACCAACGCTTGAAATTCTCACGGCAAATGTTCTGCTGTCACCGCAACTCCGTCTCCGAACATTTTTCTACGACGAATAACCGTCATGGCACATCAGATACGTCAGCTTTCTTTGGGGGGTGTCTTGGATGAAGCGATCGCGCTGACCAAGGAACACTTCGGGGCGCTGTTCCGAATTGTGGCCGTGACGATGCTGCCGCCGTTGCTCATTGTGTCCTTCTATCAATTCGCGGTGATGCCGCAGCTCACGTTCCCGTTCCAGCAAGAACAATTCGTCGCTTGGATGGAGGCCCAACAAAAGCACGGGAACATCATCAACGTTTTGAGCATCGCTTCGGCCGTCGCCACCATCCTGGGGAATGCCGCGGTCGTACATGGCGTTTCCTGCGCGGCTCTCGGCCAGCCGTTCACGACGAAGGCCGCATTGTCGCAGGCTCTGAAGATTTTTTTGCCGCTGATCGGCACTTCGGTTTTGGGTGGCTTGGCAGTCTTCGTCGGTACGCTGCTCTGCATTATTCCGGGGATCATTGTCACGTTGTGGTTCGCCTTCACCACGCCGATCGTCGTCATCGAGGGGGTTGGCGGAATCGACGCCTTGAAGCGCAGCAAGACCCTGACGGAAGGCAACCTGGGGTCCATGTTCGTGTGCGGGGCGGTGGTTGCCGTTATCCAACTGGGAGTTGTCGCCGCACCTCACCTTGTGCCCCAGCCCCATGCGGCCATCGTGTTGGGAGCCGTTGTGCAGTGTGCCTTGCAAATTTTTAGTTCGGCGGCGGTTGTGATGTTTTACTTCTCGGCTCGCTGCCAGCATGAGCAATTTGATCTTCAGCTTTTGGTGGACGCGGTCGAAGCCGAAATCGTGCTCGAAGCCGATGACGAAGAGAAACAGGCCACCTGATGAGCGGAATCCTGCCAACGCTGGCGTCGATGCCGGAGGAAACGGTGCTGCGCGACAAGATGCGCGAAGTGCTGTCGCGCCCCGATTATCGGACCGATCGCGTCGCGGACGAAACGCCTTGGCTGTTGGAATTGTTTCTGAAGGCCATCGAATGGTTTGCTGACTTGATCCGCTGGTGGCTGTTCGAGTTCACCGAAGGCTGGCCGATGTTTCTGCGCGTGATCATTAGCTTGGTCATGGTCGTGCTGCTGGTGGCGGTCTTCGTGCATGGCTTTGTCACGCTGTTTCGCGCCTTGAAAGGCGAGCGGCGCGAGAAGCTCTCCGTTTCGATTTCGCCATCGCCGCTCACCACGGTGCGAGAGTGGGACCGACTGGCAGAGGAAGCGGCGGCGCGGCGTGAGTGGATCGAAGCCGTGCGGCATTTGTTTCGATCTTGCTTGGCTCGGTTGGAAGAACGCGAGCGGCGACCATTCCGGCGCGGCACGACGAATCGGGCGCACTTGCGGCGTTATCGCAACGCCCCTTTCTGTGAATCTCTGGAAGTGCTGGTGGTCACGATCGAGCGGAAGTGGTACGGCGACGAAGCGTGCTACGCGAAAGACTATGAAGCCTGCCGGCTGGCGCATTCGCGATTGATCGCCAGCGTGATCGGAGGCGAGTCGTGCTGACGTCCCGCAACGCAATTTCGCTGACGATCACCTTGGCGGTGATCTCGCTGCTCTGGTCGTGCTGGTCGCTGCTGCAACCACCCGACGGTGAGGGACTGCGTGCGGATTCTTATGGCACTCGTGGACGCGGACAACGCGCAGTCTTCGACACGTTCCGTGAGTTGGGCCTGCCGATCCGGCGCTCGTTGGGGCCGCCGATGCCCAGCAAGTTGGGGAATGCGCGGCTGGTGCTGTGGCAGCCGTCGAACGAACTCGTGCGGGTCGAACAAAACTGGCTGGAAGAGGTCGGTCATTGGGTTCGCGACGGGGGTCATGTCCTGGTGGCCGTTGGCGTGGAAGAATTGAGTTGGTTCGATCCTGCCGTGCTGCGCGAGGCGGCTCGGAAGAGCCGCGAGAAGAAGCCCAGCAGCGCCGAAGTGAAAGCGGAACCGCGATCGCTTTGGGATCTGTTGCAGTTGCCCGAAGTCTCGGTGAAGTCGCTGGCGACGGAGGACTCAGCGGACGTGAATTCCAAGCCGCGAATCCGGGGACCGCGCGAACTGCGCGAGATCTTTCAAACCGCCGTGAAAACCGGGCAGACGACTACGGAGCGGATCAAATACGTCGCGCGGTCCAGCGGTGTCTTTGAACCGATGATCGGACAGGATCGCACGCTATCGCTGCCGGAGAACGGCGTCTTTGCGATCCAATACGGCGATCGAGTGCCGGCCGGCACGATCACCGTTCTGAGCGAAACATCGCCGGAAGACTCGGACGGCAAAATGTGCATCGCCGCGCGATTCGTTGTTGGTCGCGGAGAAATCACGGTCGTTAGCACTCCCGCGTTGATCGAGAACAGCGTCATCGGCGACGCGGATAACGTCGTCGTGCTGTGCAAACTTTTGACAGACGGCGACCGCGAGATCGTGATGGACGAGTTCTATCACGGTCTGGCGATCCGCGGGAATCCGATGTGGCTGTTCGCTCAACGGACCTATGGCGCGGTGACGCTGGCGCTGCTGCTGGTCATCGGCTTGATCGCGTGGCGCGAGTCCGTGTTTCTGGGAACTCCATTGGCCGAGCGGCCGGTCTCGCGCCGCGCGATTCGGGAATATGTGGAAGCGATGGCTCGGTTCCTGCGCGAAGGGCGGGGGGCCGGGGCGTGGATCATGTCGAAGTTGCGGGAGGGCGTGCTGTGGCACCTGCGTCGCGAGCACGGACTGCCTCCCGATCAGCACTCCGAGGAACGACTGCTGGCGGCGGTCGAGCGCCGCGATCCCGACCGAGCCGCCGAGTTGTCAAACACCTTGCAGGCGGTGCAGAGCCTGTTGGCAGCCGGTCACGCCGGCGATGAACGACGTGCAATTCCCTTAATGCGGAGGATGGTCGAGTGTCTCTCCAAGAACGTTACCGCGCGATGCGCGATGAAATCTCCAAAGTCATCTTCGGTCAAGACGAGGTCGTAGACTTCGCGCTGGCCGCGCTGTTCAGCAGCGGTCACGTGTTGCTGGAAGGTCCGCCCGGCACAGCCAAGACGTTGCTGGTGCGGACGATTGCCGCCGCACTCAATCTGCAATTCCGCCGTGTGCAGATGACGCCGGATCTGCTGCCGGGGGACATCGCCGGCTCGTCGGTGTTTCGGGCCGAGTCGGGGACATTCGACTTTCGCCCCGGCCCGGTCTTCACCAATTTTTTGCTGGCCGACGAAATCAACCGCGCCTCCGCACGTACGCAATCGGCGTTGCTGGAGGCGATGCAGGAATTGGGCGTCACTCACGACGGCGTGACGCACCCGCTGCCGGACCCGTTCATCACGTTTGCGACGCAGAACCCCATCGAGCAGGAAGGGACATACCCGCTGCCGCTCGCTCAATTGGATCGGTTCATGTTCAAGATCGAGATGACATACCCCGACCAAAAGGCCGAGCAGCGTGTGCTGCGCGAGCATCACGCCAACGCGGGTAAATCGAACCCGGCCGCGATGGATGTCCGAGCCGTGGTTTCGCCGGCGGACATTGTTGAGTCGCGGCAACTCATTCGCGCCACGCACGTCCGCGACGAAGTCATCAATTACGTTTCGGAACTGCTCAAGGCGACTCGCAACGACGATGGGTTGTCCGTCGGAGCGAGTCCGCGTGCCGGGCTGATGCTGCTGATGGGAGCGAAAAGCTTGGCGCGGTTCGCGGATCGCGACTTCGTCATTCCGGATGACGTGCAGCAAGCGTTCTTGCCGACGATGCGGCATCGCGTGGTGCTGGCTCCTTCAACGGAGTTGGAAGGGACGACGGCCGACGAAGTCCTGGCCGCGCTGCTGGAATCAGTCGAGGTGCCTCGATGACTGTGCGACCGGGCCGTTCGCTGATTTACGCCGCCGCGGTGATGCTCGCGGGATCGCTGCTGGTGTTCGTGTCGGCCGGCGTGATCATTGTCGAGTTCGCGGCGGTACTGTTGCTGACAGGCTTGGCGGTCGCGGACTACTTCGATCTGCAAAGGCGATTGGCGGATGTGCGAGTCGCGCGGCGATTGCCGAACCTCGTCGGTCGTGGCCGTCCGTTCGACGTGAAGTGGGTGCTCGAACGCGATCTGCCCGGACCTCTGCGCGGCGAATGGCGCGACGGCTTGCCGAGCGATTGCGAACCGCCGCTGCTCTGCCGGCCGCTGTCGCTGTCGGAACGGGAGTTCGTCGTCGAACAGACCAACGCACTGCGCATTCCGGTGCGCGGCGAGCACACCTTCGGTCCGATGTGGGTCCGGCTGGTCGGACGATTCGGGATTCTGGAGGCTCAGCGGACATTCGCACTGCCGGCAACGGTTCGCGTTGTGCCGGAGACATATCACTCGCCGGAAGAGCTGCAAAAAGAAATGGGCGTGAATCTGTTGTTCGACAAGAAGACACACGCGCGGCAGCACGGCACGGGGACGGAGTTTGAATCGCTGACCGAATTCCGCGACGGCGACGACCCGCGGCGTATCGACTGGCGCGCGACCGCGCGGATGAATCGGCCGATCATCCGGCGCTTCCAGATCGAACGGCATCGCGACGTGCTGCTGCTCATCGACTGCGGCCGGATGATGGGAGCCGATGTCGGTCGAGGCAGCAAACTGGACTGCGCGATCGACGCCGCGCTGATGCTCGCGCGAGTCGCGCTGCAAGGCTCCGATCGCTGCGGCATGGCGTTGTTCGACGATCAAGTGCTGGGCTATTTAACGCCGGTCTCTGGCCTGTCGTCGCTGGGTGCGATGGCCGACTGTGTTTATGCCGCGACGACCCGCTGGCGGGAAACCGACTTCGCCCGCATGTTCGCGACGCTGCAACAGCGACACGCCAAACGCTCGCTGGTTGTCGTACTCTCCGACATGGCCGATCTCGAGACGACCGAACGCTTCCGAGCGTCGCTGGCTCGGTTGGCTAAGCGGCATGTGGTCCTCTTCGCCGCGTTGCAGACGCCGGCTCTGGAACAACAGGTGCGCGAACCGCTGACCGATGGGCTGGACGCCGCACGGCACACCGTCGCGCTGCAACTGCTGCGCGAACGCGAACAGGCTTTGCACGGCATCCGCCGCAGCGGCGTACATGTGCTCGATGTCGCCCCGTCGCAATTGATCGTGCCGCTCATCAACCGGTTCATCGAACTGCGTCAGCAAAGCGGGTTGTGAGGCGCGGGCACTGGGGCGATGAAAAGTTGGGTTTGTCTCAGACGATGAATCAGGCTGGATTTGTTGCACGATTCTCGGCCCGAAGGGTCGGCACTCGATAGCCCAGGGCGCAGCCCTGGGGCACGATCCCGTGCGTCACGTCCAGCCCCAACGGGGCGAAACTCTCACGACGTCTCCGTGGAGTTACGCCCCGTTGGGACTTGCCAATATTCATCGTTCCGTACCCCAGGGCTGCGCCCTGGGCTATCGAGTCTTGCCCCGTTGGGGCAAAGCCGCGAAACAAAATACACTGTCAATCTCGTCACACCCCCAACCCCGTTGCGATGACCGCTACGCCTCCGGCCCCGTTGCGATGACTGCTTTGCCGGGTTGAGTCACACTGCTCAGACAACAAAAACCGGTGGCCAACGCGCTGCCGCATTCGCCACCGGTGCGATTTCGTCAACAACAAGTCCGCGAGCAGAATCCTGCGAACTCGCCCATGACGTCGAAATTAGTTCGGAATGGTCGGAGCGATCGTGTCGACTTCGTTGACTTCGGCGAGCGAGCGCAGGATGCAACCTTCATCCGCGATCGCCACGCCGTCGGCGACGTCACAGAAATCGGTGCCATCCAGGTACTGCGAGCCGGAAATGGCGGACCCGTGACCCAGGGTGACATGTTTGAATTCAGGAAGGCGCAGGAAGAAGGCACAAAGCAGATCAAGAATGCCTTGTTCATCAAAACCACCGACTTTGCCCGGCCTGCAGAACTCTCGCCCTGTCCCACGCATGGTCATCACTGGTTCGCCAATGCGGAGAGTTACTTTCTTATCGGCGAAGCGGCGGGTGAGGGAATGAAGAAACTGCTGAAGTAGTTGATTCTCATCGCAAACACTGATTGGACCTGACCCCTTATCTACCGCCAAGAACAGCAACCGAATGAAACACACCCCCGCACGCCGCGATGGGACTTCCGGACGCTGCGACGTTTCCGAGGTGTGCCTAGCCAGTTGCGGGGCACGTCGAATTCGTCCGCCGAGACCAACGACTCTTTCGCGGTCACCAGCATCTCTTTCAGGGATACGGCGGAGCTGTCCGGCGGTACGCCGCTCCGGTTTGCTGGCACGTCGGAGCCGGTCGCGGGTACGCCCGGACGGTTCGCGGGTACGCCCGGACGGTTCGCGGGTACGTCGGAAGCGTTCCGGCGTGCGTCCGAAAACGGCGGGAATTCGCCTAACTGCTTGAAATGTCGGAGATTACTGCGATAATCTCGCCGGTGAGACTTCCGCAGTCTGAAAGACTTCGGAAGTCTGTCGAGCGTGCGGATCACATCTCTCCTTCGGAAGGAAAATCTCATGGCCAAGCAAGACTACATTCCCAAGCCGGACCCCGAACTGGTCGCCTGGCATGACAACTTCAACACGCAAGTCGCCGCGCTGGCCGCGACGTTCGGGTTGGTCGCGGCCGATACCGCAGCCGTCGCCGCCACGAATACCGATCTGCACGCGAAGTTCAACGCTTCGCAGGCCGCCAAGGCGACCGCTCAGGCCAAGAACACGGAGAAGTCGGCCGCGTTCGCCGCCGGAGTCACCAGCACGCGAGCACTGGCCAACCGGATCAAGGCGCATCCCGCTTTCACGGCGGCGCTCGGTCAGCAGTTGGGAGTCATCGGCCCCGAAGACACCACCGATCTGACTCAAGCCAAGCCGACGCTCAAGTCACTGACGGTGAATCCCGGTTCCGTGACGATCGGTTTCAACAAGAGCGTCTCCAGCGGCGTGCGACTGCTCTCGAAACGCGGAGCCGAAACCGCG
>CAMDDX010000033.1 GCA_945893075.1 Planctomyces sp. SH-PL62 | reverse complement strand
AGCATTTCCATCATCTTCATCATGCCGGTGAAGCCGCTGAAGTCGGTGTCGATCTTCTTCTTGCCGTACCGCTTCGCCAGCTTGATGGTCGTATCGGCCTTGTCCCCCTTCAGGATGCCGGTCAGTTCGTCCTCGTAAGCGACGCGCGTGATGAGTCCGAGTTCCTTCGCAGCGTTCGCCGTGTGCGGACCGTTGTCGATCGCCGCTTTGACTTTCTCGGCGGTGAGGCCGCGGCCGGTCGCGACCTGCTCGACCATCTGGTCGTAAAAGTCGCCGAGGACTTGTTCCAGTTCCTCGCGGAACTCTTTGCTCATCTCGGTGCGCGAGTACGGTTCGGCGGCCGACTTGTACTCGCCAACTCGCAGCATCTCGGCCTTCACGCCGAGGAAGTCGAACAGATTCTTGTAGAAGCTGACTTCGGATCGCACGCCCAGCAGCATCAGCACGCCCGACTCCGGCATCACGACTTCATCACAACCGGCCGCGACGAGGTAATCTCCCGACCCCGCCGAATCGAGATACGCGACGACCTTCTTGCCCTTGGCACGCACGCGACTGATCGCTTGGCGGAATTCGTTGAGCTTGCCGCGCCCGATTTGCGGCCCGTCGATTTTGAGCACGACGCCAGTGACCGCGTCATCCTTGGCCGCCTTGTCGAGTCGGCCGAGAGCTTCCGAAAGACTTTCGCTGGCCTCGCCGAACAGGCCCATCATCTGCGGGCCTTCGGCGTAGCTGCCCTTGAGTTCGATGTGCGCCCACGTCGCGGCGGCGGACTTGTCGGCCTCTTGAGCGGCGACGGGGAGCGGCGGCGAGATGAATCCCAGCAGAGTCAGCGTGAGAGGCAACACGAAAAGTCTGCGAACGACGGCGGCTCGAAGGCCAACAGGGCTGGGCATGGCAAGGTCTCGCGAACGTTGGAAATGGGTCACGAACATTGGCTGGAGTCTACGGTCGGCAGATCGGCACCAGCAAGCGGGGGTAACGAGTGCCGGCTCGCGAAGCTGCGGCCGAACCGGACTCGCGTCCGTGAGAAACCCGGTCTTGTCACTCTTGGCGGGCTGTGCCAGACTCCGGCCGAAGGTCGCCGCCGAGACGGAATTCGTGCGGCATTCGTCGAGACATTTCGCCTCAGGGCACCGAGGTGGCTGATGATTCGCTGGCTGACAATCGTGATCGCGTTGGTGGTTGGACTGAGCCTCGGCACTGCGCCGCGAGCGGACGCTCAAGGCTTGATTTGGAAGCTGCCGGCCGACGGCACTTGGATTCGGTATGAAGGGACGTATCAGCAGATCGAGACCCGCTCCACCACCGGCGGCACCGATCTGACGATCCAGTGGATTCAGCATCTGACGATCAAGTCCGTCGGTCAGCAGGAAGCCGAGCATGAAGGCAAGACCGTCCCCTGCCGGTGGCTCGAATTCAAAGTGCAGACCGGCAAGAAGAGCGAGGCGGGGATCAATCCCGGTCCGGTCGGCGCGTCGATCTACAAAGTGCTGGTGCCGGAGAGTCGCGTGATCGGCAAGCTGGCCGATGACGAGACGATCCCGGTTTCGTTCCTGCCGATTCTGAAAGGCTTTCGCAAAGATGGCGAGAAGCCGGTCGAAGAAATGACCAGCTCGGTGCTGCAAATTTATCCGAAGATCGCGCTGCTCCGGCACTACACGACGCTGGAGAAAGACGGCGAGCCGGAAGCCTTGGAAGTTGGCGTTGGATCGGTGACGGCTCAGAAATGGAAAGCGAAGTACGAAGCGGAGAACTTGCAGAATCACACGGTCCACGAATCCGAATTGTGGCGCAGCGATGAAGTCCCGTTCGGAATGGCTCAGTGGTCTGTGAAGCTGACGATGGAACGCAAAGGGGAAAACGAACCCCGCTCGGCGTTCAAACAAGTGGCTCAGACGGTGGTCGAGATGAAGGCGTTGGAAACGGGCACCGACGCGAAGAGCGAAGTCGAGACGCCGTAGCGGCTGTTTCAAAATCGTAGCCGCACTCGCCAGAGTGCGGGTGAATGCGGCGAAAACCCGCGTTCTGGCGAACGCGGCTACGTTCACCGCAGCCGCCTCAGAAAATCGTTGAGGTCGCGCGGCAGACGCGATTCAAAGTGCAGTGACTCTCCCGTGAGCGGATGCTGGAAGCCCAGTTCGGCGGCGTGGAGTGCCAGACGTGGTGCGCGGCTGCGATCGAGGAGCGGCTTTTGACCGAGCGGGCCGCGATACTCTTTGTCGCCGCAGACGGAATGTCCGGCTTCCGACAGTTGGATGCGGATTTGGTGCGTGCGGCCGGTTTCCAAGCGGCACTCGACCAGCGTGAAACCGTTGACGACTTCCACGGGGCGGAGGTGCGTCACTGCGTGTTGCCCGGCACTCGGATCGGCGACGCTGCCCCGTTTGCCGTCGCCGCGATCTCGCGCGAGAAATGACTCGATGGTTTGTGCGGTGATCTCACCGCTGACGATGGCGAGGTACGCGCGGTCGATCGAGTGTTCGCGAAACTGCTCAACCAGCGATCTTTCGGCGGTCGCCGTGCGAGCGAAAACCATCAGGCCGCTGGTGTCGCGGTCGAGTCGATGCACGGGGATGACTCGCGGCCGAATGGGACGTCGTTGTTTGCCGCGTGAGGAACTCGCTGACTTCGCGAGCACATCGGGCAGCACGTCTGCGAGCGTCGATTCGCGCCGTTGTCTCCGAGCGGACCAGTTCGCTTCGTCGGCGTGTCGCATCGTCGTCATGCCGGACGGTTTTTCAACGACGACGAGTTGCTCATCCGCAAAGTGGACGTGGATGTCGTCGGCAGTCGGCGGCGCGGCGATCGCGTGCGGCAGAATCTTCACGACCTCGCCCGTCTTCAAGCGGCGGCGACCCTCTTCACAGAGATTGCCATCAATCTGCACTCGGTGGTCGCGCAGCAATTGAGCGGCTTCAGAAGCCGGCGCGTCCGGCTGCAATCGCCGCAACAGCGCGACCAGCAATTGTCCCGCATCGGATTCGCGGACATGAACGACTTGCGAACCATCGCGCCGCATGGGTCACTTTGTAGCCACGTTCGCCAGAACGTGGGAAAACCTGCAAACACCCCACGTTCTGGCGAACGTGGCTACGGTGAAATCTGGCTTTGAAACGGCTGCTACGAGGATTCGGTGTTCTCTGGAGCGCCGACTTCCGGCTGGCCGTCAGAGCCCTCGCGTACGCGGGGCGGTTGCGGATTGATTTGCATGTCGCGGTCGTAGGTCGGCGTTTTGTCGTCGGATTTCGTGCCCAGCAACGTGAAGAACAAAAACACCATGCCCAGGATCCCAACGGCGAGCCAAAGGAAACTCCATTCGATCCCCTTCGACGGCACCAAACTTCCCGCACGCGGCGAGTCGGGTTCTTGAGACATGACGAGTCCTCCGCACGAATTCGCGGCGCATCATGGCGGGCTGAGGGTTTGATCGGCAAGGCGACCGTGAAACTGGGAGTGCTGGCAGGGGCGTGAAAATACCCATCGCGACCGCTGACAAGCAATGTTTTTCCCAGCAGCATTGCTCAGTTTCGGAACATCTTGGAAGATCGCCTGCGGCACATGTCAGACAAACCGATTGTGCGGACATCAGATTTGGCCGTTCGCCCAACCAGGCCCAGGCAAGACGGAGTTCATGCAATGCGTTGCTCAAGAGAGAATCCCCGCGAGTGGACTTGGTGCGGTGTGGTCGTGGCCGCCGGTCTCAGCGTGGTGATGGCCGTCTGCGGCGTGCCACACACGGAAGAGACGAAACCGAAAACCACCGGAACCAAATCGGCAGCCAAAGAAGCGCTGACTCCGTTTCAAGATTTGGTGGGTGGGTGGCGCGGGACGGCGCTCCCCAAACGTGGCTCCAATTCCGGCGGATGGATTGAGAAAGCCGAGTGGCGTTGGAAATTCGACGGCGACAACGTCGCGCTGGAGTACGCCGTCGATGAGGGGAAGCTGCTGCGGTCCGCGTGGATGACGTTCGACCCGAAGACCAAGACCTTTCGACTGAAGACGGTGGAACTCGGCGCGAAGCCCGGCGACACCATCGCACGCGAATACACGGGCATCTCGGAAGGGAACAAACTGATTTTTGACACGCCCGCCAAGGAGGGAGCCGAAGGACGTCGCATCACCGTCACGCGGCTCAACGAGAAGCGGACGCTGGTGCTGTTCGAGCAAAAGGGGGCGGGGCAAAACTTCTTCAACCGGATCGCGGAAGTCGGCTACACCCGCGAAGGGACTCGGTTGGCGGAGTCCGATCAAACCGGGCCGGTGTGCGTCGTCACTGGCGGCCAGGGGACGATCAAAGTCAGCTATAAAGGGGAGACCTACTGGGTCTGCTGCACCGGCTGCCGCGATGCGTTCAACGACGATCCCGAAGGAGTGCTCGCGGATTATCGGAAGAAGCTGGAAGAGAAAAAGGCCGAGAAGAAATGAGTCTGCATGTGATGGCTAACGAGGAGGGGTCAGGTGTTCTGATTTCTGTTTTGGCGTCACCAAAGGTGCCAATCGTGGATTGGAAAATTGTCTGGCAACGACACTCGACGGCAATTCCACGGCCAAAACAGAAATCAGAACACCTGACCCCGGTTCTCGCGCAATATGCGTCGTGCGCTCCGCCAGCCATCGCTGAAAACCTCGCGTTCCCACGTTTCGGGGACACGGCTAGACTGCGACCGTTGTGCCATTCCATGAACCTCTCGACATCACGGGTCCGAAGGAGTTTCCCATGCGGTTTTCTCGCTCAAAGTTGTTTTGTCTGTCGGTCGCGGGCCTGTCGGCCGGTTTACTCATCGCTGGCAACAATCTCACTCAGGCCTGGCAGAATCCCGGACAAAATCCCCGGCCACGAACGAACTCGGCACCGAGTCTCGATGACACGGAACCGGCCGAGCAAGTGACTCGCGAACCTGGCGCGGTGACGTTGCCGAAGTGTTCGGTCAAGTTGCTCGAAAGCGTGGTGTTGGCCAGCGACCGGCCGGGACTGATTGCGTTCGTCGAACCTAAGGAAGGGGACATCGTCCGCAAGGACCAAGAGATCGTCTTTTTGAAAGACGAACTTGCGGTCGCCATTTTCAAAATCGCCAAGCAGAAGGCGGAGAACGACGTCAACAAACGCTTCGCCGAAAAATCCGCCGCCGTCGCCAAGGCGGAATGGGAGAGGATGCTGGAAAGTAACCGTAAGGTGCCCGGTGCAATTCCCTCGACCGAGGTCGAACGCGCAAAGTTGAATTACGAAAAGGGCCTCTTGCAAGGCGAGCAGGCCGAGTTCGAGCAGGCTGTGGCCGTGCTGGAAATGGAAAAGGCCGCCGCCGAGTTGAAGACCTACAAGATCGAGGCTCCGTTTGACGGCGAGGTGCGCAAGGTGCTCAAGCACAAAGGGGAGGCGGTCACTCAAGGGACGCCGATCCTGGAACTCATCAGCACCCGCTCGGTGAGGGTCGAGGGGTATTTGCCCATTGAGGATTACGCCAAAGTGCAAAAAGGTGATCGGGTCGAAGTGCGGCTGGACATTCCGGACAAGGACTTGGACATCGAAAAGAAAATCTTCGAGGGCAAGGTGTACTTCATCGACAAGACCGTCAGCCCGGTGACTCACGGCGCTCGCGTGTGGGCCGAAGTGGACAATCCCGAAGCACTCTTGATCGAAGGCTTGTACGCCAAGATGACCATCCGGCATGGCCGCAAGGAAGGTGGCGGCATCACCAAGAAAGCCGCTTCAAAAGTTGGACCGTCCGGCATCAGCCCCGCCAGTGGAACCAAGTGAGTCGAGATTGATGTTTGGCGGCGAAGCCACGACTCAATGTCCAAGCTCCAAATCCCAATGTCCAATGAGCCGCTGACCTGATTTCTCGACGTGATGCTTCCGTTTCCCGTTTGGGTTTTGGACATTGAGAATTCATTGGTCATTGAAGCTTGGAAATTGGACATTCCGACAAAGGCTCTGTGTCCCTAACGACGAATGACTGAAGAAGCCCGCCCATGTCGATTGCTGGAAATCCCGCTCAATCCTCGTTGACCCCGTCCAATCGACGGCCGATTCCCCTTCAGGCTCGGGCCGATCTGGTCATTGAACGCATCGATTATCAAGGGGTCGCCTACTGGGTCATCAAAGAACCGGTTGGGCTGAAGTACTACCGCTTGCAGACCGAGCAATACGAAGTGCTCTTCTTGCTCGACGGCAAGCGCAGCCTGGAAGAGGTCCGCGACGAACTGCTCCGCATTTTGCCGACGGTGCGGCTGCAACTCAGCGACATTCAGCACCTCATCACCGATCTGCACGAGAAAGGCTTGGTCCACAGCAACCGCATGGGCCAGGGAGCCGCGCTGCTCAAGCAGAAGAAAGACAACTTCCGCAAGAAAGTTTGGCAGACGCTGCGCAGCCTGCTGTACCTGCGGCTGCCCGGTTGGGATCCGGAAAACGCGCTGACGTTTCTGAATCCGATTGCCGGCTGGCTGTTCAAGCCCTGGGGCTTGATCACGATGACGCTGTTCTGCGTGGCGTCCTGGATCATGCTGGGGACGCGGTTCAGTGATTTCACCGCGCAGATTCCTGAGTTCCAGCAGTTCTTCGGTTGGCCGAACCTGATGTATCTGTGGGTCACGCTGGCCGCCTGCAAAATCTGCCACGAGTTCGGCCACGGCCTGAGCTGCAAAGTCTACGGCGGCGAATGTCACGAAATGGGGGTCATGCTGCTCTGCTTCAGCCCCTGCTTGTATTGCGACGTCTCCGACAGTTGGACGCTGAAGAACAAGTGGAAGCGGATCATGATCGGCGCGGCCGGCATGTATATCGAGGCGATCATCTCCGGCTTCGCGATCTTCTTCTGGGCCTATACCGAGACCGGGTTGATGCACCACTTGTGCCTCAACATTTTCTTTGTGACGTCGATCACGACAGTCATCTTCAATGCGAACCCGCTGATGCGGTTCGACGGCTACTACATGCTGGCGGACTTCCTGGAAATCCCCAACCTGCGTCCCAAGGCCGACAAGCTGATGCGTGAAAGCTTCGCCTGGTATTGTCTGGGGATCGAAGCCCGCCCCGACCCGTTCATGCCGGAGACCGGCAAGTTCTGGTTCATCATTTTCGCGATCACGGCCAACATCTACCGGATCTTCGTGATGGTGGCGATTTTGACCTTTTTCTACACCGTCTTGAAACCGTATGAACTGCAAAGTCTCGGCATCACGCTGGCCATCTGCTCGTTCTCCGGAATCATTTACTCCTTCTTCTTCAACTTCTACCAAATCATCACTGCTCCCAGGATCGAACCCATGAGCCGCCCCAAAATGATCGCGAGTGGCACCGTGCTGTTGACTGTTCTCGGCGTGGGCTTGTTCGTGCCGGTCCCGTGGCACTTCGACGCCATGTACATCGTCGAACCGCACGACGTGCAGCACGTCTATTCGACGACTCCCGGATTCTTGCGCGAGCAATTCGTCGCGGAAGGCCAACACGTCCAAGAGGGCGGCCCGATCGTCGATCTCGAAAATCCGGAGAAGGAAGACAAGAAGCGCGAGATGCAGGTCCAAGGCCGAGTGATCTTGGAAGAAATTAAGGTGCATCAAGCCACGGACTCGCAGGCCGAATTAAAAATCGCCAATCAGAAACTGCTGACGGTTCGAGAACAATTGGCCGAGTACGAAAACCAACTGGCGCAGTTGCGGATTGTCGCGCCCTGCGGCGGGGTCGTGGTGGCCCCACCGGCCACGCCGGAACCGAAAGCGGACGCCACTCGCGTGCAGCTCGCTGCGTGGAACGGCACGCCGCTCGCCGAGAAGAATCGCGACAGCTTCCTGGAAGAACGCACGCACGTGTGCAGCATCGCTCCCGACAACAAATTCCAAGCCACGCTGCTGGTCGATCAGAAGGACCGTAATGACGTCAAAGTCGGCGACGAGGTCCAACTGAAGTTCGATCATCTGCCCGATAAGATTTACGTCGGCAAGGTCGAGAAAATTTCCGACCGCGATTTGCAATTCGTGCCACAACTGCTGTCGAACAAGCTCGGCGGCGAAGTCCCCACCACCAGCGACGATCAAGGCCGCGAGCGGCTGGTCAGCGCCGCGTATCAAACGACCGTCGTGTTGGACGAGGATATCCCGCTGTTGCGCTCAGGAATGCGTGGCCGCGCCCGATTCCACATCGGCAAACGCTCGACGTGGGATTGGATCTGGCGGTATCTCAAGACGACGTTCCACTTCCGTTTGTGATCGCAGCGCGTGGAGCACGTTTTCAACGTGCTCGTTTCGGGCACGTTGAAAACGTACCCCACGTCTTTGCGGTTTCGCCGCGCTACGTCTTTTCCGACTTCGGAGCGAACCCGCGTCGCAGCGTATTCTCGGTAACGCTGATCGGCACGACGAATTGCATGAGGTAGTCGGCTCCACCGGCCTTCGTCCCAGTGCCGCTGAGCTTGAAGCCGCCGAACGGTTGGCGATTGACCAACGCGCCGGTGATCGGGCGGTTGAGGTACAGGTTGCCGACCTGGAACTCGCGACGGGCGCGTGCAAGGTTCTGCGGACTGCGGCTATAGAGGCCGCCGGTCAATGCGTAGTCGGTGCCGTTGGCGAGCGTGAATGCTTCGTCGAGATTCTTCGCTTTGAGGACGCACAACACCGGGCCGAAGATTTCTTCTTGCGCGAGACGCGAGTCCGCCGGCACGTCGGCGAAGACATGCGGGGCGACGTAGTGACCTTCCTTGGCGAGCTTCGGCGGCACATCGCTCGCGACCGCAACCAGGTGTTGCAGCTTGCCGAGTTCAATGTATTCGGTGATGCGCTCGCAAGCGTTCGAGTCGATCACCGGCGGAACGAACGTGCCAGGGTCTTCAGCCGGGCCAAGTTTCAAACTCTTGACCGCGCGGACCAGTCGTTCGAGGAATTGGTCGTATGCGCCGGCGAGCACGATCGCTCGCGAACAGGCCGAGCACTTCTGGCCGGCGTAGCCGAACGCGGATTGCACAACGCCGAGCACCGCTTCATCGAGGTCGGCATCATCATCAACGATGATCGCGTTCTTGCCACCCATCTCGGCAATGACTCGTTTGACGCCGTGCTGATGCAGATCAATCGCGGCTGCGGCTTTGTTGATTTCGAGGCCGACGGCTCGTGAGCCGGTGAAGGCGATGACATCGACATTGGGGCTTTGCACGAGCGTCGGGCCGATCTCTTCGCCGATGCCGGGCAGGAAGTTGACGACGCCGTCCGGCAGGCCGGACTCCATCAGGATGTCCATGAACTTGGCGGCCACGATCGACGATTGCTCGGCCGGTTTGAGCACGACGGTGTTGCCCATCGCCAGCGCGGCGACCGTCATGCCGGACAGAATCGCCAGCGGGAAATTCCACGGCGCGATGACCGCGACCACACCCCGCGGGCGGTAATGGAATTCGTTCTCTTCGCCCGCCAGATCGACACGCTGCGGCTGTGACATTGCCAGCATTTGCTCGGCATAGAAGCGGCAGAAGTCGATCGCTTCGGCAACATCGCCGTCGGCATCCTCCCACGACTTGCCGACTTCGTGGACGATCCACGCGGCCAGCTCAAATCGCTGGTCGCTGAGTTGTTTGGCGATGATCTGGAGGTGCTCGGCCCGATACTTCGGCTCAACGCGCGACCAGCCGGGGAACGCGGCCTTGGCAGCGGCGATGGCGTTCTCGGCATCGAGCTTCGTTGCCGACGAGACCTTGCCGACATTCACGCCGCGATGCGACGGGCTGATCGAAACGATCGCCCCTTTCGTTTCGACGACTCGGCCATTGATGACCAGCGGGTATTCGTTGCCGAACTGGCTTTTGACATCGTCGAGCGCTTCTTGAAACGCCTTGCGGTTTGCGGCTTGACCGAAATCGGTGGGGGGTTCGTTGCGGAACATGAGAGTGCTTTCGAGTGATGTAGGGTGGGTCGAGGCACGAGACCCACCATGTCTGGCATTCGGTTCGGTGGGTCTCGATGACTCGACCCACCCTACGGGCTTTCGGCTTTCGGGGACGGCGAACAAATCCTCGACGGTGACGTTCTCCGCGAGGCTGTGTCGCAGGAACGAATCGTTGCTGGTGTTCTCCAGCAAGCGGCGGACGAGGTACGCCATGCCGGGGATCAATTCTCCGAACGGCGTGTAGATGCGGACGCGATGCCCCATCTCGGCGAAGAGCTGCGCTTGCTCAGTGGCCATGCCGTAGAGCATTTGAATTTCAAACGCTCCGATCGGCACCTTAAGTTGTCTCGCCCACGCGATGCCATTCGCGAGACTTCGCAAGTTATGACTGGCGAGCGCGGGTCGCAGCAGTTGGTAATTCTCCATCAGCAACCGCGCGAGCTTTTCAAAGTTCACATCCGATTGCCACTTCTCTTGGAAGACCGGCACCGGCCAACCATGCAGACCGGCCGAGACCGTTTCGTAATCCCAGTACGCCCCCTTCACGAGCCGCACCGTGACCGGTGTGCCGCGCTTCTTCGACCACTTCAGCAATCGTTGCAGATCACGCTCGGCGTCCGGCAGGTACGCTTGAATCACGATGCCGACGTCGGCGAAGTCACGAAACTCGGCCTCCATCAAAACCTGTTGGAAGATGTCGAGCGTCAGATCTTTGAACGCGAACTGCTCCATATCGACATGCACGTAGGCCCCATGTTCGCGAGCTGCTCGCAAGATCGGCCGCAGCCGCGAGAGCACTTCGTCGGTCGTGCCCACTGGGTCGATCGGGCGGAAGTGACTGCACAACGCCGACAGCTTCAACGAGACGTTGACTCGCGGGATCGGGCCGAGATGATCGCTGTCGAGCTGACAATCCTCCAACCATTCGTTGGCTTGAGCCGCCAGCCCGCTGATGAGGTTGAGGTATTGCTGCTGATAGGCGTCCGACTCCGACTCCGAAATCGTGGCCTCGCCGAGCAGATCGAGCGTGAATCCGAAGCGTTGCTTCCGCAGTTTGCCGACGGCGGTGGAAACCTCATCGACGGTCGAACCGGCAATGAATCGCTGAGCCATCCGCGACGCATTCGACCGCGCGTTGACCGCCAGCGCCCGGCCGAGCACTGTGTTCGGCTCGGCCCAATCGAGCACCAGCCGCGCCGCTCCCGGCAAGTGCGTGCTGACTTCCTCAAAGTATTCCTGCAAATGCCGAGCGACCGCCGCGTGCGTCTTCAGCCGCGGCAGCACATCGACGAAGCGAAACATTTGCACTTTGACCGCTTCATCTCCCATCGCCCACGACAGGATGCGGTCTTCCCACCAACGCTTCTCGAAGATCGACGCTTTGCGGCGACGCAGATGCTCGAAGAGGTATCGGCCGATCTCCTGCGTCACATCTTCGACACGAGCTTCCAGATCGCCGAGCACCTCGGCTTTAACGGACGGCTTCGCAGTTGCGGACGCAGACGGTTTCTTCTTTGCCACGAGCGGTGGGGTTCCTGAGAGTAGTCTTAGGCGATCAAGTCGAGTGTCCGGGGTCAGGCACCGCAGAATTCAGAATTGGCGGAATTGAGCTTTGAGTAGAAATAACGCATTGTTCCGCCAATTCTGAATTCTGCGGTGCCTGACCCCTGCTCCGAACTCGCGATTGTCGCGGCTCACACCAGAATCGCAAGAAAGTCTTTCATGCTCGATTACACCCAAGTTTTTGAAACCGGTTTGTCCTACAAGGACTTTCTCGCCAAGTACGGCACGCCAGAGCAACAGCGTCGTTGGGCGGGAATCCATGCCGACGTGCAACTGAGCGATGCTCAGCGGCAAGTGTTGTCCAGCTTCAAACGCAAGATGCCCGTGATCGTGCTCGCCGGAGCATGGTGTGGCGATTGCGTGAATCAGTGCCCGATCTTCGACCACTTCGCTTCCGCATCGCGCGTTCTCGACATCCGATTCTTCGACCGCGACGCGAACCCCGAGTTGGCGGCCGAGATGTCCGTCTGCGGAGCCGCTCGTGTTCCGGCCGTGCTGTTCTTCAGCGAAGATTGGTTCCGCTGCGGCTTGTACGGCGACCGCACGCTGTCGAAGTACCGCCAAATGACCGCCGACTTCGCCGGAGCCGCTTGCCCGACCGGCATCGGCTCGCCGGAACGAACACTGCTCGATGCCGTCGTCCAAGAATGGCTCAACGAGTTCGAGCGGATTCAACTCATGCTGCGCACGTCGGCGCGGTTGCGGAAGCTGCACGCGGATTGAGAATGCCGAAGGCTGCCGCGAATTGCCTGACGACTTCTTGACGAGTCGTTCAGAACCGCCGCTCGAATCGCTGGAGTGATCGAGGGCCGGTTTTGGAGTTAAAACGACGTCAGAAGTTCCTTATGCGATCTAACTTGATCAGTTAGGGTTTGCGGATGCGCTCGTGAGTGAAATAATGCGGGTATGACAAATTGAAGCTTGAATGACCGAGGTCCAATCATGAGTTTTCCAAAGGATTACCTGGAAACAATTCCGGATATTTACCGAGATGTCCTGGCCGCGTTTCCCAGGATCGTTCCCTCGCGCAAGAAGGGTTACGGCCTGGCTGTCTCAACGATTTACGCGAACATGGAGAACGAGCAAAAGCCTTACTCCATCGGCGAGATTCGCGAAGCGTGCCAGAACATGGCCGCATCCGGTGTGGTCGAAATTCAGAATCAGATTTTTGTCTGTCCGACGGAACTCGGCGAAGAGTTAATTCCCAGCTTGACGAACCGCCCCATTCCCGCGAAGTCCGTACCGGATTTTCCGTCCCCTCCCAGATCCCTGGCAGATGCGATCATGGGGCACTCAAAGAGATAACCAACGCGTTCCAACATTTCCGTCGCCTTCCGCTCCAGGTCATACACACTCCGATTTGAGGCTCGCTGATGCCTGCTCGTTGGCAGATTTCGCATTGGCCGAAATGCGAGTTCCATGTGTTCTTATCGCATTGCGCGGAGGACCGAGAGCACTTTGTGATTCCATTACAAAAAAAATTGGAGCGACGGCAGATCACCTCTTGGTTGGACCGGCATCATTATCCTCTGGGGACGTCCTCCCACGAGGCTCTGCGGGAAGGTCTGCTCAAATGCCGCCACATCATTTACCTGATCACGCGCGAGACGCTGAAACAAGCACGCGGCTGGGTGGCTGTGGAAAAGACCTACGGAGAGGTGATTCAAAGCCGATTTCGCCACGAAGAACTCGAACTCAGTCACGTCGAATTGCCAATGTACTTTGTTCGCAGAGATGACAAAGTCTTGGTCCGTTCGATTTGGCAATCCGTCGGTGAGAAGGGCCAGTTCTATGTGGGGAAAAACGTTGCCACCCGAAAAGCGATACGCTGGACGGCGGGTCAGATTGAAGAGTTTGTGCGACGGGAAGAATTGCGTGGCGAACAGATTGCTGAAATCGTGAAACACGACCCGATGCTCACGGCGCAGTTCGGTCACGACCCCAATCTGCTACGGCGCATCGCGGCCAGCGACCCAAATCCGTCGTTTGAGGGGAGCAGGCCGTGAACATTCGCGTGTTGATCTTGGGCCTGCTGTTGGTGAATCCTCGCCTTGTTCAGGCCGATGACTCCCGGCCGAATCCAATTCCATCTTCCGATGCGGCGCAGTCAAAAAAGAAAAACCCGGCAGAGGCAGATTCCGTTTCCGATGGCAATGACGAAGTTGCTCGCAAGTTGGCGGAGCGGTTCTTGATGGTGCTGGAGCGGAATCCGCGCAAGGGAACCGCGCTCGACAAGGTGGTCGAGTTTCATGTCGATCACGAGTCGCTCGATGAGTTGATCACTCGCTTGCGGGAGAAAGCCGAGGCGACCGAATTTGAGGATGCCGGCCGAGCGTGGTTGGTGGTCGGTCTCGTCGGGGCTTCGCAAGGGGATGCGGAATCGGCTCAGACAGCTTTGGAACGCTCGGAAGAATTGCTGCCGAAGAGTGCGGTGGCGTCGTTCTCGCTCGGACAGAACTTGATGACGCTCAATCGCTGGCCGGAGGCGGCCGCGGCGTTTGAGCGAGCGATTCAGCGACAGCCGGCTCCGACCGATTTGCTCGATGTCTTTCAAACGCTCGGCCGAGTGCAGCAGCGGCTCGCTCCCGGCGACAAAGTGGTTGAGGTTTGGACGCGATTAGAAAAACTCGTCCCGAACGATCCGCGCGTGCCGGAATTGATCGCGAAGACTTTGCTCGACGACGGACATTGGGAAGCGGCGTTGCCGCGCTTTGAAGCGTTGGCAAAAGCGACCAAGGATTTATATCGGCGGTCGGAGTTTGAACTCGAAGCAGTCGATCTGCGAATGAAGCTCGGTCAGTTTGAAACAGCGCTGGCCGAGGCCGACCGGTTGCTCGGCGGGTTGAAGCAGGATCATTGGCTGTTCCGCGAAACTCGGCGTCGTGTCGAAGAGGCGTTCCTCGCGAAGGACGATGCGGCGGGGCTCATCAAGCACTACGAAGAGCGATTGGCCAAGCAGCCGGATGATTTGGACGCGATCGTGCGTTTGTCCCGCGCACTGGTCTCACTGGACCGCCGCAAGGACGCGCGAGCGCGATTGGATGCGGGAATCAAACTCGCACCGACCTCCGTCGATCTGCGGTTGGAACTGATCGAGCTGTTGCAATCGGACCAACAGTTCGCGGAAGCGATCTCGCAATACGAGCAGTTGGATCGCATCGCCCCGAACAATCCCGATTACATCCGCGATTGGGGGTTCTTGATTCTGAAGTTCGTAGTTCCACCTTCAGGCGGTCCGGCAACCGAAGAGGAAGACCGCCTGAAGGCGGAACTACGAGCGAAGAAAGCCGCCGCCATCTGGCAAAAGCTCGTCGATGCGAAACCGAAGGACGCTGTTGTCGCCGCTCAGGTCGCGGGGTTGATGTCGTCAGCCGACAAGTCGCTGCTCGGCGACGCAGCAGAGTTGTTACGGAAAGCGATCGAGTTGGAACCGGAAGCACTCTCCCATCGCGAGCAACTTGGAGAGGTATTGGACTCGGCCGGTAAGAAGGACGAATCGCTCGCGGCGTGGCGTTCGATGGCCGAGGCACCGCGACGCAATGCGAACAACCTCGCGCAATTGGCGGAGGTGCTGTCTCGGTTTGGCTACCGCGATGAAACGCTGACGACGATCGACACCGCGTGTGAGCTGGATCGCAAGTCGCTGGAGTTGCGATTCCAGCAAGCCGAACTGCGTCGCAAGTGGAAGCAGTTTGAATCGGCGATGTCCGCGCTGGCCGAAGCCGCCGCACTGGCCGACACGCCGGAGACGTTCGACCGCGTCGTGCAGGTCGAGGTCAAGGTGCTGTCAGAGTCCGAGATGCTGACCGGGCGGATCGAAGAGTTGCAGGCGGAGTTGGCACGCGAGGGGTCAGGTGTTCGGATTTCTGTTTTGCCCTCCGATCCCAAGTCCAACGTTGATCCACGCAAAACTGCCCAAGCGAATCAACTCCCGAACGAGACGGCAAAACAGAAATCCGAACACCTGACCCCGCCCCACGCCGCGCAACACTTCCGCCTCGCGAAGTATCTCGAAGCTGCCGACAAGCTGCGTGAGGCAACCGTTGCCGCGCGGAAGGCCGTCGAACTCGCGCCGCGCAATGGCGTGTTCATCCAGGCGGCGGCGAGGATGCTGACGCTCGACAGTCAGTGGCTCTCGGCAGTCGAGCTTTACGAACGGCTGCTGAAGATTGATCGACGATTCAGGATCGACTCATTGCGCTCGATTGCGGAACTCGAACAGAAGCTCGGTCGCAAAGAGAAGGCGTTGAAGGCGGGCAGAGAATTGCTCGCGGCAGCACCGGGAAATCCGGAGAGTGCGGAGTTCGTCGTCGATGTTTGTTTGCGGTTCGGGCAGAACGCCGAGGCGTTGCAGATTCTGCGGCGAGCGTCTCGGCAGAACGTGGCCGACAAGCGGTTGGCGTTGAGGTTGGTCGAGCGGTTGATGGAGACGCCGGAAACGAATTTCAAATCTCAGATTTCAAATCTCAAATCTCCGAACCCAGATTTGAAATCTGAAATCTCAAATTTGAAATCTGATCCTTCCAATCAAAAGTCGAAAAACGAAAAACAAAACTCCGCCCTCGAAGAGTCTCGCGAAATCCTCTGGCGTGTCTTCGAGCAAACCGCGAAGTCGGACGACCAGATCGAAGTCGTGCGCAAGCTCGCCGAGTTGTCCGTCTTCCCTGGCGAGTTCACGAAGTTGGTGCAGCGGTTGGAGCGTTATCGGGTGGAGCCAAAGTTGCGGCGTGATGCGTCGCTGGCGTTGGTGCAGGTTCACGAGCAAGCGGGGGACACGCAGCAGGCTCGGCGTGAGTTGGAGCGGTGGTTGCCGCAGGCTCCGCGAGACCCCGCGCTGCTGGCTCGGATGGTGTCGTTGTGCGAGACGGCGGGGGATTTGGAGGGGGCGATCGCTCATCAACAGCGACTGGCCGAAGTGACTCGCAAGCGTGAGGCCGACGAGCACCTGATCGTGCTGCTCCGCCGAGCCGGCCGCGACTCCGACGCCGACACCCTCGCCACCCGCTGGCTCGAATCCGAACGTGACCCCGCCAAGGTGCTCAAGGAAATCGACCGGCTTTCAAAACGAGGTGACAAGAACAAACAGAACCTTGAGCAAGCACTCAAGCTTTCGGAGTCGTGGCTGGATCGTGATGCCCCAAATTGGGAGTTCCTGTTGCGCCGCGCATTGGTGCTCCTCGAACTAAACCAAATTAGCCAGGGACAAGCGGTGCTCGGCGAGTTGATGTCTCTCACAATTTCCGATGACACACCGAGCGTGCTCGTCGCGGCTGGATCACGCGGAGCGACAAATGCTGATCGACTAAGCCAACGAATTCAGCGGATTCGCGCAAGAAGCGATACGGAGCGAAGCAACGTGCCGGACTATGGTGCCGCACGCGTTCTGGTCATGTATCGCCAATTACAATTAAAGGACAAGAATCGCCCGAATGACACGCCCGTCATTGACCTGAACGACAAGAACTCTGCTCTGCGAGCAGCTTGGGACGCGGCTTACCTGAACTTTCTTGATGGCGACGCAAATCAACGTCTGCATGTGCGACTGGCGTTACTTACCGTTGCTCCTGATGACCCCACCGCACAGTGGTTGGCCCTCTCCGCATTGTCCAAGTTTCGGCCGCAATCGACTCTGAAACCGCTGGCCGATTGGCGCGACATGGAAAGAGAAGTTCCTCTTGAAAACAGTGTCCTTGACCGATTGGTTGCGGCGTTTCATCAACTTCAGTCATGCGATGAGGCGATGGAGTGGTGGCACGTTCCATTGATCGAGCATCTTCGCCGCGAACTCTTTCTCGCCCGTCGCACCGATCTCATCAAGCAATTGCTCGCAGAGGTTGAGCAGACATCCGACGGCCCGGAAGCGATTGGTTGGCTCATGCAACAAGCGGCCGTCAACAATGATGTTGATTCAACGCTGCGGCTTCTCACAAAGTTCTGCAACCAGAAATCGGGAACTTCAGCGATCTCCACGTCCTCACGCGGCTCGATTCGGCGTTCCGATCCGGCAACTGCGGCTTGGTGGCTCTGCCGTCTGTTGATCCATGATCGCAAAACGAAGTCCGACCAATTGTCATTGCCCTCGGATGCGACGCGAATTCTCGACGCTGCGTTCGCGGAGTTCTCAAAGTCCAATCTCGCACGCTCCGCGAGCAAGCCGATCATCTGGATTCCGGGCCTTCTCGAAACAACGATCAACGGTCGTCAGCAACTTCAACACGTTGCGAAATCGGCTCCGTATGAGTTGGGGGTTGTTTGGCAGACGACGGACAGCGTTCAAGCATTCAAGGAGGACTTTCCGTCGCCAGAGGCGATGTCGGATCTGTGTGCCATCCATGTTCTGCGGCAAGCATGGTGGCAGGCTCAGACGCCTCGCGAGCGAGCCGAGTTGCTCGCGCACGTCAAATCATCGGCCGACCGCGCGGACATTGATGCGCGACAGCGATTTCTCTGGAAGGTTGCGTCCGCGTGCTCGAAGTGGTGGGACCATTGGAATCCTGATGGCACCCACCGAGAGTCTTCGGTGCAACGTGGCTCGTTGACGACAATGCGAGAACTCTTCGAGTTCGATGAAGCGTCGCCCGCACTCAAGCTCAGCATCGTCTCGTGTCATCAGAAGTTGGAGAAGCTCGACGAAGCTCTCGACCTGCTCGACCGGATCGCGACGACCGATGGGCAGCAGCTCAAAGAAATTGAGCAGCGGGCGGTGCAGTTGGCGGGGAAGTTGGGGCGGGTGGAGCGGGTGCGCTTGGCGGCCGAGCGGTTGTTCGGAATGAAGCTGGAGCCGGCGGAGGAGTTGCAATTGGCGGCCACGTTGTCGGGGTTGGGGCTGCACGAACAGGCCGAGGCGATTCGGCAGCGGTTGCCTCAGCGAGCGGGGAACAACCTCGCGGTGCTGCAACAGGCGATGCAAGAACGGATCGACGCCAAGCAACTCGACGAGGCGTGTCAGATCGCCGAGCAAATCGTGCGACGCACCTCGCCGGCCAACACGCTCATCGGCAGTGCGCAGCAGGCAACGTTTGGCGGCGGGCAGCAGGCGCGAGTCATCACGACCACCTCGGTGGCCCGCACGAAGGCCCTCGCGCTGTTGGGCCAGCAGGGAAAATTGGGGCCGCTCATCGAACAGGCCGAGCAACAATTCGATCGCTCGCCGCATTCGCTGAAACTGTTCGGGCAACTGGCTGAGTTGTACGGAGCCGCCGGCACGCCGGAGAAACAAACGGGACTGCTCGTTCGCCTGGCGGACAGTGACGCTCCCGACCCGCAGTTCCGGCTGACGCTCGCGCGCGCGTTGGTCTCCGCCGGCAAAGCGGAACTCGCGGTGCCGCACTTCCTGTTCGCCATCGAACGTCTGCCCAACGCGACCGCTCAAGTGCTGTTCGAGGCGGAACAAATCCTGTCGGAACTCGGCCACGTCGATGAGTTGGCGGCCATCGTGCTGAAATCGAAACTCGCCGTGAACGATCAGCAGCGAATCGAACTCTTCCGTCGCATCGTCTTCCGTCTCGAAGGCCCGCCGATCCGAGCCAAGCTCATCATCCAACTGTTCGAGAAAGCGTTCCGCGAAGCCCCCGACTTCCGCCCGATGCTGGGCTCGCAGTTGCTGGCATTGAGCGGTTCTGTTTGGAATCAAGAAGAGCTGTGGCCGCTCGCGCGAGACATGGCCGTTCCGCCTGAGTCGTTCAAGAATGTCGGCCCGTGGTATGGAGTCGACATCGTCAGGAAGTCTGTGGGATCGCCCGCCAATCTGCTGACTCGCAATGTGATTGAGCTCGCGAAGCAGATTGGCAAGTTGGACGAATTGGAGGCCGACACGCTCGCCGCGATGAAGTCACATCCCGATTGGACGCATGGTGGCAATGTGACACTGGGACTGATTCATCTGCGACGCCAAGGACAAGTTGAGAAGGCGAAGCCGCTGTTCGAGGCGATGCTCCGCAACCGCGAAGACTTTTCCAAGGTCTTCCAACAAAACCCGGAACGTGCTGCCAACTTCAACGTGTTGATGAGCGGCGTCGGCCACGAACTCGCGGTCGCAGGCGAGTTCGCCGCCGCGACCGAGTTCTACGAATTGACAACTCCCGAATTGGCGCTCGAAGAATGCCGAGTGTTCGGCAAAGAGCCGGCGATGCAGCAACTGGCGGTGCGGATCGTGAACCGAATGCTGGCGGGGCTGGACGATCCGGCCGAGCTATCTCGGCAAGCCGGCAGCCCGCTGTTCGTCGAGGCGGCGAAGATCACCGCCGAGATCAATCAACCCTACGTCGCCGCCCGCCTCGCCCAAGCGATGATCACACGCTGGCAACTGCCCAGTGCCAATAACAGTGACGGCGGGACATGGCTCGAACAACTCGAACATCGCTTCGCCAACGCGCGCGCGGCGATCAAGCCAGAGATGCTGCCGGCGATCGTGGGGCAAGATGTAGTTCGGACGCCTACGTCCGAACAAACATCGAATCGACCGGACGTGGGCGTCCGGTCTACTTCACGCATCGACCTGCTCATGCACGTCACCGGCGATTCGCTGACGAACTTGCGGCTCGACAGTCCGTTCGTGCCGCTGCTGAAAGAGGCCGCGAAGGACAAAGACCTGTGGGCCAAATGGAACGAGTCGCTCCGTAGGACGGGCACTCCTGCCCGTCGGTCCGACGACGCGAATGACAAAGACGAGACGGGCAATCCGCCAAAGGCGGACCGTCCTACGGACCTGTCGCTCGCCATTCTGGCGTCCCTGACCGAACTGAACGGCCAGACTTCCGAAGTCTCTGCACTGGCAAAACTCTTCGAGATCGCGAAGGCGCACCTGAAAACCGAACGACCGCGCACCGCGCCGGCGGGCTTTCATCCACAACTTGGCTTGTGGCTCGTCGCACGCGAATGTCTCGCTCACGAGGAGCACCAAAAGCTCGGCCACGAACTCGCAGACCTCGCGACTGACTCCGCCGCCCTGCACTTCGACCCGCGCTTCCAATGGGCGATCCTGCGCGAGCGTGGCGAGTTGGCTCACAAGGCCGGCGACAAAGAGCTCGCCACCAAGCTGTGGACGCGGCTGGCCGACAACGTGCTTCGACCTCGATCGGCCGAGGAATCGCTCGCGATGTTGCTCGGCAACCAATTCGTATGGTCGGGCAATTGGCCAGCGACTCGTTTGCAACGAACCCGCGAACTTTGCCGCCTGACTTTGAACGCCGAACTGCCCGATCTCTCGCTGACCATTTTCCGCGACGCAATCAATTGGCCCAAGAGCGTGAAGATAAAACTCCCCAACGACGGTCTGAATGGCCTTCAAGGCGGACACCTTGAGTTCTTCACCGATGAGAAAACGATCTCGTCGTATCAAGGCATCGCCGAAGACATCCTCGCGACGTGGGACACACTGGAACCCGAATGGCGAGCGAAAGGGGTTGCCGCGGATGCGATCTTCGCGACGTTGCTGGAGTGCGTGCTGCCGGCCAGCCGGCCAGAGGAAGTGTTTGTGTTTGCGGTGGGGCACGCGGCTCGCGTAGTTCGGACGCCTACGTCCGAACAACCGTCCGAGTCCGCCAAAGGCGGAGACGTAGGCGTCCGGTCTACGGCTCGCGCGCCGAGCCTGGCACTCCGGCTCGTCGAACTCGCCGTGGCCGAGAAACGGATCGACGTACTCGCACAGCGACTGGCTGAGCGAGAGAAAACCGCGACCAACCCGCTCGCGTTACGGTTGATTGATCTGCTGCTCGCGCGGCAGACGAACGATGGGCAACGGCTCGATGCCGAACTGACGAAGCTCATACGCCACGATTGGTCGAAACCGGCGTTTCAGAACGGTCGCATCGCCTCGCAGATCGTCTGGTTACTCGCACCGTTGACCGAGCGTCGCGAGCAAGTCGCGAAACTGTTCGAGCACTGGATCGCTCCGGTCAGCAAAGCCTATCCGCGCGACGAGCATCCCGTGGCGGATCTCCGCCGTTGGCTGGCGAAGCAGCAACTCGATCAGCAGCAAACGGACAAAGCCAAAGAGACCATCTCCTCGCATCTCCGGCACATGGACCAAGTCTGGTCGGCCACCGGAGCGATGGACGGCCAACATCTGCGGCGGTTGGAGTTGATCGCGATCGCCACCGATTACGCATCAGCGGGACTGACTCGCGAGGCAATCGACCTGCTGGCTCAAGTGGCCGACGCGCGCTGGCCGGATCGGTATCCCGACGAGAACCCCGGTGCTGTGCTGGCGATCCTCGAAGCGAAACTGAAATCGCGGCGGGCTCAAGAGCGCTACGAACTGTGGCGAACTTGGTCGTTGCCGAATGATGGCGTGAAGTCGATGAGGATGCTCACCGGAGCGGTGAAATCCGAAATCCGAAATCCGAAATCCGAAGGGAAGACGGAATCTGAAATCTCAAATCTCAAATCTCAAATTTCAGATTTGAAATCGACGGCATTCTTGCTGGTGGAAGCGGCTCGCGAGGCGGATCGGCTGGCGGAACTTGATGCCTTTGTCGAAGAGCAAATGAAGCAGCGGCCGAGTGACCGGATTCATGTTCTGTTGGCGTTGATTCATCTCGCGAACAAGGCTCCGGCCGTGGCCGAGACGTTGGTGCGGCAGCAGATCACGCTGTGGCAACCACAGGCCGGCAAGACCAACTCGGCGACACGCACGCGGATGTGGGACGATTGGCTGTTGTCCGACGCTTGCTCGCGCCACGAATCGCTGCGCGAGTTGGCGGAACAACTCGCCACACGGGCCGAGTCTGGAGCGCGAGAACTATCGGACGGAGCGCTGCTGCGCTTGATCGGCAAGCGTGAATATCGGAGCACAGAGTGATGTTTGCGATTTGGCCCGAAGGGTCATCACTCGAAAGCCCAGGGCAACGCCCTGGGGCACCGACGTTGCGGACTCTCAAGCCCTGAAAGGGCGGCACTCGCTTCGATTGTTTGTTTCGCCCTTTCAGGGCTTTCACTTTTTCGAGATCGACAACCCAGGGCGTTGCCCTGGGCTTTCGAGTTGCGACCCTTCGGGCCAAAGCGCAAAACTCAATCTGAGTATCATTCAACGGAATTCAACTCTGAGACGGCTACCACTTGAAAACGGCTCGTCGACGGCAACCAGAGGCCCGGCTTTTTAGAAAAGCCGGGCTTCTTCACGCATGAGCCTGGCGTCTTTCCGGCATGTAGATCATCCGATTGAGCAGCGGTAGCATACGAGTCGTCGCCGGCTTGAACCAACGAAACTTCCATCGCAGGAGACCATCAGCATGAACTCATTTCATACAACGGGTTGGTGGAATGCGGCCCTGGGAGTGGTCGTCGGAGCGGCGCTGGTGAGCCTTTCGTCGTGGGCAATTGGTGAATCGAAGAAGGCTCCGGAAACTCCGATCGGCGAGCGGTGGTGGCCCTCCGAATTCGGAGCCGATGACCAGCGCGGGGCAACGAATCGGATCACGCCGAAGACGGTGGTCCAGGCAGCGCAGCTCATCAAAGAGGGACGCATCTTTCAGCTCGGCCGTCTGTATGAGCACGGTATGCCAATCCCCGGCAAGCGGCACTTCAGCCTGACGATTCCCGGTCTGCCGACAGGATTGCCCACGGGCAAAAATCAGATCGTCTCGAACGATGAACTGGTCAGCGGTGAGATCGGCCAGGTCGGAACGCAGTTCGATGGGCTGGGCCATGTCGGCGTGCGCGTCGGCAGCGAGGACATCTTCTACAACGGCAACAAGCTCTCCGAATTTGGTGATCCGTACGGTCTGAAGAAACTCGGTGTTGAGAACCTCGGCGTGTTCTTCACTCGCGGAGTTCTGCTCGACGTGTGCGGACTTCGTAAAGCCGATCGGTTACCAAATGGGTATGTCATCTCGCCCGACGAGTTGCAGGCGTGTCTGGAAAAACAAAAACTCGAAATCCGTGTTGGCGATGTCGTGTTGATTCGCACGGGCCACGGCAAGCTGTGGATGAAGGACAACGCCGTCTACGGCGAAGGCGAGCCAGGCATTGGTCTCGCCGCCGCGAAGTTTCTGACCGACCGCAAGGTGTCGATGATTGGAGCCGACACTTGGGCCATCGAAGCGGTCCCGCACGAAGACAAGGAGATGGCGTTTCCCGTGCATCAGTGGAACCTGACGCGAAACGGTGTGTATCACCTGGAGAATCTCGATCTCGAACTCCTCGCGGCCGAGGGCGTGCATGAGTTCTGCTTCGTCTTCAGTCCGCTGCGTCTCAAGGGAGCCACCGGATCGCCCGGCAACCCAATCGCTATTCGCTAACCCTGGAGTGCGGTGGCTCGACACCGCCCTCCATTCATTTGAAATGGCGATACATAATTTCTCAAAACCGTCGCCACGGAACCCGGCTCCTCGACGGCCGCTTTCTTGGCGATCCACGTCGTCATTCCAAATGAATGGAGGGCTGCGTCGAGCCGCAGCACTCCAAGACGGAGCCACCACATGACCGACCGCGTTTCGCAGATCGACTACGGCATGTTCATCATGCCGTTTCACGCGCCCAGCAAACCGCTCGCGCAAGGGTACGACGAGGATCTCGAACTCATCGTCCGCGCCGAGGAACTCGGCTTCAAGGAGTTCTGGATCGGCGAGCATCACACGATGAAGTACGAGACCATCGTGATGCCCGAAATTTTCATCGCGCGGGCGCTCGGCGAAACGAGCCGCATCCGGCTTGGCCCGGCTCCGGTCTGTCTGAATCAGCATCATCCGGCACACGTCGCCAGCCGGTTGGCGTTTCTGGATCATCTCGCCAAGGGGCGACTCAATCTGTGCTTCGGCAACGGCAGCGTGACGGCGGATCAGGAACTTTACGGAGTCGATCCGAAGGACGGCGGAGCGATGGCTCTGGAAGCGATCGACGTGATCCTCAAACTGTGGTCCACCGATCCGCCGTACGAACACAACGGACGCTTCTGGCAATTCAAGCTGCGGGACAACGTCGACCAAGAGTGTCTGATCGGCTTCATTCATCGGCCGCTTCAGCAGCCACATCCGCCGATCTCCATGCCGGGCATGAGCCGCGACTCGTTCAGCATGAAGTTCGCGGGACAGCGTGGCTATCAGCCGTTCGCGCATTGCCTCGTGACCGGCAACGTCGTGGCGGATATGTGGCAGACGTACGCGAACGCCGCGCAGGCCGCCGGTCGAGTCCCGCAGCGGTCGGACTTCAAAGTCTCGCGATCCATCTTCCTCGCCGACACGACCAAAGAAGCGGTCGCCAAAGCACGCTCGAATTCCCTCGGCCGGAATTACGAATACATCGGCGGGCTGTTCGACAAAGGACTCGGCCGGCGAATCTACAAACGCGATCTCGACATGCCGAACTCCGAGTGCAACCTCGACTACCTGATGACCGAACAGATCATCGCCGGGGACGTGGACGAAGTCCTGCGACGGCTGCTGCAACTGATCGAAGAGACTGGCACCTTCGGAACGCTGGTCCTGATGAGCTACGACTGGGACGACAAAGCGAGCTGGGTCCACAGCATGGAGTTGTTCGCCAAGGAACTGATGCCGGCGCTCAACAAGGCCGTCTGCTGACCCTGGAGTGCTGCGGCTCGACGCAGCCCTCCATTCATTTGGAATGACAATGTCGAAAACTCAAACAACGAGGTTCGCGAGTCACCCCTTCATCACCGCGTTTCTTGGACTTTGAGGATCGCGATTTCAATTGGATGGAGGGCTGCGTCGAGCCGCAGCACTCCATTCATTTGGAATGAAGATGTCGAAAACTCAAACAACGAGGTTCGCCAGTCACCCCTCATCACCGCGTTTCTTGGACTTTGAGGATCGCGATTTCAATTGGATGGAGGGCTGCGTCGAGCCGCAGCACTCCAAGGTGGTTGCATGAGTCCGCTTTATTGCCCACAGACCGTTTCGCAACTCGGCGTCACGCTATTCACAGCAGCGGGGGCCGGCCGCGGTGAAGCACAGGCCACCGTCAGCTCGCTGATCACCAGCAGTCTGATGGGACACGACTCGCACGGGATCATCAGGATTCCTGAGTACCTCGGATTTGTGTCGAAAGGGTTGATCGTTCCCGACGCACCGCTGACTGTCGAACGAACCGGACCGACGACCGCGCGCGTGGACTGCGGTCGTGGCTTTGGCCCCGTCGGTGCCGAGAAGGCGATCCACGTTGGGATTGAGATCGCGCGCGAACAACGGACGGCAACTGTGATCACGCGACGCTGCAATCATGTCGGACGACTGGGAGCGTGGGTGCAGATCGCGGCGGATCAGGGTCTGATCGCGTTGGCGACCTGCAATTCTCCGATCTATGGGCACGATGTTCTGCCGTTCGGCGGTCGCGACGGCCGATTGGGGACCAACCCGATTGCGTACGCGGTCCCGACCGGCGGCGATCCGATCGTCGCGGACTTTTCGACGTCCGTCGCCCCCGAGGGAAAGATTCGCTTCGCTCGCAACGAGGGGCGAGCTGTTCCCGACGGTTGGATTCGCGATGCGGACGGGAAGCCGACGAACAATCCGAATGCGTTCTACGGCCCGCCGCGCGGAGGCATCTTGCCGCTGGGTGGCGGCGCGGGGCACAAGGGTTTTGCACTGAGTTTGCTCGTCGAGATTCTCGGCAGCGCGTTGGCGGGAGTTGGCTCGCAAGACAAAGACGTATTCGGCAATGGCGTCTGTTTCATCGTGATTGATCCGTCGGCATTCTGTCCGCTCGCTGAGTTCCGGCGGTTGATGGACGAAACAGTCGCGTACATGAAATCGTCGCGACCTGCTCCGGGGTGTGATGAAGTCTTGGTTCCTGGCGAACTCGAATTCCGCACTCTGAGACATCGCGAGCGCGACGGCATCCCTGTCGACGATGCGACGCTCGCCGCCCTCAGAGATCACGCACATCGACTGGGAGTGGAATTCCAAATGGCGGCAGCGAATTGAAAGAGACAGCGAATGTGAGCAGCCCTCTGTCCGTCAACATTCGCTGCCTCCCTAAATTCGCTGTCGATTGATGGAACAACAAAGACATGACCAACGCTCAACCGCTGCGACTCGGCATGTTCGTCATGCCAATTCACGATCCCACGAAACCGTTGGCTCAGTGCCTCGACGAAGATCTCGAACTGGCCGTCAAATGCGACGAACTCGGCTTCGATGACTTCTGGGTCGGCGAGCATCATTCCTCCAGCGTCGAGAATATCGTCATGCCGGAGATCTTTCTGGCGAAGGTGCTCGGTCTGACGAAACGCATTCGGGTCGGGCCGGCTCCGGTTTGTTTGCAGTATCACCATCCGGTGCATGTCGCTGGCCGGCTGGCGTTTCTCGATCACCTGTCGCACGGGCGACTCAATGTCTGCTTCGGACCGGGAGCCATTCCGACGGACATGGAGATCTTCGGAGCACACCCCAAAGACACGGCCGCTCGTGTTTCCGAAGCGATCGACATGATTCTGAAGTTGTGGCAGGGCGAGGTGCCGATCGACATCGAGGGTCAGTTCTGGAACGTGCGGATGAAAGACCATCTGCATCCACAGTTTGGTGTCGGGCATCTCCACAAACCGTTCCAGCAGCCTCATCCGCCGATCTACGTTCCGAGCATCAGTCGCTCATCGGTCGGATTGCAGAAAGCGGCCGAACGCGGCTTCCGCTTCATCAGTCACCACATGCTCCACGCGGACGCTTTGGCCGAGCAATGGCAGACGTACGCGCAGGCCGCCGCGACCTCTGGCCGGGTTGCCCAGCCGTCCGACTGGGCCGTGTCCCGCAATGTCTTCGTCGCGGATTCGACGGACGAGGCGCGGCGAATCGCCAGAACTAACTCGCTCGGATCGTGCATTCAATACATCCTCGATCTGACGCAGGCGACGGCACCGAACGGCGTCTCGATGTGGAAGCGAGACGCTTCGCAGAGTGACTCAGACTGCAACCTGGATTACTTCCTGAAGGAAGTCGTCATCGCCGGAGATCCCGATCATGTGACGTCTAAGTTGTTGCAGCTTCGCGAGCGAATCGGTCCCTTCGGCTCGCTCGTGCTCGTAGCTCATGACTGGGACGATCGCCAGCGCTGGCTGCGCAGCCTGGAGTTGTTCGCCACCGAGGTTATGTCACGCTTCAATGCTGCCATCGCCCCTCTGAGGGGTCAGGTGTTCTGATTTCTGTTTTGCTGTTGCGATGGAGAGTGAACCGTTGATCGAGTGACTGGCTGCGAACCAAGGTTGGGGTGGATCGCAGGAGCAAAACAGAAATCAGAACACCTGACCCCGGCTCGCGTCATCGACTTTTTGAAAAGGACATCATGATCAGCACACACATCCAAAAAATGCGAGACAAGCTGCGGGCCGGCGAGATCGTGCTCGGCGCGGGGATCACGATGACCGATCCCACCGTCACCGAAGCAATCGCGGGCAGCGTCGATTTCGTCTGGATCGACTTGGAGCACAATGCCATGACGACCGAGTCCATGCTCGGTCACTTGATCGCCGCTCGTGCCGGCGGCGTCGCCTCGATTGTTCGCATTCCGAACAACGACGTCGCCTGGATCAAGCGCGTGCTGGATTCCGGTGCGGAGGGAATCATTCTGCCGCGTTCGTACTCCGCGAAAGAAGTGGCCGACTTCGTCTCCGCCTGCCGGTATCCACCGCTGGGCACGCGCGGCTTTGGACCGCGACGCCCCATGCAGTACGGCCGCATGGAACAACAGGCGTATCTGGCCCAAGCCAATCGCGACATCTTCGTCACAGCTCAAGTCGAAACCGTCGAACTGCTGGCCGAGATCGACGAGGTGCTCAAAATCGAAGGGCTGGATTCGCTGGTGATGGGACCGCAAGACCTGTCGGGGTCGATGGGACGCCTGGGCGAGACAACTCACCCGGACGTCTTGAACGCGATCCGGACCATCGCGAAAAAAGCGAAGGCCGCCGGTAAGTTTCTCGGCTCAGGGCTGGGAGCGAATCCGCAGTTCGCGAAGACTCTGATCGAATGCGGAGTCCAATGGATGCAGGCGGGCAACGACTTCGAGTACATGATCAAAGGCTGCGAACGAACCTTCCGCGAAATTCGCGGCACGGGTTCCTAGCGCTGGCTGCGCTCCTCGCAACTTAAGAAGGTGAAAAATTGTTGGGTGAAAAATACGGTGACCATCACTCACGGCAACGTTGAGATTGCTCAGTCAAAAACTCGTTTCACTTCTCCCATATTTCACCCAACAATTTTTCACCTTTGTCCGCTATCGGAATCTCGCGTCGGCCATCATTGCTTCGGCACCCGCTTCAGCAAGACGTCCTGGCGACACACCTGACCGCTGTGGATCACCAGTTCGATGCGCCGCGTGTTGCGAATGTCGT
This sequence comes from Planctomyces sp. SH-PL62, assembly GCA_945893075.1. Taxonomy (GTDB): domain Bacteria; phylum Planctomycetota; class Planctomycetia; order Planctomycetales; family Planctomycetaceae; genus SXKJ01. The sequence goes on along the minus strand of CAMDDX010000033.1, from coordinate 6,402 downwards.
GCAGCGGATCTGCCGTGAGCAGCACAATGTCCCCCTGCTTGCCCGCCGCGATGGAGCCGAGGCGTTCCTTCTCACCCAGCACGGTGGCATTGGTCAGAGTGGCGGCACGCAGTGCGGCGGCCGGCGGCAATCCCGACTCGACGAGCATCTCCAGTTCCTGGTGCAGCGAGAAGCCGGGTGGCACTTGTGGCTCGGGCGAGTCGGTCCCGACGAGCAACGGCACGCCGGCTCGATACAGCTTGCCCGTCAGTTCCTGAAACTTGGCGAACTCACGACGGCGATCTTCCAGCGGACCGCCTTGTGGACAGCCGGTGCGCGCCAGATAGACCGGCCAGAAGTCGCGCAGCCGCTGCGGAGCGAGGGCGTTGTCTGGATGATCGCGAACTTCCGGAACGTCGGGCAGCAGGATCATGTTGCGAAACACAGCCAGTGTCGGATCGACATGTATCTTCCGTTTCGCCAACTCGGCCACGAGCGATTCGCAGATCGGGTTGCTCAGATCGAGCCGTCCGCGATGGCCTGGTTCCTTCGTCGTCTCCGGAGGAATGACGTAGTTGAACACCGACCAAATATGTTCGAGGCCGTCCACGCCATCGGCCACCGCATCCTGGGCCGAGTATCTGCCGAGATGCGCCGTCACAAACAAACCACGACGATGTCCCTCATCGATGATGGCTTTGCCGACCGGTCGCGACGTGCCGGCATAGATCTTCACGGTCGTGACATTCCACCGCGTCAGTTCATCAAACAGCGCCGGCACTTTGGCTGCATCAGTGATGGCGTGGCCGACATCGCGGTGAATCGGCGGATCAGCGTCGAGCAGCGGGCTGCACGTGAAGACGCGCGGGCTCCACTCCGGATGCGCCGCGGCAATTCGCGCCACGAGCGTGGCGGCCACCAGCTCATCCCCGGTGCTGCGAATCGACGTCACTCCCGCCGCGAGGTACAGCGGCAGCACCTCGTCCCCGGTGACATGCGCGAAGTCGAGCACATGCACGACATGCACATGCGCGTCGATCAGTCCCGGCAGCGCGAACTTGCCGCGTCCATCGATGCGTGTCGCGTCCGTGGGAACATCGACGACCTCGTCGGCCGCGGACACGCGGACGATTTGCGTGCCGCGAATGACGATCGTCCGCTCCGGCAACATCTTGCCGGATTCGGGATCGAACAGGCTGCAACGCTCGACCACGACTGTCGGCTCAGCCGCAGTTACGGTCGAAACGACCGTCAGACACAAGACGGTGGAAGCGATCCGCCACACTAACCCGACGCGCAAGCGAGGCATGGCGTCAATCAGCTTACCGACGACGATCGACTCACTTCCTCGCTTGCGCGTCGGGTTCGTGTTGGCTGTCACTGCGGATCGAGGCATGGGACGTTCTCGCTTGGTACTGGTGACGGAGGATCTGGATCGGTCGAGGGGTCAGGTGTTCTGATTTCTGTTTTGCTCCTGCAATCCACCCCAACCTTGGTTTGCAGACAGTCACCCGATCAACAGTTCGCTCTCCATCGCAACAGCAAAACAGAAATCAGAACACCTGACCCCGGCACTCATCACAACGACTCCGATCCCCAGCGTTGCGGGCTGATTCCCGGTGCATGTCGAGCCATGTTGTCGGGACGATTCGGCAAGTCGTAATTGATCGCGCGCGTATTGAGGCTGCGTAAGAACGGCCGCACTTCGGGCGGCAATGTAGCGACACGTTCCGGATCGTGGTCGGGGACTTCGCCGATCGGGCCGGCCCAGGCCGGTCGATACGCAATGGCCAACAGGCGGCGGTCGCTGTCGCTGTAGTTGGGATAGTTCGCGTGGAACACCTTCTGGTTGATGATCACCGCCGAGCCGGCTCGGCAGGTCACCATCACTTCGTCCTCGTGCGACAAGTAACGCCGATACGGATTGCCGTCCGAGTGCAGCGACAGATGCGACCTCGGAATCACCTTGAACGGGCTGCGTTCCTGAGTCAGATCGTCGAGGTAATACAGCACCCGCACCAGACAGGGAGAGCTGGCTCCCAGACCAAAGATCTTCGAGCCGTAAGGCTGCGCATCGGTATGAATCGCGATGCCCGGATGCCCCGGTCGAGACAAAGCGAAATCGCACGCCGTGCAGATCAGCTCGTCACCGAACAACGTCGAGAGGAACTCGATCATGGCCGGCAAGGCGATGACGCGAATGGCAGTCGGTGAATCGGTCCAATGCACGTTGGAGCAACCGCGTTGGTGCTCGCTGTAATCCACCGCTGTCGTTGGTAGCCGAGACAACTCGGCGCGAATCGAATCCATTTGAGTTGGTGACAGCAGATCGGGGATGACGACGTAGCCGTCCAGTTCGATCGAACGAATCCGTTGCTCGCTCGTCAGCCCGGCCCAGTCGGTCTCGGCGCGGTGGGCGAGCAATTGACTCTCTCGTGTGTTGGTCGGTGAAGCGTCCATTGTTCGACTCTGTCATAGCCGCGAAGCGGCGACGGAATTTAGCCGTGGGCGCAAGCCCACGGAAAAGTGGGGAATGAGATGCAAAGCCCTGGAAGGGCGACGCTCGTGCCTGCGGATTGCAGTGGTTGGAGCTCAGGTTGATATTTGCGGTTTGGCCCGAAGGGTCATCACTCGAAAGCCCAGGGCAACGCCCTGGGGCACCGAAGTTGCGGACTCTCAAGCCCTGAAAGGGCGGCACTCTCCTCGATTGTTTGTTTCGCCCTTTCAGGGCTTTGGCTTTTTCGAGATCGAAAACCCAGGGCGTTGCCCTGGGCTTTCGAGTTGCGACCCTTCGGGCCAAACCGCAAAACTCAATCTGAGTCCCAATCAATGAGGGACTGGCGTCATTCGATCTTCTTGGAAGGTCTCGCGGCACTCGGATTCTTTTTATTGCCGCCGTTCTGCATGAGCTTCTGGAACACCTTGGCCAGTCCGTCGGCGATCGTCTTCCATCCGTCTGACGGAGGATTCCACTTGTTCAAAGGCTTGGCTTTTTCTGGCAGCGCATTCAACTCGCCAAGTCCGTTCGTGTCCCAGCGGCAAGCCTCCAGAATCACCGGGACCACCACCGTCTCGCCTTTGTTGTGACGTTTCAGTGCCGTCGTAATTTCATCTTCGGTGATGTAGTCAGTCGCTAACGCGGCGACGCTCACAAGAACGATCACTACGTCGGCCTCCGCCAATTTGTTTTGGATGGTGTCATCCCAATCGTTGCCGGGGTCGATCATTCGGTCGTGCCAATGGCTGGCCAACAGGCCCTCGTTTTTCAGAATCTTGAGTTCGGACTCCAGACGCTTGCGTTGGGTCACATTGCTTTTCGAGTAGCTGATGAAGACCGTCGGTTTCCAGAGCTCCTCGGACCGGGCGGGTTTGACGGAGTACGCGTTGTTCGGTCCTGCGGGATCGACATCGACCGTGCCACGGTCTGTGGAGATGCCGGTCGCGCGGCCCTGCTTTTCATCAGCTTCTAGAGTCTTGGTCGCCACCCAGGCACCTTGCACTTGGGTTTCCTCGGTCGGATCGAGGCCGGGGATTTCGCTGTGGATGTCCCGCATCTCGGCCTGACACAACCCGGCGAGTTGCTGGCGAGCTTTGGCTGGTCCGGTCACGGTGATCATGACCTGCTGGTCCTGCGGCTCGGTACGGATCAAGGCTCGTGCCTCTTCGCGGGTTAAGATCGCGCCGCTGGCCCATTGTCGTTTCTTGCCGTTGACCTCTTCGATGAACTCGTGCAGCCGCACGATGGCACGAGCCACCAGCCCTTCCGGCAGCGCCTGATACGTGTAGCACAGGCGGGTGGCATCGGTGATGGTTCCGAATTCCTCCACCCCTTTGGGCTGCACATCCGGCAGCGCTTGGGGAACGAGCCAGACGCCGCCGGATGAGGCCCGCGCGTAGGCGATCTCGAACCGCTCCATGATCCGCACCAGGTAGTCCCGCATGTCCGGATCAATGACCTTCTTCAGCACCACGTCCACATCGGCTCGCTTCAGCACGCCTGCTTGTTTCTCCGCGCGCCGCATCAGCGAATAGACATTCTTCGTCAGCCACTCGGGTTGCAGCACCGTGGCTTCGTGCAGGCGCGGGTCGTTGCGGTAGTTGAGCGCGGCTCCCAGATTGTGCAGGATTTCCGCGAGCGAATCCTGCTGGCCTTCATCCACCACATGATGCTTCGCGCACAGCGTCCGGTATTCGGAGTATGTGAGGTGCGCCCGCTTCTTCCCCCCGCGCGTCAGGGCCAGACGGACGGCATCCCAGGTTTCAGGAAACGGTTCGCGGACCCACTTGAGCCGGTCCACTTCTTTGCACAGGGCGGCCTTGAGCTTGGTGATCCCCTTGTTCGACTTGCAGTCCACTTCCACAAAGCCGCGAATGAAGGGATACCGCTCCTGCAACGCGCCACGATCCACTCGCGGGCGGCAGCCGGGGACGTCCCACTTATTCAGACCCACGATCACCGGTGGCCCGTGGCCGTCGTCATCCGTCCCGAACGCCTTGATCAGCCGCAGCCAGTATTCCGCGTCCTCGCGTTCGTGGTTCTCGCGCCCCGTCAGCACCACGACATACACGCTCCGCACGCTGAAGAAGAACTGATGCAGAGCGTGGGTAATGACCTGCCCGGCGAAATCCCAGACATGCGCCGTGACCGGCTCCCCCTTGCATCCATCCATCGTCCAGTCGCACAGAGCAATCCCCGGCGTGCTTTCCTCGTCGTCGTTGAATGGCAGGTCGCGCAAGGCACGCACCGTACACGTCTTCCCGGCTCCGCCCCGGCCCACCAGGATCAATTTCACTTCGCTCAACGGTCGGGTCTGCTCCGTCTGTCTTCCGAAATAGAAATCCAGGATCGACTTCGCTGAGGCAAAATTTCCTGGTCCTGTGTATGTTCGCGGATTGGGACCGAGGACGGAGGGCGAGAGCTGCAGCGCGGGATTGTCGTGCAGGAACAGAAAGTTGAACTTTGGTAAATCTCTGAGCCAGCCCGGCAGCGTCGTGAGCTGGTTGTGCTGGAGAAAAAGGTCCGACAGGGCCTTGAGTTGGCCGATCTCCGACGGCAGTGTTGTGAGCTGGTTGTTCTCCAGCCAAAGCTCCTTCAGAGCGGTGAGTTGGCTGATCTCCGGCGGCAGCGTCGAGAGTTGGTTACGGTTGAGTCCAAGCGCCTCCAGGGACGTGAGTTGGCCGATCTCCGGCGGTAGCATCGCGAGGTCCAGGTTACTCAAACTGAGATAAATCCCTCGCTGGTTTCCACATTCCTCGATTCGTTTCAGGGCTTCGGCATAGGCGGCATCCGCCTTTTCGGAGTTTTCGGCCATGACAGTCTCATTCGCAAGCCGCGGAAAATGGAGCTGAGAGAGGAGCAGGTGATACTCCTTGGCCTCGCGAATTGAAAGCGGGGGTTCCACCCTGGAGTGCTGCGGCTCGACGCAGCCCTCCATTCATTTGGAATGAAGACGTTGATCGTCAAGAAAGCGGCCGATGCTCAGTCGTGTTTTGTGGCGACGGTTTTTGGAACTGTGGGAGTCGCTATTCCAAATGGATGGAGGGCGGTGTCGAGCCACCGCACTCCAGGGCGGCTCGACGCAGCCCTCCATTCATTTGGAATGACGACGTTGATCGTTAAGAAAGCGGCCGATGCTCAGGCGATTCCAATGGCGACGGTTTTTGGAACTCTGAGAGTCGCTATTCCAAATGAATGGAGGGCGGTGTCGAGCCACCGCACTCCAGGGGCGGCTATGACCGGGCGAAGGTGGATTCGCGCGGCGCTTGATAACGAATGGCGAGGTGCGGTGTTTCGATTCGCTTCTGGCCGGTGCCGAGCGACCGCACGCCCGCTTCGACCAGACCGGTGGTCAGCAACGTCCGCTCGATCGGATACGGCGACTTGCCGGTCATGAAGGTCTCTTCGGCCTTCGACATCAACGACGCCGAGTAGGTCACGTTCGGGGTCGGCGGGAGATGGAACAACGTCGAGAGCGGCTCCGCTTCGCCTTTCAGCCGCGCGGCGAAGGTGAAGTCGCCGATCAGGCCGTTCAGCATCAGCATGGTGGCCTTCACGCCGTCGGCATACTCGTAGCGATACGCGATCGGTTCTTTGACCCACTCGCGGATTTGAGCCGGCGTCGGGTAGCGATGACTGAACGTCGCGGGTTGAGCCAACGTCTGGCTGCGCGACAGACACGCCTCGAAGAGTTTCGCATCCCAGCCTCCGCCGGACCAACTGCCCGCGTCCATCGCTTTCCAGACGGCGTCGCCACGCAGGGCCTGCATCGCGACGACTCCGGTCTCGCCACCGCGACGCCGTTCGGCCATGCACTGGATCACCTCCAGCGCGTGAAAGTCGTAGCTGTCGACGCTGCCGACCGAGACGCTCAGGAGTTCTTCGACCTCGGCCCCGTAGGGCATGTCGATCGCCGGCATCCGCCA